>DASTOJ010000031.1:0-55243 GCA_035762565.1 Candidatus Methylomirabilota bacterium | reverse complement strand
GGGGCTACCGGTTCTCGGGGCGTGGTAGCCTGGGCAAGCTGATCGCCGGCCTGGCCCAGGAGCGCGGTGTTACCAGCGATTCACACGCCGGGGGGCTTGGGAGGCCCTTTCGGGGCCCCCTCGACAACCGCGCGGCGGGATCGAGGAGCGTCCCGGCTTCGCCGGGGCGCGACGAGCGTCGGGGGGCTTGGGGGGCCCTTTCGGGGCCCCCCATCAGGTCAGATCCGAGTGCGACCCGGCATCACGAGGCGGTAAAGGGCGAGCACGACGATCGCGCCGACGACGGCCATGATGAACCCGGCCGCCTCCCCCTCCCGATAGAGACCCATCACGCGGCCCAGCCAGCCGCCAAGCATGGCGCCGACGATGCCGAGCACGACCGTGAGAATGATCCCGCCCGGGTCCGACCCCGGCATGATGAGCTTTGCGACGAGGCCCACCACCAAGCCGAACACGATCCACAGCAGAATGTCCATCGCGGCACTCCTTTCAGGTGGTGAACGTGGAAGGCACACGCCCACTCGATGGACAGAGCTGCACACTGGATGCCACGGAGTGCGATTGTAGAAGCTACTCGTCGGACCGGTGCCAGGTCGCGACGATCCGGGTCGCACCCAGCGCGGAGAGGGCCACCAGCGGCACCGTCAGCAATCCCGGCACGAGCGCTTCGTCCCACGGCAGCGTGACGGCTGCCTTGAACACCTCCACGCCCAACAGATTGGAGACCACGAAAAACGCGACCCACAGCCCTAACCGCATGCGCGGCTCCTCCTCGCATCCTCCATGTCGCCCGAACGACGCACGCACTCTACGGCATCGAGCGGCGAGGGCCAAGCACGATGTGGCGAGCCGAGGCCATCCCGCGAGTTGGCACAGGCTTCGCTTCAACGGTCGACCATGAGTCTGTGCGCCTCGTGCGGTCTACAGCTTTCCGGTGACGCGGCGCTGTGCCCGCATCACCACTGTGTGTACGGCGATGACTGGGCGGTCGCCAACCGGATCATGTGCGACTTCTTCCACAGGAAGAAAGTTCCACCCCGGCTGGCGCAACACGATCGCGACGACGATTTCTGGGCGCACACGGCCGAAGCGGCGTGAGCGACCGGACGGCGCGGCCGCCGTCGCGGCGGTGATCCCGGCGCGACGCGGCTACGCCGCGATGCGCCGGGCCGAGGGGGGCGGAGAGGGCCGTTCGGGGCCGCCCAGGCTGGCCGAGGCGTAGAACGACGACTCGCCCCGCCCCCGCAGGCAGTCCCGCGTGAACGCGATCAGGTGATGGCTCACGATCGCCGCATGGATCAGCGGCTCGATGTCACCTGCCTTCAGCGCCGGCCACGCCAGCCGCCAGAACGTCCGGCGATAGTCGCCGAGCACGCCGACGCGCCAGATCAGCCGGGCCAGGATGCCGATGCCCATGCGCACGTTCGCCCACGACGCCCGCTGCGGATTTGCCGGGTACCGCTTGCGCCGCTGGAAGGTGTGGGCGATGTTGTGCGCGTACCGCGCGTACACGGCCTCCGGCGCGTAGGCGGCGCTGATGCAGCGGCGCCACATGGCGAGCACCGTCTCGTACGGCAGTTTGAAGGCGACGTTCGACTCCCGCCCATCGTCGGGCACCAGCCGCCCCTCCGCCTCCAGCCGGCGCCACAGCGGCGTCTTGGGCAGGGCGTAGAGCACGTTGACCGTCAGCATGGGAATGCGCGAGGCGTGGATGAACTCGATGAGGCGCTCGGCCGTGTCGGGCTTGTCGGTGTCGAGACCCAGGATGATGCCGGACACGACCTCCAGGCCGTAGCTGTTGAGGCGCGCCACCGAGTCCAGGATGGGCATGCGGAGGTTCTGGTCCTTGGACATGGCGTGCAGCGCTTCCGGCTCGGGGGTCTCGATGCCGCAGAACACCGTGATGAAGCCGGCCTCCCGCATCAGCTCGAGCACGCGCTCGTTCTTGGCGATGTTGAGGGTCGCCTCGCAGGCGAAGCGCAGCGGGTATCGGTTGCGCACCTGCCACTCGACGAGGTGGGGCAGCAGCTCCAGCGCCGCCTTCTGATTGCCGATGAAGTTGTCGTCGACGAAGTACACGCTGGTGCAGCCGGCCGCCGCGATCAGGTCCAGCTCGGCGAGCACCTGCGCCGGCGTCTTGAGACGCGGGTTGCGCCCGTACAGCGCCGGGATGTCGCAGAACTCGCACGAGTAGGGGCAGCCGCTCGAGAACTGGATATTGGCGATGAAGTACTCGCGCAACGGGACCAGCCCGTAGGCCGGCGTCGGAAATCCGGCCAGCGGCAGCCGCTCGGTCGTCTCGAATCGCAGCTGGTGCGGCGGCCGCCCGGGGTGGTGGTCGAGGTGCTCGATCAGGCGGTCGGTGGCGTCGCCCAGCTCACCCAGGTGCACGGCGTCGGCGTCGGGATAGTACTCGGGACACCCGGACACCGACGGCCCCCCCACGACCACCGGACGCCCGTGCCCGTGCGCCCGCGCGATGACGTCGTGGATCTGCGCCCGCTGGATGTGCATGCCGGACACGAAGACGGCGTCCGCCCACCGGAAGTCCTCGGCGGTCGCCGCGCGCGAGTTTTCGTCGACGAAGCGTACCGACCAGGCCTCCGGCAGGTAGGCGGCCACGACCAGCAGGCCCTGGGGCGGCATGAAGGCGCGCACGCGCCCGCCGAAGAACTCGTACGCGTGCTGGAACGTGCCGAACGAGCGCGCGTAGCGTGGATACACGCAGAGGATCCGCCGGGAGTGGGAGGGTGAGTAGCCCGTGCGCATGGCGGCCGGGCACCAGCATACCGCGATCCCGCCGTCCGCGGCGACGACCAAAGCGCGCCGGCGTGGGCAAACCTTTCCGCATCGGCTAGAATGCGCCGGTCAGGAGGACCCACGCCCATGGAGCTGAGCGCGGTCAAAGCGGTCATCACCGGTGGCGCCTCGGGACTGGGCCGGGCCACCGCGACCCGGCTGGCCGCGGCGGGCGCCCGCGTCGCGCTGCTCGACCGGCCGGCCTCGGCCGGCGCCGACGTGGCCAAGAGCCTCGGGGCCGCCGCCGTCTTCACGCCCGCCGACGTGACGAGCGCCGACGAGGTCGCGGCGGCCCTCGACCGCGCCGGCGCGGAGTGCGGGGGCCTCAACGTCCTGGTGAACTGCGCGGGGATCGGCACGGCGATGAAGACCTACGGCAAGGCCGGCCCGGCGCGGCTCGAGGACTTCACCCGGGTCATCCAGGTGAACCTGATCGGCACCTTCAACTGCATCCGCTTGGCCGCCGCCCACATGGCCCGCAACCCGCCCACCGCCGACGGCGAGCGCGGCGTCGTCATCAACACCGCCTCGGTCGCCGCCTTCGACGGCCAGATCGGCCAGGCCGCCTACTCGGCCTCCAAGGGCGGCATCGTGGGGCTGACGCTGCCGGTGGCGCGTGACCTCGCCGAGCAGGGCATCCGCGTCGTCACCATCGCGCCGGGGATCTTCGAGACGCCGCTGCTGGGCACGCTCCCGGAGCCGGTCCGCGCCTCGCTCGCCAACCAGGTGCCGTTCCCCAAGCGCCTCGGCCAGCCGGACGAGTACGCCGCGCTCGTGGCCCACGTCATCACCAACGTGATGCTGAACGGGGAGACGATCCGGCTCGACGGCGCCATCCGGATGCAGCCACGCTAGCTCGGAGGGGGACTTCGTCCCCCTTCCGACGGCGCCGCGGGCCTGACGGCCCGCTCGCGCCTGCCTCCCCCGAGTCCATCGACGGCGCCGGCAAAGCCGACTCGAACCGAGCCGACGCCACGGGCGCCGGGGAGCCTGGCGCGGCCGGGCCTTCCGCGCGCGCGAGGCAGTCGCGGACGGTGTTCGAGGCGCGAACGGCGCTCACCGGGCGGATCCGGGTCGTCGACTACAAGCACGAGCGGCGGTTGGTCTGCGGCGGGGACATCCTGTCGATTTACCCGCTCGATGGGGACTGGTCGAGGCTGAAGGGGGAATACTGGTGGCACGCGCTGGTGATGGGAGGGTTGCCGGCGCGGCCGCGGGTCCTGCTCGTCGGGTTGGGGGGCGGCACCCAGGTTCATCTGCTCACGCGACTGGCGCGGCCGCGGGAGGTGGCGGTGATCGAGCGGGACCCGATGATCGTCAAGGTGGCCTGCGACTGGTTCGGGCTGGGGGAGCTGGGCGGGCTGGAGTTCCTGTGCGGAGACGCCGAGCGGGTCGTGCCGTGGCTGGCACAGGTCGGGCGCGGCTTCGACTTCGTGATGGAGGACGCGGCCTACGCGGCGCCCCCGGAGCGCGGCCTGCCCCTGGCCGAGGCCCTCGTGGCGCTGGTGGCGCCGGGCGGGCGGCTGGTCATCAATCGGCACCGCCGGGGCGACGGCGATGCCGTGGCCGCCCAGCTGCGCCCCCGTTTCCGTGAGGTCAGCCTGCGCCGGGTGCGACGAGACGGCGACAACGTGCTGATCTGCGCCGTGGAGCCGCGCTCCGGCGCCAGCCCCTGAGCGGGCCCGGCGCCGGCGGCGTGACGGTCAGCGTCCGGGCAGCCGCTTGAAGCGCAGGCGGTGGGGCCGATCGGCCTCGGCGCCCAGACGGCGTCGGCGGTCCGCCTCGTAGTCGGCGTAGTTGCCCTCGAACCACACCACCCGCCCCTCGTCCTCGAAGGCCAGCATGTGGGTGGCGATGCGATCGAGGAACCAGCGGTCGTGGCTGATCACCACCGCGCAGCCGGCGAACTCCAGCAGCCCGTCCTCGAGCGCGCGCAGCGTGTCGACGTCGAGGTCGTTGGTGGGCTCGTCGAGCAGCAGCACGTTGCCGCCGCTCCTGAGCATCCTGGCCAGGTGCAGCCGGTTGCGCTCGCCACCCGACAGCGTGCCGACCATCTTCTGCTGGTCGGTGCCCTTGAAGTTGAACGAGGCGACGTACGCCCGCGAGGCGAGCTTGCGGCCGCCGACGTCGAGCAGCTCGGCGCCGTCGGAGATCTCCTGCCAGACCGTCCTGTCCGGGTCGAGCGCGTCGCGGCTCTGGTCCACGTAGGCCAGCTTCACCGTCTCGCCCACCCGCAGTGTGCCCCCGTCGGGCTTCTCCTGCCCGGCGATCATGCGGAACAGCGTGGTCTTGCCCGCTCCGTTGGGCCCGATGACGCCGACGATACCGCCGCGCGGCAGCTTGAACGAGAGCCCCTCGACGAGGACGCGGTCGCCGTACGCCTTGCTCAGGTTGTCGGCCTCCACCACGAGGTCGCCGAGCCGCGGCCCGGGCGGGATGGCGATTTCCAGCCGCTCGGCGCGCTCGGTGAACGGCGCGTCGACCATGGCCTCGTAGGCCTGCAGCCGCGCCTTGCTCTTGGCCTGCCGCGCGCGCGGCGCCATGCGCACCCATTCCAGCTCGCGCTCCAGGGTGCGCTGGCGGGCGGCGTCGGCCTTCTCCTCCTGGGCCAGCCGGTGCTGCTTCTGATCGAGCCAGGACGTGTAGTTGCCCTCCCACGGGATACCGTGGCCGCGGTCCAGCTCGAGGATCCAGCCGGCCACGTTGTCCAGGAAGTAGCGGTCGTGCGTGATCGCCACGACGGTGCCGGGGTAGTCCTTGAGATAGCGCTCGAGCCACGCCACCGACTCGGCGTCGAGGTGGTTGGTCGGCTCGTCGAGCAGCAGCATGTCGGGCTTCTGCAGCAGGAGCCGGCACAGCGCGACCCGCCGGCGCTCGCCGCCCGAGATCGTTCCGACCGCGGCGTCGCCCGGGGGCACCCGCAGCGCATCCATGGCGATCTCGACCGTGCGGTCGAGGTCCCAGGCGTTCACCGCGTCGATCCGATCTTGCAGGCGCGACTGCTCCTCGAGCAGCTTCTCCATCTCCTCGTCGGCCAGCGGCTCACCCAGCCGGGCGCTGACCTCCTCGAAGCGCGTGAGCAGGGCGCGGGAGCCGGCGACGCCCTCCTCGACGTTGCCGCGGACGTCCTTGGTCGGATCGAGCGCCGGCTCTTGCGGCAGGTGGCCGATGTTGAGTCCGGCGGCCGGGAAGGCCTCGCCGAGGAACTCGTCGTCGGCGCCGGCCATGATGCGCAGCAGCGACGACTTGCCGCTTCCGTTGGCACCCAGGACGCCGATCTTGGCGCCGTGGAAGAACGACAGCCAGATGCCTCGCAAGATCTCCCGCTTGGGCGGGACGACCTTGCGCAGGTCCTTCATGACGAACGCATACTCACCTGGCATGTTTTCCTTTTTCACATGGGGGCCCCGACATGGCCCCCAATCCCCCCACGCTCGTCGCGGCCCGGCGGAGCCGGGCCGCTCCTCGATCGCCCGCGAGGGCCTCGAGATGGTCCCATCTCCGAGCAAGCCCCCATCGTTCGGGGCCCCCGGCGCAGCCGTGGCGCCCCTCTATTTCCCGGCGGCGCTCCTCAATTCTCCGAGCTTTACGCGGTTGCGATCAGACGCCGGTGCTCGGGCATCATGCAGCGGTCCTGGACGACGCGGATCCCCGCCCGGGCCAGCCGCTCGGCCGCCGCGTCGTTGCGGATGCCGAGCTGGAACCACACCACGGCCGGCCGCCACGGCAGGGCCAGGATCTCGGCGGCGTGGCCGGGCAGGAGCTCGGGGCGGCGGAAGACGTCGATCACGTCCACTGGCCCGGGCAGATCGGCGAGCGTCGGCACCACGGTCGCGCCGAGCAGGTGCTCGCCGGCGAGCGTCGGATTGACCGGCAGCACGCGATAGCCGTGGCGCGCGAGATAAGCCGCCACGTAGTGCGCCGGCTCGGCCGGCTGCACCTTGGCGCCCAGCACCGCGACCGACCGCGACTCCTCGAGAATACGCGCGAGCCCGGCGTCGTCGTCGATGAGGTTGGCGGTCCACTGCCCGTTCACGGCCATGCCTGGCACCTTCTCACGGGGCGGCCATCGCTTCAAGCAGCGCGGGCCCGAAGGTCTCCACCCGCCAGCGGCGGACGCCCTCCACGCGGGCCAGCTCGTCGAGCGTGCGCGGGCCCGCCTCGGCGATCACGGTGATGAGGCGGTTGGGCAGCAGGACGCCGGGCTCCAGCCCTGCCTGCTCGACGGCGGCGGTGCGCCAGCGGCGAAGCTTGTCGATCCGCCGGCTCATGGCCCCGGGGATCACCGGCCGCTTGTGCCGTACCAGCACCGGCAGCTCGCGCTCGTCCAGGCCCTGCGCGCGCTCCACCGCGGCCAGGATCGCGCCGCCCCAGCGGCCGAGCACGCGCGGCGTGACGCCGGGGATCGTGCCGAGCGTCGTCCAGTCGGGCGGCAGCGCCTGGGCCACCCGCAGCAACGTCTCCTCGTTGAGGATCTTGAACGGTGGCCGGTCGGCCGCCCGCGCCAGCTGCTCGCGCAGCGTCCACAGCTCGCGCAGCGTCGCCATACCCCGCGCCGGCAGCTCGCGGGCGCCCTTGACGCCGAGCCACGCGTCCGGGTCCACCGGCCGCTCCGGCGCGGGCTGGCCGGCGAGCGCGGCACACTCCTCCTCGACCCAGCCGAGGCGGCCGACCCGGGCCAGTTCCTCCACCATGCGCGCCCTCAGGGCGAACAGATGCTGCACGTCGGCGGCGGCGTAGGCCAGCTGGGCCGGGCTGAGCGGGCGCTCCGACCAGTCGTCCTTCTGGCGCGAGGGGGGCAGGGCGATCCCGAGGTAGGTCTCGAGGAGGACGTCGAGGCCGAGCGCCTTACCCCCCAGGAACCGCCCGGCGATGGCGGTGTCGAACACCGATGCGAAGGTGAGACCGTAACGACGCTTGAGGTGCACGAGGTCGTTGTCGCCGGCGTGCAGGAGCAGCCGGCGCTCCGGATCCGCGAAGACCGGCGCCAGCGGCGTCAGGTCGCTGAGGGCCAGCGGGTCCACCAGCCACACCGCCCCCTCGGGCACGCCGATCTGGATCAGCGACAGGCGCTCGGGATAGTGGTGGAGGCTGTCGCCCTCGGTGTCGAGCGCGATCTCGGGCGCCGCGGCCAGCTCGCGGGCGGCCTGCGCGAGCGCGGCGGGCTCACGGGCCCAGCGGACCGTGATGGCCTAGGCCTTCCCGCGCTCGAGGATCGAGCGCTGCATCCGCTCGAAGCGGCGCCGCAGCGGCTCGAGCCCCTCGTCGTGCGTGATCACGTACAGCTCGCCGCGCCGGATCGCGGCGAGCACCATGCGGGCCACGGTGGCCGGCGCCAGAGAGCGGCCGATCAACTCGACCGCGGCGGTGCTCTCCATCCCCGGCTCGTTGCGGAGCGCCGCCGGCCGGCTGCGCTCCGAGTCGCGGATGCGCGTCTCTACGCCCATGGGGCACAGCACCGACACGCCGATGCCGTAGGGCTTGAGGTCCTTGGCGAGGGTCTCGGACAGGCCGACCACGGCATACTTCGAGGTGTTGTAGACGCCGAGGCCCTGGCTGGCGATCAGGCCGGCCATCGAGGCGGTGTTGACGATGTGACCTCGCTGGCCGCCCGCGATCATGCGCGGCACGAACGCCTCGACGCCGTGGATCACGCCCCAGAGGTTGACGCCGAGCACCCACTGCCAGTCACGGTGGGTGGCGCGCTCGAGCCCGCCCCAGGCCGCGACGCCGGCATTGTTGCAGAGCACGTGCACGCCGCCGAACGCGCGCCACGCCCGGTCGGCCAGCGCCTGCACCTGGCCGAGGTCCGTCACGTCGGTGGGCACGGCGAGCGCCTCGACCCCGTGTCCGCGGGCCTCGCGGGCGACGGTCTCCATCGCCGCCTCGTCCACGTCGGCGACGACGACCCGGGTCCCCTCGCGCGCCAGGGCCAGCGCCAGCGCCCGGCCGATGCCGCTGCCGCCGCCGGTGACCACCGCGACCTTCCCCTCGAGCTCGTCCACGGCCGTCCACGGTATCCGCCCCGGCCCTCGCGGTCAAATCAGCCGGCAGCCGGCAACGGGACCTCGTCGAGCCAGCGCGGGCGCCGGCCGAGGCCGCGAATGGTCGCGAGCAGGCGCTCGACGCTGCCGAGGTCGCTCCACCGCACGCCCTTGAGGCGCGCAACTCCGAGGCGACCGGTCGCCGGCGTGAGCACGCGGTCCGAGAAGTTCACCGCGCGCAGGCGACGGTAGACCCGCTCGGCCGCGTCCGCCTCGCGGGCCGAGCCCACCGTCCGGCGGATCGGCTCGAAGGCGCGCAGCAGCCCGGGCACCGTGGCGCGGAACAGGTCGAGGAAGGCCGTGACCCGCCCCACCATCACGAAGCTGTTCCACAGGCAGCCGAGGCCCATCAGCCTCGACGCCACGTGCGCCGGCGGCTTCTCCCAGAAGCGACGGATCGGGAAGACCGGCTCGCCCTCCACCGGCAGCGGGCGTCCGTCGAACTCGATCCAGCCGTACTCCGTCTCGGGCGCCGACGGCTCGATGCCGAGCAACGCCACGAGACCCGGGCGGTGCTGCACGACGTCGAGGGCGGCGGAGACGCCACCGATGAACGCCGCGTCGTCATCGACGAAATGGTCTGAGGGAAACACGGCCATCGGCGCGTCGCCCGCCAGCTCCGCGACCCGGAGGATCGGGTACAGCAGGCCGGGGCCGGTGCCGCGGTTGGCAGGCTGCACGACGAGCCGCCCCGGCGCCAGCTCGGTGACGAGCGGCGCATAGAACGGCTCGTGGTGCTGCGTGACGACCACCGTTTGGCGATCGAACCGGCTCAGGAGATCGACGCGCCGGCGCGTGCGGTCGAGCAGCGTCTCGCCGTCCAGCAGCGCGCAGAATTGCTTGGGCCGCGCCTCACCGGTGATCTGCCGCGTCAGCGTCCCGAGGCGCGTACCGTCACCGCCGGCGAGGATCAGGCTCCACACGTTCCCCGAGGTGATGTCCACGGCGCCGGGACCGGAGCAACAACGGTGCCGCGCGGGCCGCCGCTCAATCTGCGCTCGCCGCGGGCAGCGCCCCGGGCGTTGTGTAAGAAAATCCCAAAGTTGGAGAGTAACCGCCGGGAGCAGGCGGCGGGAGCTTCGGGGAATTCTGCCCGATCGCGGCCAAACGCCGCCGCCGGCCACACTCAGCGGGGCACGAGCAGGGCGCGGCGCGCGCCGGTGTCGACGGTCACGGTGAAGGCGTCGAGGACGTCGCGGCCCAGGAGTCCGTCGGCGCCCTCGGCGGCGACCGGGTGGACGATCACACCGATGGGCCCCACCTGCGCGCCGGCCACGTCGAGGCGCGGCACCCCGACCAGCGTGGCGGCGGCATCACCGGTCACGCCGCGGATCTGCACCGGCGTGCCGGCGCCCGGATCGAAGCCCGCCCGCGCCATCGCGGTCGGTGAGATCAGCGTGCGGTCGGCGCCGGTGTCGACGATGAGCCGCAACGGCACGCCGTTGAGCGAGGCGTCCACGACCAGCGGGCCGCCGGTGTACGGGATCGCGACCCCGCCGGCGGCCGGCGGCGCGGGTCGGGGTCCGGGCGTGGGGGCGCCGATGTCGCGGGCGCCGTCGCGATACGCGGCCGGGACCGTCGCGAGATCCGTGGTGTAGTGCACCGTGCCCGCCGCGTCGGTCCAGCGGTAGAGCTGCGCCGCGGCCGGAGCCGCCGTCAGCAACACCGCCACCGCCAGCGTCACACCGACGAGCGCGCTACACGACAACCTTCTTGGCCCGCAACGCGGCGATCTCCTCCCGCGTATAGCCGTGCTCACCCAGGATCTCGTCCGTGTGCTGGCCGTGCAGTGGGGCCGGACGCCGCACGCCCGCCCGCATGCGCGAGAACTTCACCGGGGTGCCCACGACGGGGATCTCGCCCAGGCGCGGATGCACGACCCGCTCGATCATCGCGCACGCCGCCGTCTGCGGGTCGTTCATCACCTGGTCCACCGTGTTGACGGGCGTGGCCGGCACCCCCGCCTCCTCCAGGATCTTCAGGAGCGGCTCGCGGTCCTGCCGGCCGATGGCCTCCTCCAGCGCCGCCTCCAGCTCGCGCCGGTGCTTCACGCGCTCGATGTTGACCGCGAAGCGTGGGTCCTCCCCCATGTGGGCGAGGCCGAGCGCCGGCGCCAGCCGCTGCCAGAACCGGTCGTTGGCGCCGGCGATGAAGATCCACTGGCCGTCGCGGCAGCGGAAGGTGCGGTAGGGCGACAGCGAGGGATGCGACGAGCCGAGCGCCTTGGGGATGGCGCCGGTGAGCAGGTAGCCCTCCGCGTGATAGTTCAGCAGCGTCACCGCCGTCTCCAGCAGCGAGCCGTCCACCCGCTGGCCCAGGCCGGTGCGCGTGCGGTGCAGCAGCGCGTTGACGATGCCGAAGGCGCAGAAGATGCCGGTGGTGAGATCGAGGAACGACACGCCCGCCCGGACCGGCGCGCCGTCGGGCTCGCCGGTGATCGACATGATGCCGCTGAAGGCCTGCATCAGCGCCTCGTAGCCGGCGCCGTCCTTGCGCGGCCCCGTGCGGCCGAACGCCGACACCGAGCAGTAGACGAGGCCCGGATTGAGCGTGGCCAGCGCGTCGGAGCCGAGGCCGAACGACTCCATCGTCCCCGTGCGGAAGTTCTCGATGAGCACGTCGGCCTTGGCCACCAGCCGCTTGACCGCCTCGACGCCCTCGGGAGCCTTGAGGTCGAGCGCCATGTCCCGCTTGTTGCGGTTGATGACGAGGAAGGCGGCCGACTCGCCGTCCTTGTGGGGCGGCCACGTCCGCGACTCGTCGCCGGTCCCGGTGTCCTCCACTTTGATCACGTCGGCGCCGAGGTCGGACAGCAGCATGGCGCAGAACGGGCCGGCCAGCACGCGAGAGAGATCGACGACGCGGACGCCCTCGAGCGACAGCGCGGGAACGGGCACGGGATCGGTCGTGGTCATGCGCTACTATACCTCCATGTCCCGCTTGCGCGCGGCGCTGCACCAGCGCATCCTCGTCCTCGACGGCGCCATGGGCACGATGCTCCAGGCCGCCGACCTCACCGCCGCCGACTTCGGCGGCGCCGCCCTCGAGGGCTGCAACGAGCATCTCAACCTCACGCGCCCCGACGTCGTGCGGGCGATCCACCGGGCCTACCTGGACGCCGGGGCCGACGTCGTCTCGACCAACACGTTCGGCTGCGCGCCCTACGTCCTCGGCGAGTACGGGCTCGCCGAGCGCGCCCGGGAGATCACCCACGCCGCGGCCCGGCTGGCCCGGGAGGCGGCCGGTGACGCCTTCGTGCTGGGCGCCATGGGGCCTTCCACCCGCTCGATCAGCGTCACGCGCAACGTGACGTTCGACGAGGTGCGCGCCGGCTACCGCGTGCAGGCGGCGGGGCTCATCGCGGGCGGCGTCGACGCGCTGCTGCTGGAGACGTGCCAGGACACCCTCAACGTGAAGGCGGCCGCGCTCGGCGTGCGGGAGGCGATGCAGGCGGCCGGCGTCACGCTGCCCCTGATGGTGAGCGCGACCATCGAGCCGATGGGCACCATGCTGGCCGGCCAGGGCGTGGAGGCGCTTGTCGCCTCGCTCGAGCACCTCGACCTCTTCTCGATCGGCCTCAACTGCGCCACCGGACCGGAGTTCATGACCGACCACCTGCGCTCGCTGTCGGCGCTGACCACCGGCTTCGTGAGCGTGTATCCCAACGCCGGCCTGCCCGACGAGCGCGGCCAGTACGGCGAGACTCCGGCCAGCCTGAGCTTCAAGCTCCGGCGCTTCCTCGACGAGGGCTGGGTCAACCTGGTCGGCGGCTGCTGCGGCACCACGCCGGCCCACATCGCGGCCATCGCGGCGCTGGCGCGCGGCCGGGCGCCGCGCCGGCCGGCCGCGGCCATGGCGCCGGCGGTGAGCGGCGTGGAGGTGCTCTACCCCACCGACGACAACCGGCCGGTGTTCGTCGGCGAGCGCACCAACGTGATCGGCTCGCGCAAGTTCAAGGAGCTGGCCGTGGCCGAGCGGTTCGACGCCGCCGCCGAAGTCGGCTGGGCCCAGGTCAAGGCCGGGGCCCAGGTGCTCGACGTGTGCCTGGCCAATCCGGATCGCGACGAGGCGGCCGACATGGACCGCTTCATGCGGGAGCTGACCCGCCGGGTCAAGGTCCCGCTGATGATCGACTCCACCGACGCCGCCGTGCTCGAGATCGCGCTGCGCCACTGCCAGGGCAAGGCGATCGTGAACTCGATCAACCTGGAGGACGGCGAGGAGCGCTTCGAGAGGGTCGCCCCCCTGCTCCGCCGGTACGGCGGCGCCGTCGTCGTCGGGTGCATCGACGAGGACAAGCAGCAGGGCATGGCCGTCACCCGCGCGCGCAAGCTCGCGATCGCCGAACGCTCGCATCGCCTGCTGACGGAGAGGTACGGCATTCCAGCGCGGGATCTGATCTTCGATCCGCTGGTGTTCCCGGTGGGAACCGGGGACGTCAACTACGTCGGGTCCGCGGTCGAGACCATCGAGGGCTTGCGGGCCATCAAGCAGCGCTTCCCGGAGTGCCGGACGATTCTGGGCATCTCCAACGTGTCCTTCGGCCTGCCGCCAGCCGGCCGCGAGGTCCTGAACGGCGTGTTCCTCTACCACTGCGTGAAGGCCGGCCTGGACTACGCCATCATCAACACCGAGCGGCTCGAGCGCTATCCCTCGATCCCCGAGGAGGAGCGGCGGCTGGCCGAGGGCCTCGTCTACTGGCGCGGCGCGGATCCGGTGGCGGCCTTCGCCGCCCACTTCCGCGACCGCCGGAAGACGCCGGCGGCGAAGAGCGCGCTGTCGCTCGACGAGCGGCTGGCGCGCTACATCGTCGAGGGCAGCCGCGACGGTTTGCTCGAGGACCTCGACGCCAAGCTGGGCGAGGCCGCGCCGCTCGAGATCATCAACGGCCCGCTCTTGCGGGGCATGGACGAGGTCGGCCGGCTCTTCAACGACAACCAGCTGATCGTGGCCGAGGTGCTCCAGTCGGCGGAGGCGATGAAGGCCGCCGTCGCCCACCTGGAGCCGCACATGGCGAAGAGCGAGAGTGCGACCCGCGCCAGCATCGTGCTGGCCACGGTGAAGGGCGACGTCCACGACATCGGCAAGAACCTCGTGGACATCATCCTGTCCAACAACGGCTATCGCATCATCAACCTCGGCATCAAGGTTCCGCCCGAGGACCTCATCGCGGCCTACCGCGCCCACAAGCCCGACGCCTTCGGTCTCTCGGGGCTGCTCGTGAAGTCGGCTCAGCAGATGGTGGTCACGGCCCAGGACCTGAAAGTGGCCGGCGTGGACATCCCCCTGTTCGTGGGCGGGGCCGCGCTGACGCGGAAGTTCACGGCCACCCGCATCGCGGCCGAGTACGGCGGGCTCACGCTCTACGCCAGGGACGCCATGGAGGGCCTCGACCTCGCCAACCAGCTCTTCTCGGCCGTCTCCCGCGACGCGCTGATCGAGCGCGTGCGGGCCGAGCAGGCGGCGCTGGCAGACGCCGCGAGGGAGACGGCGCCGGCCCGGCCGGCCGCCCCCGGCCCGGCGACGGCGAGCGTGCCGCGGGTGGCGGTCCCGGCGCCGCCCGACCTCGAGCGCCACGTCGTGCGCGACGTGCCGCTGGGCCACGTCTATCCCTACCTCAATCTCCAGATGCTCTACGGCAAGCACCTGGGGCTGCGGGGGCCGGTGGTGCGGCTGCTCGAGGCGGGCGACGCCAAGGCGGTCGAGCTGCGCGAGGTGATCGAGACGTTGCAGGCCGAGGCGGTCCGCGACGGGCTGCTGCACGCCCACGCCATCTATCGGTGGTTCCGGGCCCGCGCCGCCGGCGAGACGCTGACGCTGCTGGCGCCCGGCGGCGAGCCGGTGGGTCGCTTCACCTTCCCGCGCCAGCCCGACGGCGAGCGGCTGTGCCTGACCGACTACGTGCGCGACGAGCGCGAGGACTTCGTGGCGCTGTTCGCCGTCACCTGCGGCGCCGGCGTGCGCGAGCGGGCGGCCGTCTGGAAGGAGCGCGGCGAGTATCTGCGCTCCCACGCGCTGCACGCCCTCGCGATCGAGTGCGCCGAGGCCACCGCCGAGTGGCTGCACGCGCGGCTGCGCACGCTGTGGGGCTTCCCCGACCCGCCCGAGCTGAGCGTCGGCGACAAGCTCAAGGCGCGCTACCGCGGCATCCGCGTGTCGTTCGGCTATCCGGCCTGTCCGGAGCTGAGCGACCAGGTCACCCTCTGGCGGCTGCTGGGCCCCGAGGAGATCGGCGTGACGCTGACCGAGGGGTTCATGATGGACCCCGAGGCGTCCGTCTCGGCGCTCGTCTTCCACCACCCGGCCGCGAAGTACTTCAAGGCCTCGGACTGATCGAGTGGGGGGCCCCGACCTGGCCCCCCACACCCCCCACCGCTCGGCGCGCCCCGGCGTAGCCGGAACGCGCCTCGTTCACCCGCCGTTGGCTGGGGGGCCCCGACCTGGCCCCCCACACCCCCGGCGCTCGGACCGTCCCGGCAAAGCCGTGACGGTCCTCGATCACACGCGCCGCCGGGCGCGCGTCAGTGGTGGCAGGCGACGCAGTCGAGGGGCGCTTGCGTGTTGCGGGTGGCGTTCTGCTGGCGGTGGCAGTCGATGCACCAGCCCATGGTCAGCGGGGGCGGGGGCGGCCGGAGGCCGACCAGGTTGGCGAGGTCGTTGAGGAGCCGGGGACCGGTCCTGGCGCCCACCACGCGCATGCGCTCGACGGGGCCGTGACAGCTCTGACAGGCGACCTCGGCGCGCACATGCGGCTTGTGCGGGAAGTACGTGAACTCCGGAATCTTGAAGACGCGCACCCAGGGGATCGGCTCGCCGCGGCGGGCGTACTCGTGGATCTTGGCGATCTCGGGATTGTCCTGGGCGCCGATGATCTTGTGGCACCCCAGGCAGCGCTCGACCGACGGCAGGCCCGCGTACCGGGAGCGCCGCGCGTCGGCGTGACAGAACTGGCAGTCGATCTGGAACGAGCCGGCGTGGATCAGGTGGCTGAAGAAGACGGGCTGGCGCGGCGCGCCGGGCACGGTCACCAGGGGGCGGGCCGCCTCCGGACGGAACGGCGGACTGGCGAGCGAGCGGAGATACGCGGTCACGTCACGGGCCTGCGCCTCGCCGAGATACGCGCCGAACGGCGGCATGCCGGGTGACAGGCCCTCGGCGGGACCTCCTCGCAAGATCACGTTGACGAGAAACTCGTCGGGCAACGGGTTCATCAACCGGCCGTCGGCGAGGTCGGAGGGCTTGGTGGCGAACCCGACGGCCGACGGCCCGTCGCCGCGGCCGGTCTCGCCATGGCAGACCACGCAGTGGGTGACGTAGAGCTGACGGCCCGAGGCCAGCTCGCGCGGCGTGGCCGTGGCGGCGGCGCCGGTGCGCGACCAGAACGCGGAGGCGAGAGCAACCAGGACGATCAGACCGGCGGCGGCGCCCCCGGCCCACATCCGCCGGCTCAACGCGTGAGGCTCCTTCGGGTGGCGCTATTCCTTGATCAGCTGCTGCCGGCGCTGGAGATAGCCGTGACGAACCGCGCTGTACATGTCGATCACGCTCTCCTCGAAACCCTGGAAGAGATCGTAGTTGAGCGCACGGTCGTTGAGCGTGTCTCCGGCCTTCATTCCGACCCGGGTCCAGAGGAACGGCAGCACGTAACTGAGCGGATCCATCAGGCCGTCCACGAACTTGCCGATGCCGTCGCGCACCGTCAGCGGCTCCAGCAAGGGCAGGACCAGGTAGGGCCCCGGTCCGCTGCCCCACACTCCGAGCGTCTGGCCGAAGTCCTCCCGGCTCTTGGGGATACCCCAGAAGTCCTTGGCCGGATCGAACAGTCCGCCGATGCCAGCGGTGCTGTTGATGAGGAAGCGTCCCAGCTCGCGGCCGGCGCCGCCCCACTTGCCCTGCAGCAGGCTGTTGACGAACCGCGGAACGAAGTTGATGTTGTCGAATCCGTTGGCGATGAGCACCTGCCACGGCTCGGGCATGACAACCATGTACGCGCGGGCGGCCGGCTTCAGGATCCACCGGTCGAGCCCTCGGTTGAACTCGAACATCTTCTCGTTGAAGGGCTCCCAGGGATCGTACTCCTCGTCGAGCGCGTCGCCGGAGTCCTGCGCGCGCTGGGCGAGAGCCGAGCCGCCGTCGACGCTCTCCGGGAGCGCCGCCCGCCGCACGGGCTCGGCGGGTTCGGCCGCGGCGCCCGCGCCGACCGGCTCGGCGTCGAGGGGCGGCGCGACGGCGACGGGCGCGTAGCTCCACTCGGCGTCGTCGTCCGCCGGCACGAGCGGCGCCGGGTCGACGGCCGGCAGGGCGACCGCCTCCGGCTCCTGGACGGGCGGCGACGCGGGCGTCTGGGCAGCGGGCGCCTCGGGGAGCGGCCGGCCCGCCGTCAGCGCGTCGTCGGACTTCACGAACCCCGAGAAGGTGCCGCATCCGCCCAGACCGACGGCGAAGACGACCCAGAGCAGCAGCGTGCCGGTGCCACCGGATCCCCAGTCACGACGACGCACGATCGAGTCCTCCCCGGGATAGCTGGGCGCCAGGCACCGCGCCACCGCCACAATATAGCGGAATTCGAAAACCCGTTCGAAGGGAAAATGGTCCCCGGGGCCCGGGCGCGCGCACAACCGTTGTCTCGTGGAGGGCGCTGGCGTATGGTGGTGGGGGCGGCCGGCCTCCCGAGCCGAGCAACAAGGGGGAATTCGTGAGTCGAGGTCGTGCGCGGGAGTTCTGGTGTGAGGTGGTTTCGGAGTCCGTGATGATCCGGCTGAAGCGGCATGGGGGATTCGGCCGCTCGCAGGGCTACTTCGTGCAGTGCAATCAGCTCGACTGCCAGTACGTCGAGGAGAACAAGCCGCCTTGCCCGCTGCACGTCGGGCTCTTTGCCGACGAGATCCGCGCGGCCGAAGAAGCGCGCGCGTCGCGGCGGGCCGAGGAGGCGGGCTGAACCGGCCGCATCAGCCGCTGATGCTCCCGTCGCGTGCTCATCTTCGTCCGCCGCGCTGAGCGTCGCGGGCATCGCGGTGCCTTGATCGCCCACTCGGTGCTTCCGCCGACATCCTCGGGTGAACCAGTCAGGCGATCAGCTCGATCCTGATGGGGGTCAGCGGGGGCCGAGGATGATGGTGGTGAGGGTGGTGAGGTAGGTTTGGGCGGCGCGCTGGACGTCGGCGGCGGTGACGGCCTCGACCTGGCGGCGATAGCGGTCGGGGTAGGCACGGCCGACGTTCTGGATCTCGTAGAACGCCAGGTACCAGGCCTGTCGCTCGTTGGTGCGGCGATCCATCGCGTAGCGTCCCAAGAGGTACCCCTTGGCCCGCGCCAGCTCCGCGGCCGGCACCGCGGCGTCGCGGATCTTCTGCACCTCGCGTAACAGCGCCTGCTCGGCGCGGGCGGCGTTGTCGGGCGCGGTGCCCAGGTAGAGCACGAGGGCGCCGGGCTCGCGCACCGGGTCGTAATAGGACGCCGCGCTGTAGGCCAGCGCGCTGCGGTCGCGCAGCTCGACGAAGAGCCGGCCGGCCATGCCGCCGCCCAGGATCGTGGAGAGCACCTTCACGGCCGCGTGGTCGGCATGATCGAGCGAGGGCGCGAGACCGCCCACGAGGATCTGCGTCTGCTGCGCGGCCTGCTCGACGACGACGCGGCCCCCGCGCGGCCGCGGCGCCGCCGGCGCCGGATCGGGCGGCAGCGCCGCGCCCGGCCGCCCGCCGAACAGACGGCGGGCCTCGGCGATCACCTCGGAGTCCGAGACGTGTCCGCTCACCGCCAGCACCATCCGCTCGGGGCGGTAGAACGCGCGGTACCACGCCACGAGCGCTGCGTGGTCGATGCGGGCGAGCGACTCGCGCGTGCCGAGGTTGGGCAGGGCGTAGGAATGGGGGCCGTAGAGGGCGGCGTACAGCTCGTCGAACGCCCGGGAGGCGGCGTTGTCGCGGCGGCGCTGCACGCGCGAGAGCAGCCAGTCGCGCTCGCGGTCCACCTCCTCGGGCGCCAGCTTCGGCGTCAGCGCCAGCTCGGCGGTGATCTCCAGCAGCTGGCGCCAGAAGCGCGCGAGCGCCGTGCCCTGGATGCCGGAGTAGTCGACGTCGCCGGAGGCGGTGATCTTGCCGCCCAGCCCCGCCACCGTCTCGGCCAGCTCGCCGCCGCTGCGCCTCGCGGTGCCCTTCACCATCACGGCGTGGGTGAAGTTCGAGATGCCGGCGTTGTCCGGCGTCTCCCAGCGCGCGCCCATGCGGACCAGCAGCGCCACCGCGACGACCGGCGCCACTGGATTTTCGCGGACGATCACCGTCAGCCCGTTGTCGAGCCGCACCGCGCGGACGGTCTCGGCCGGGGCCTGAGCCCGGGCCGGCCAGGCCGCGGCGACGACGGCCGCCACGATCAGCGCTGCGGCCAGCCGGAGACGGGGCGTCATCGCCTCGCGCCGGGCACGAAGCGCACGCGCGCGATGCCGTCCTCGCCGAGGTACTTCCGGGCCGCGGCCTGGATCTGGGCCCCCGTCACCTCGCGCAGGCGCGCCAGGTAGCGCAGCTCGTCGTCGAGCGTCCAGGTGGTCTCGGCCTGGCCATACGTCTTGGCCAGGCCCTCGGCGGTCTCGATGTCGAAGGCGTAGAACGACTCGGCGGTGACCAGCGCACGCTGGCGCTCGGCCTCCGTCACGCCCTCCGCCCGCACGCGCCGGATCACGTCGAGGATGGCCGCCTCGGCGGCGTCCAGGTTCTTGGGATCCAGGCGCGCGGTGACCGAGACGAGGCCGGACTGCTCGCGCGTGACGTAGGTGGCCTCGATCGACTGCACGAGCCCCTTGTCCTCGCGCACGCTCCGGTTGAGGCGGGAGCTGGGGCCGTCGCCCAGGATGTACGTCAGCAGGTCGACGGCCGAGATGTCGTCGGCGTTGACGCCGGTCGCCGCGGCCTGCCAGGCGAGGCCCAGGTACGCCTGTTGCTCGCTGCGCTGGACGTCCTCGCGGCGGCCGCCGGCGAGCGGCGGCACCGGGACGGCGGGCGGCCGCGCCGGCGCCGGCCCCGTGAGGCGGCCAACGGTGGCCACCGCCAACGGCCGTACCTGCGCGGGCGTCACCGGCCCCACGACGACGAGCGTCATGTTGCTCGGGGCGTAGTGCTTCTTGTAGTACGCCTCGAGGCGGTCACGGGTGAGCGCCTGGACCAGCTCGCGGGTGCCGAGGATGGGGCGGCCGTACGGGTGCGCCCGATAGGCGACCTCCGAGAGCCGCCGGGCCAGGAACTTCTCGGGGTCGTCCTCCAGGAGGTTCATCTCCTCGAAGACGACCTTCTTCTCACCCTCCAGCTCGGCCGGCACGAATGCGGCGTTGACGGCGATATCGGCCAGCAGCTCGAGCGCCGGCCGGAGGTGGGCGGCCGGGACCACGATGTCGTAGTGGGTGAAGTCGTACGAGGTGAAGGCGTTGGTGGTGCCGCCCAGCCCCTCGATGAGCTGGTCGATGGAGCCCGGCGGCCGCGTCGGCGTGCCCTTGAACAGCATGTGCTCGAGATAGTGACTGAGGCCCAGCTCGTCGGGCCGCTCGTCGCGGCCGCCCACCCGCATCCATAGCTGCAGCGCGACGACGTCGGCGGCGCGGTGCTCCTGGGCGATCAGCACGACACCGTTGGGCAGCACCTCGCGCGCTGGCGCCGGTGTCGCCGTCCGCGCCGGCGCCGGCGGCGCCGCGGCCTGGGTCGCACACCCGGCCAGCGCGACGGCGAGGACCAGCAGCCGGAGGGAGGCGAGATGCGGCGTCATCGGCGTGAGCCTATCACGGTCGCTGGGCCACGTTGGAGGGACGATGGCGCCACCGCACGAGCCGGCGGCCGGCGTGCCCGGTGCGGACGGCGAGGAGCACGGCCAGGACCGCCGCGTAGATCCAGGGCTCGATCAGGACCTTCTTGGCCAGCCAGATGTAGTGCAGCACGCCCAGCCCCGCCGCCACGTAGACGAGCCGGTGCAGCCGCCGCCAGGCCGGGCCGCCGAGGCGTTTGATCATCCCCGTGGTCGAGGTGGCGGCGAGAGGCACGAGCAGCAGCAGCGCGGCCACGCCCACCGTGATCCAGGGCCGCTTCACCACGTCGTCGAGCATCGTGGCCCAGTCGAAGAAGTGATCGAGGACGACCCACACGGCGAAGTGCAGCGTCACGTAGAAGAAGGCGAACAGCCCCAGCAGCCGGCGCAGGCTCATCTGCCAGCCGATCCCGAACAGGATGCGCAACGGGGTCAGCGTCAGGCTCGCCAGCAGCAGCTGCAGCGCGGTCTTCCCGAGCGTGCGTGTGACGTACTCGATCGGGTTGACGGTGAGATCGTCGGTCCAGAACCCGTGGAGCAGCCCGGCCAGCGGCACCAGCGCCGCGATCCACACGCCCGTCTTCAGGACGACCCGGGTCCGGCGCCCCACGCTCAGCGTCCGTGGCGGGCGATGTCGGGGCCCCCCACTCAGTAATTCTTCTTGAGGTCCATCCCCGTGTAGAGCGAGGCCACCTGGTCGGCGTAGCCGTTGAACATCAGCGTCGACCGCCGGCGGAACTCGCCGATGCGGCGCTCGGTGGCCTGACTCCAGCGTGGGTGGTCCACGTTGGGATTCACGTTGGAGTAGAAGCCGTACTCCTGGGGGGCGGCCTTGTTCCAGGCGGTCTTGGGCTCGGCGTCGGTGAGCCGGATGCGGACGAGCGACTTGGCGCTCTTGAAGCCGTACTTCCAGGGGATGACGACGCGCACCGGCGCGCCGTTCTGGTTGGGCAGCACCTGCCCGTACATCCCGACCGTCAGCAGCGTCAAGGGGTGCAGCGCCTCGTCCAGCCGCAGCCCCTCGCTGTACGGCCAGTCGAGCGAGGAGCCGAACAGGCTGGGGCGCTGGCCGGGAAACTGCTCGGGGTCCTTGAGGGTGGTGAACTCGACGTATTTCGCGCCGGGGCGCGGCTCGACCTTCCGGAGGAGCGCCGAGAGCGGATAGCCGATCCACGGGATCACCATCGACCACGCCTCGACGCAGCGCAGGGAGTAGATGCGCTCCTCGAGCGGCGCGAGCTTGAGGATCTCCTCGATGTCGAGGGTGGCCGGTCGTGCGCACAGGCCGTCGACCTGGACGTGCCAGGGGCGGGGCTTGAGCGAGTGGGCCAGGCGGGCCGGGTCCTCCTTGTTGACGCCGAACTCGTAGAAGTTGTTGTACGTGGTCGCAGCCTCGACCTTGGTGGGCGGATCCGGCCACTTGTACGCCGGGTTGGGCGTGGCCTTGAGCGGCGCGCCGGCCGGCGCCGCCGCCGTCGCGTCGGTGCCGCCCTCGCAGCCCACGGCGGCGACCGCAGCGGCGCCGGCGATGAACTCGCGGCGGCTCAAGAACAGCCCCCGCGGCGTGACGTCGGAATAGCGGAGTTTCATGGCTCCTCCCTCAGAATCTCACGGGATCGGTCACCGGGCCGCCTCGCCGCCGGCGGCTCGCACTGCCAGCCGGTATCCCTGACCGTGCACCGTGTGGATGAACCGGGGGCGGTCGGGGTCGGCCTCCAGCTTGCGGCGCAGGCGGAGCACGTGGGTGTCCACCGTGCGCGTGGTGGGAAACCGCTCGTAGCCCCACACCTCGTCGAGCAGCCGCTCGCGCGTGACGACGTCGCCCTGGTGCTCGGCCAGGTAGACGAGCAGGTCGTACTCCTTGCGGGTCAGCCGCACCTCACGTCCGCCCCGGGTCACCCGCCGGCCGCGGCGATGCACGCGCACCTCGCCGAAGGCCAGCTCCTCGAACTTCTGGCGCGGGCCGGGCCGGCGCAGGACGGCCCGCACGCGGGCCAGCAGCTCCCGCAGCGAGAACGGCTTGGTGACGTAATCGTCGGCGCCCAGCTCGAGCCCGCGCACCCGGTCCGCCTCCTCGCCGCGCGCCGTGAGCATGATGACCGGCACGTCGATGCCACGCCGACGCAGCTCGCGGCAGACGTCCCAGCCGGACAGCTCCGGCATCATGATGTCGAGCAGCACGAGGTCGGGCGCCTCACCCAGGGCCCGCGCCAGCCCCTCGGCGCCGCTGGTGGCCGCCAGCGTCTCGTATCCCTCGAAGCGCAGGTTGTCCTCGAGGCCGCGGACGATGGCCGGCTCGTCGTCCACGATGAGGATGCGCGGCATCAGCGCGGCCCGCCGTCGAGCGGCAGCTGGAGCGTGAACCGGCTCCCCTCACCCGGCGCGCTCTGCACGCGCACGTGGCCACCGTGGGCCTCGACGACGTGGCGCACCAGGGCGAGCCCCACGCCGCTGCCACGGCGCCCCTGGGTCTCGCTACGCCCCACCCGGTAGAACTTCTCGAACACCCGCGCGTGCTCGGCGGGCGGGATCCCGATGCCGCGGTCGGCCACGCTCAGCTCCAGCCAGTCGCCCACCCGGCGGGCCTCGACGCCGAGGACGCGGTCGTCGGCCGAGTACTTGATGGCGTTGTCGACCAGGTTGGCCAGCGCCTGGCCGACGGCGTCGGCGTCCATCGGGACGTCCGGCAGGTCGGGCGCCACCGTCAGCTCGACCTTGAACTTCTGCTGCTCGAGCGGGTAGCTGAAGGCCTCCAGCGTCTCGCGCACGAGCGGTTCCACCGCGGCCGGCGCCCGCTCGTAGCGGCGCCGGCCGCTCTCGATGCGCGAGAAGTCGAGCACGTTGTCGATCAGACGCGACAGCCGCTCGCTCTCGCGCGTGATGACGCGGTAGTACTCGTGCCGCCGCGCCTCGTCGGGCACCCGCCCCAGCTCGAGCGTCTCGCCGAACATCCGGATCACCGACAGCGGCGTGCGCAGGTCGTGCGATACGTTGGCGACGAAGTCCGACTTGAGCCGGGCCATCTCCGTCTCGCGCCGCGTGAGCCGCCAGGTCAGCACGCAGCCGGCCACGATGACGGCCAGCAGCACGCCGAAGGCGGCCGTGAACATCATCACCTGGCGGCGCACGACGTCGCCGGGCGCGGCGCCGGGCGGGGCGTAGACGGCCACCCGCCACTGGGGCAGCGCCTCGCCCACCGCGACCGCCAGCACCCGCTCGGCGCGGTCGAGCGGCGCCCGGCTGTAGACCGCGCGGCCGGTCTCGTCGAGCACGGCGACGATCGTGGGCGACTCCAGCCCGGCCAGCGAGGCCTCCAGCACGTCGCGGCGGAGCGCCTCGAGGCTGCGCGAGTAGGCCGCCAGTACCGGCTGCCCGCGCGCCGTCCGCAGCACGGCCACGCAGACCGGGGTGCCGGCCACCACCTCGCGCTTGCCCCCGCGGTCCCAGGCCGCCGCGGGCAGCGCGCGCACGACCGGCTCGAACGTCGCCGCGTCGCCGGCGTCGCGCCACGCGGCCGGGTAGCGCAGCCGCCCGTCGCGCCCCACGAGGTAGAGCCGGCCGACCAGGTGCGACTCGGCGGTCAGCCGGTCCAGCGCCTCCGCGGTGTCGTCGCCGGCGGCCAGCCGGGCCTGCAGGCGGTCCAGGAACGCTTCCTCGGCGTGGCGCAGCATCATGTCGACCTTCTGGGCGGCCATGGAGGCCACGTCCCGGGCCTGCTCGCGGAACAGCAGCTCGGCGGAGGTCTGCCACTGGCGCAGCGACAGGTAACCCAGCACGGCCACGATGGCGGCCGGCGCGGCGATCGCGGCCAGGGCCAGCGCCGACAGCCGGGCGGTGGGCGAGGGCATCCCTCAGCCCCCCTCGGCCAGCAGCCGCTGGATCATCGCCTCGGTCTCGGCATAGGCGCCCTCACCGATGTGACGGTAGCGGACTGTGCCCCGCTTGTCGACGAGGACCAGCGTCGGCCAGGCCCGCACGCCCCAGCGGTTCCAGATCGCGAAGTCGTTGTCCTGCACGACCGGGTAGTGGATCCCCAGCCTGCCGGTCGCCGCGACCACCTTGTCGTACGGCTTCTCCCAGAAGAACTCAGGGCTATGGACACCGACGATCGTGAGCCCGGATCGCTCGTAGCGCGCGTGCCAGTCCCGCAACTGCGGGATGACGTTGCGGCAGTTCACTCACCCGTAGGTCCAGAACTCGACGGCGACGACGCGGCCGCGCAGCGCCGCCAGCCTCAGCGGGGCGCTGTTGATCCAGGGCCCACCGGCGATCTCGGGCGCCGCCGCGCCGGGCCGTTGCGGCTGCGCGGTGACCGGCAGCGCGGCGAGCAGCGCCAGCGGCAGCACGACCGCCGCCGCCCCCAGCCTCGCGCTCCGTGACAGTCCGAGTTTCATCGACGCCGTCTCCCTGGCCCGACGTGAAGCGCGCCGGCCGGAAACAGTGTGCCCGGGCGCGCGTCGCCGGACGTCACAGCCGTGTCAAATCTCGTCGCCCCCCCTGCGCCCGCGGGACGGACGGGATAGTGTGGGGCGATGGGAGCATCGCCGCTCAACACGCCGGCCGCCGACGCTCCGGTCGAGCCGGGGCCGGCCGCCGAGCGCCTGCAGGCAGCGATGCTCGCCGCGCTCGGGGCCCACCTCGACGCCGAGGGGTGCGTGGACTACGACCGGCTCGCCGCCTCCGCCGAGTTCGCCGCCGCCGCCGCGGCGGCGCACGCGCTCGGCGGCGCTCGACTCGCCGCCCTCGCGGACCGGAGCGTCCGCCTGGCGTTCTGGATCAACGTCTACAACGCGCTCGTCTTCCACGGCATCGTCGCGCTCGGGGTGCGGCGCAGCGTGCGGCGCGTCTGGAACTTCTTCGGGCGGGTCCGGTACGGCATCGGCGGGCTGGCCTTCTCCCTCGACGACATCGAGCACGGCCTGCTGCGCGGCAACCGCCGCCGAAAGCTGCCGCCGCTCCGTCCCTTCGGCGCTGGCGACCCGCGGCTGGCGCTGGCGGTGACGCCCCCCGACCCGCGCTACCACTTCGCCGTCAGCTGCGGCGCGGCTTCCTGTCCGCCGATCGGCGTCTACCGGGCGGCGGCGATCGACGCCCAGCTCGACCTGGCCACGCGCAACTTCGTCAACCAGGCGGTCGCGCTCGTCGACGGCCGCCTGGCCTGCTCGCGGATCTTCGAGTGGTACCGGGAAGACTTCGAGGCCGCCGGCGGGCTGCGCACGTTCCTTCTCCGGCACCTGGACGACGGACCGGCGCGCGCCGCGCTGGCCGGCGGGGCGACTCCGTGCGAGGTCTTCCAGCCGTACCGCTGGTCGCTCCAGCACCAGGCGCTGCGTCGATGACGCCATGGCTGTCGGTCATCATCCCCGCCCGCGCCGATTCCGCGGCGCTCGGCCGGACGCTCGATCACCTGCAGCAGCTGCCGGGCCGGGCTGGCGTCGAGGTCATCGTGGCCGCCGCCGGCGATCCCGCCGGGACCGAGCGGGCGGTCGCCGGGCGCGCGCGCCTGCTCCGGCCGGAGGGCTCCACGCGCGCCCGGCTGATGAACGCGGGGGCCGAGGCCGCGCGGGGGCGGGTGCTGTTCTTCCTGCACGCCGACTCGTTGCCGCCCGCCGGCGCCTTCGCCCTCATCGAGCGCGTGCTGGCCGACCCGCGCGCGGTGGGCGGGGCGTTCGAGCATCGGTTCCAGGAGCCCGTGTGGAGCCTGCGCGCCATCAGCGCGATCAACCGCGCGCGCTACCGGCTCACCCGAAACTACTACGGCGACCAGGGCCAGTTCGTGCGGGCCGACGTGTTCCGCGCCCTGGGCGGCTATCGGGACCTGGCGCTGATGGAAGACCTGGACTTCGCCCAGCGCCTGAAGCGTCGCGGTCGCAGCGTGCTGATCGGCGCGCCGCTCGTCACCTCCGGCCGGCGCTTCCTGGCGCGCGGCCCCTGGCGCACGTTCTTCTTCATCGTCTGGCTGCTCGCCCTCTGGACCCTCCGCCTCGACACCCAGCGCTACGCCGAGCGTTGGCGCGGACCCGCGCGCGAAACCCCGGGCAACCCGTGGCCGCGGGAGCGCCACGGAGCCGGCGCCGGCGATCTGGTCGACGCGCTCGTGCGCCGCTATGCGCGAGGCCAGGCCCGCGACGTCGCGCCGTGGATCGTCGGACGCCGCGTCCTCGACCTCGGCGCCGGCGAAGGGTACGTCGTAGCGGGGCTTGGTCGCGCGGTCATCCCGTGCGCGGCGGACGTCGGTCCCTTCCGCCGGGCGCGGGTCCGCTACCTCGTGTACGACGGCAGGCGCCTGCCCTTCGACGATGCGACGTTCGACACGACGCTCCTGCTGCTGGTGCTGCACCACTGCGACAAGGCCGAGCAGGTGCTCGACGAGGCGATCCGGGTCACGCGCCACCGGCTGCTCGTCACCGAATCCGTCCATCGCAATCGCCTGGATCTGTTCTGGCTTCGCCTGCTCGACGGCCGCGTCAATCGCCTGCGCCACGACGGCCGCATGGCGGCCCCGGTGGCGTTCCGGAGGCCGGAGGAATGGGACACGCTGTTCGCCTCACGCGGCCTGCGCCCGGTCGCCACGCGCTGGCTGGGCTCGCGATGGGAGCGGTTGATCCATCACCCACGCCTCTCCGTGCTCGACATCGGGGTCGACTACACCAGCTCGTCCGTGCGGGCCGTGGTCTCGCCGAAGCGGCCCATCGCGTAGGGCGGCAGGCCGGTGTAGACCTCGTCCAGGCGCAGGTTGATCTCCCGGTTGGCGAGGGCGAACAGGCTGCGCCCCTGGCGATCGCCCTCGACCAGGAAGGGACCGAGCCGCTCGACCTCCAGCACCCACAGGGCCTGGGCGATGCCCAGCTCGCGCAGCCAGTGCACGTCGAGCACGCGCGTGATCGAGCGGCCGTAGGTGGCGCCGAGGCCGTAGCCGACCGTCGTGAGGTAGACGGCGCCGTGGGGAACGAACCACTCGCGGTACGCCAGCTCGGTGAGGCCCGCCTTGCCGACCACCACCTTCGCCCCCGAGCGCTCGAACCAGCGGGTCATCGACTTGCCGAACCGGAAGGACGCCGTCGCCGTGACGGCCTCGACCGCGTAGGTGCCGTCGGGGCGCACGCTGGCCGCCGGCGAGCAGTGGAAGTTCACGTTGGTCAGGGCACGCACCGAGTCCGGGAGGCCGTGACCCTCGTCCACGACCTTGCGGTAGACGCCCTCGCGCGCCGTGTAGAGCACGCCGGTGAGATGGACGACGTCGCCCAGCTCCAGGCGGGCGAGGTCGGCGTCACTCACCGGCGTGGTGAGGGCGACCTCGCGCATCCGCACGTCGTCCAGGCGCTGCTGAGCACTCACTCGATCCCCTCGCGACGGTAGTAGTCCGTGAACCAGCCGGGGTCGGCGCGGAACTCGACGCGCCCGCCCGCGTGGACGCGGGCGGTCGCCCGGCGCGAGGACAGGCAGAACTGGTGGATGCCGACCGGCATCCCACCGGTATGGGTGTAGGCGACCTCGACGTGCGTGGCGACGACGAGCGACGTGCCCGCGAAGCCCATGGCGCCGATCCCGATGTAGTTGCCGAGCGCCGTCAGCTCCGCCTCGAGGCGCGCGATCTCGGGATCGGGGTTGCGGCTGCCCACCGCGCGCAGGCAGGCCGCCTCCTTGCCCAGCCGCACGCACGTGTCCTTGGCCCCGCCGATGCCGACGCCGACGATCGCCGGCTGGCAGGCCAGTCCCCGCCGTCCGTGCTCCACCAGCGTGTCGACGAAGAACCGCTTGAGCCCGCCGATCCCGTCGGCCGGAAACAGCATCCGGTAGTCGCTGCCGAACAGCCCGCCCTTGTGCACCGTGGTGACGTCGATCCAGTCCGCCCCCGGCTCGAACGCCCAGGTGACCTCCGGCGCGTGCACGCCGACGTTGTTGTCGTGATCCACCCGGCTCAGCGGATGCACCCGGTTGGGCCGCAGCGGGATCGCCGCCGTCGCCTCCGCCGTCGCCCGCCGCAGCGCCCGCTCGACCGCCACGAACCCGCCGTCCACGACCGCCTCGTTCCCCGCCCGCACGTAGTACCGCGGCAGCCCGGTATCCGCGCACATCGGCCGCCGCTCCGCCGACGCGATCTCCCAGTTCCGCAACATCTCATCCAGCACGAACCGGGCAATCCGATTCCGCTCGACATCCCGCGCCCGCCGAACACCCTCCCGGTAGTCCGCCGGAATATCGATGGCCGCCCGCGCCATCAACTCCCGCGCCACGTCCTCGATCAGCTTCGCCGAAATGGAGCTCGCCATCCTGCCGTGGACGTTACCACCCCCAAGCGGGCGGCGAAAGCCGCCCGCGGCCCGCGATAGAGCCGCTGCGAGCCCCTCCCGACGGGCAAGGCGCGCCCCCGCCTGCCCGCGGCCGCCAACGGAGCGGGCCGGCCGGGGGGTGGGGCAGGGTCCGCCGACCCGTTTCCCTCCCAACCCAGGCTGCGCGCACCGCCGTGATGGAATTCCTTCGCCGTATCAACCCGCCCCGGCCGCGTGGTCGCCGGACCCTGCCCCACCCCCCGGCCGGCCCGCGGCGTATGAACGGCTACGGTTGGCGGAAGGCGAGCGCGATGAACTCGGAGAAGCGCTCCTCGAGCTCGGCGGCGACGGCCGCTCCGACCTCGCCCGCGCTGCCCGCCCGCTCCCCGTCGGTGGAGCCCCAGTGCTCGAGATACGCGTCCTCGGCATCCGCGCCGACCTGCATCGCGAGCGAGTCGATGAGCGCCTGGAACCGCTCGGAGAGCTGCAGCGTGACGTGATCGGTGCCGTCGCGGGCCTCGACCGAGGCCGGAATGTCCTTCCAGGCGATGATCCGGTAGCTCGCCATCAGCGCCCGCCCATGAACTGCGCGAGCAGGACGATCCGGTCGCCGGCGGCGAGCGGCGAGTCGAGCGTGTGATCGATGCCGAGGACGGCGTCGTTGACGAGCACCTCGATGTGCTCGCCCAGCTCCCCGCCGTGCCAGAGGGCAGCGGCCAGCTCGGGAAAGCGTCCGCTCAGGCCGCGCAGCACGCTGCGCACGGTGCCGCCGTCCGCCAGGGGCTCCTCGAAGAGACACCGGGTGGCGCCGTCACCGCCGACGAAGCGAGTGGGCCAGCCGACGATCTCGACCGACACCGTGGCGGTGGCGGTCCGCGGCGCGCTCAACCGCCGCCGGCGCGCCGGTCCTTGTCCTGCAAGAACTCGCCGCGGTTGCGCAGCCGCTTGACCAGGTCGTCGTAGGACGAGGTGCGGATGATCCGGTCGAACTGCGCGCGATAGTTGGCGATGAGGCTGATGTTCTCGATGGCCACGTCGTAGATCAGCCAGCGGTCGCCCCGCTTGTGCATGCGGCCCTCGATCGGCACCTCGGCTCCCTGCCGGGTGGTGACCCTGGCCCGGACCACCGCGAGGTCGCCGTCGATCCGCTCGTCGGTGAAGCGCAGGCGCTCACCGCCGTAGAGGTCGACCTTGGCGATGTAGGTCCGCTCGAGCAGATCGGCGAACAGCTGCACGAACTCCTCACGCTCGGAGGGCGTCCGCCGCTGCCAGTGCGGGCCCAGGGCACGCCGGGCGGTCTCCTGGATGTCGAAGGCCTCGGCCGCCAGCTTGCGCACGGCGCTGCGCCGCTCGTGGCGCCGGTCCTCCGCTTTCAGGCCGGGATCCTCCAGCACCTTCTGCACGGCCTCGGTGTACTCCCGCAGCGTGTCGGTCGGCTGCCCGGCCCATGCCACCGCCGCGGTGCCGAGCAGCAGCGCCACCGTGCACAGAGTCCTGACGTCTGTCATGCCAACGGCTCCTTCCTGGCCCGCAGTATACCGTGCACCATCCAGCCAGGTCCGCCCACGCACGACCCGGCCGCCACCCGTAGCCGCCACGCCACCCTCCACATCCGGGCCCCGAGCCGACGCGCACGAGCGCCGGCTTCGCCGGCGCAATCCCGGGTCTGGGGGGAGGCAGGAAGGAGCGCGCCGCCAGGCGCGCGACGACCGTCGGAGGGGGCCGTCGAAGCCTCCTCCGAGCTACTTCACGACCGACTTCAGGTGCGCGAGCACTTCCTGCTCGAACTGCTCGAGGCTGTGGCCGAACGTGGCGCGGAAGTTGGCGTGGCGGTCCTGTCGCCGCTCGAACGAGCCGAAGTAGGCGATGACGCGCGGGAAGCCGTCGCGGGCGATCAGGTAGTCGGCCATCAGGAACGCGAGCTGGTAGGTCGGCAGCGAGCCATCGCGCAGGTGGCGCACCGTGAAGCCGCGCGGGTGGCCGAGCGTCTCCAGGTCGAGCCGGGCCGCCACGAGCGCGGCGTGGTTGCGGATACCGGCGACGGCGATGGCGCGGCGGTTGACGACGGTGTCGAGGCCCAGGCGCTCCAGCACGTTGAACGCGGTCCACTCGGCCATGCCTTCGGCCAGCCACTGCTCGGCGCGCCCCTCGCCCTGCGCCAGCTCGATCTGCGACACGTGGGCCAGCTCGTGCGCGATCAGCCGGAACCACTCGCGGCCGCGGGCGGTGCCACCCTCGTCGTTGAGCAGCAGCTGGCGCCGCTTGCCGATGCCGACGGCGAACTCCGACAGCTCGGCGGCGCGGAGCGGCGAGACGTGAGCGTCGTGGACGAGACCGTGCTCGAAACCCTGCCGGCCGGAGTACACGTAGGCGGTGAACGTGGTAGGCATCGGGAGCTTGAGATCGCGCACGAGGATGGCCGCGATCCCTCGAATCGCTTCCTCGTTGGTGCCCAGCTCGGTTCCGTCGGGCGGGGTGCTGAGAGCGCCGGGATCGAGCGTGAACGGGAGCACGACCCGCCCGCTGCCACACCCGGCGACGGCCGTCAGCGTGAGGAGCGCCGACGCCGCGAGCCGCTGTGCAACAGATTTCATACGCCGGCGGGAATTGTGCCATGCACCTCGCGGCGTGGGAAGAGAATTTCACACCGTCGCGTTGTGAAAGTTACACGATCCGCCCCGGCTGCCTCGCACCGCGGACCGGCCGTGACCTGGGCTACTATCACCGGGCGGGGGCTGGATGGCGGGGATCTCGGCGGCGGACTCGTACGAGCGGCGACACCTGGGCGTGCTGGACAGTCACGTGGCGTACGTGCAGGTGGGCGTCGGCGATCCGATCGTGCTCCTGCACGGCAACCCGACCTCGTCGTACCTGTGGCGCAACGTCATCCCCCACCTCGAGGGATGCGGACGCTGCCTGGCGCCCGACCTCATCGGCATGGGGCGCTCGGGCAAGGCGCCGGACGGGCGGTATCGCCTGGCCGACCATGCGCGCTACCTCGACGCCTGGTTCGACGCGCTCGATCTCCGCCGGGCGACGCTCGTCGCGCACGACTGGGGCTCGGCGCTCGGCTTCGACTGGGCCCGCCGGCATCCCGACCGGGTGAAGGCCTTGGTGTACATGGAGGCGATCGCGCGGCCGGTGACGTGGGCGGAGTGGCCGGAGGCCGCCCGCAAGGTCTTCCAGGCCATGCGCTCGCCGGCCGGCGAGGAGATGGTGCTGGCCAGGAACGTCTTCGTCGAGCGCATCCTGCCGGCCAGCGTGCTCCGCGGCCTGACACCCGAGGAGATGGAGCGCTACCGCGAGCCGTTTCGCGAGCCGGGCGAGAGCCGCCGGCCTACGCTGACCTGGCCTCGCGAGATCCCCATCGAGGGCCAGCCCGCCGACGTGGCGGCGCTCGTCGACGCCTACGCGACGTGGCTCGTCCAGAGCCCGCTGCCGAAGCTCTTCGTCAACGGTGACCCGGGCTCGATCCTCGTCGGCGCCCAGCGCGAGTTCTGCCGCACGTGGCCCAATCAGCAGGAGGTCACCGTCAAGGGCAGCCACTTCCTGCAGGAGGACTCGCCGGCCGAGATCGGCCAGGCGATCGCCCGGTTCCTGCGAGCGCTCTGAGCGCGCCGAGCTGGGCCTCGACCGCCCGCTCGCCCTCCAGTACGTGAGACCTGATCGAGCGGGCCGGCCGGAAGACCAACCCTGCCCGTCGCCGCCAGCTCTATCAGGTGTGGCTGGGGCAATGAGTCGTTCGCTGGCACGATGCGTGCACAATCGACATCCTGAGGACGTGGACGTGTTCCAACGAATCCTGTGTGCAACGGATTTCTCCGATACGGCGGAAGCTGCGTGGGAGATGGCGTGCGAGCTCGCACGCGTGCACCGGGCGGATCTGGTGCTCGTCCACGTCTTCACGGACCTGGCGCTTCATGCCTACGCGGAGGTCCCCGGTCCCGCGGTCGCGCAGGTGTGGGAGGAGCAGCGGCAGTGGGTGCAGCAGGCCCTGGGCGAGCGCATCGCCGCCGCGACGGCACACGGCCTCACGGCGCGGGCCGTCCTCGAGACCGGCGCGGCGGCCCCGCAGATCGCCGAAACCGCCGGCAAGGAGCACGCCGACCTCGTCGTCATCGGCACGCACGGCCGCACGGGCCTCAACCGGCTCATCATCGGCAGCGTGGCCGAGCGGGTCGTGCGCATCGCCCCCTGCCCTGTCCTGACCGTCAAGCCCCGCCCGACTCCTGAACGCGTCCGCGCCGCCGCCTGACACCACCCATCGTCCGTCGCTTGACCAGCCGCAGGCCGTGTCGCCGCGAGATCAGCGCCGTGGCCGCCGAAGGAAGCTCGGAGGTGGCGTGGCGGGCACGCGTTCTCCCTCACGCAGACCGCGGAACGTGAGGTCAGCGGGGCAGGCGGCCGATCGAGATCACCAGGAGGGCGCCGGGCGTCTCCCTGAGGCCGAAGGTGATGCGATCGCCCATGGCCAGGCCCTCGAAGAGATCGGTGGAGGCGGCGATGAACGGCATGGACATCGCCTCGTCCATCAGACCGGCGATGGGATCGTGGCGAATGACGATCACCGGGCGCGTGGCGTGCAGATCGGACGGCGCCCGGAGCACGGCGACGACGGTGCCGGTGCCGCGCCAGTCGGGCTTGCCGGCCGCCGCCGGCTGAGCGGCCGCCGGCGCGGCGAGCGCCAGGCTCAACAGAAGGACCGGGAGCGGGCGCGCGGAACGGCGCACGCGCCGAGGATACCGCAGCCCGGCGCTCAGGCGACGGGCTCGGGCGCCGGCTCCGGCCGCACGCGCACGAACTGCAGGAGGAGGTCGCGCGTCTCTCTCAGGGAGGTGCCGACCGCGTCGGCGCCGGCGTCCGTGAGCTGCTGCCGCAGGGCCTCCGCCTCCTCGACGGCGCACCACCGGCCGGCGACGATCCGCGCCGCCGGCAAGCCGGCCCGCAGCCGCTTGCACAGGTAGCGGGCCTGAGCCAGGCCGCCCGGCGGCAACGAGCCGATGGCCACGAGGTCGGCCCCGTGCCGGCGCGCGCGGTCCACGATCTCGGCTGCCAGCAAACCGGGCGAGGCCACGTCGAGCGCGACGCGAGACGGCAGGAGCAGATGCCGCAGCATCAGCAGGGTCACGGCCTCGGCCTCGCCCCGCGCGGCCGCCGCGAAGACGCGGTGGTCCGGCGGCCCGTCCCCGCCGGGCGGGGGCCCAAGGCTCTCGACGATGTCGCGCGCGCCCCGGCCCACGAGCCGCCACTCGTCGCCGTCGATGCGGCCGCGCGCGTGGTCGTGACCGGCCAGCCCGAGCGCCGGCAGGACGATCTCGTCGTAGACGCGCTCGCGCGGCCGGCCGCCGGCGAGCGCGCGCTCGAGCAGCTCGGTGGCCTCGTCCTCGTCCCCGGCGAGCAGGCGCTGGTAGAGGAGCACGTCGGGTGAGACGACCGGCTCGTCGCCCATCAGGATCCACAGGAACTCCAGCGCGGGGATGTGCCTGGCGAAGACCAGCAGGCAGACGGTGAGCGGCGTGGCCACCACCAGGCCGATCGGGCCCCACAGCCAGGTCCAGAACCCGACCGCCAGCAGCAACCCGGCGTGCGACACGCCGGCGCTGCGCGCCCAGAACACGGTCTCGAGCACCATGTTGGTGAACAGCTCGAGGACCAGCCAGAACACGATGAGCAGCAGCGGGCGCGTCCAGCCGGGGAAGATCGCGAGGCTCACGGCGATCGGCAGCAGCGCGCCGATCCAGGGGCCGACGTAAGGGATGAAGCGGAGCGCGCCGCCGAGCAGGCCGAAGAGCACCGCGTAGGGGACACCGAGCAGGAACAGCCCGATCGCCGCCAGCACGCCGAACGTCGCGTTGATCGCCGTCTGGCTCAGCAGGTAGCGGCCCACACGGGCGTTGGCCTCGTCGAGCGCGCGCGTGGTGAGGGCCAGCCGGCGGAAGCCGAACAGCCGCACGATCCGGTTGCGCAGCTCCTGGCGGCCCAGCAGCATGAACGGCACCAGGATGACGACGAACCCGGCCCGGCCGAGCGGGTCCAGCCAGGCGCCGATGGCCGCCGGCAGGTTCCACAGTCCCCGCTCCTGCTGGATCACGACCGGGCTCGGCCGCGGCTGGCGGGCGGCCGGCGGTTTCGTCAGCTCGACCTCGCGCGCCGCCTCGCCGGCGGCGCCCTCCACGGTCTCCTGCACTCGCTCCAGCCCGCTGTCCCGCCTGAGAAGCCGGACGTCGGCGATCTTCTGCCGGATGTTGTCCCGGTACCTCGGCAGCTCGGCGCCGAGGGCGGACATCTGCGTGGCGACGATCCAGCCGAGGCCGCCGAGCGCCGCGAAGGCGAGCATCACCACGCCGAGGACGGCGACGGTGGACGGCACCCGCCGGCGCTCCAGGTGTCCGACGAGCGGCGAGAACAGGTACGTCAGCAGCACCGCGAGCGCGACCGGGATGAAGAAGGCTTGCGCCCAGTAGAGACAGGCGATCACCAGCACGAGGCCGGCGAACGTCGGCGAGATGGCCATCGGGCTCCAACGTTGCACGTGGCGGGCCAGCGAAATCCGGCCGGAACACGACTAGAATACGGACCTCATGGACATCATGGCCCGCCACGCCGCGTCGCAACCCGACAAGCCTGCGGTGATCGAGGGGGAACGCCGTACATCCTGGCGCGACTACCACGAGGCACGCAACCGGCTCGCCCACGCACTGGCCGCGCTCGGCCTCGCCGCCAGCGAGCACGCCGTGCTCTACGCGCACAACTCGCTGGAGCTGCTGCTGGCCTCGGCCGCGGTGCGCGGGCTGGGCGCGCTGCCGGTGCCGATGAACCATCGCCTCACCGTCGACGAGCTCGCCTACATTCTCGACGACGCGGACGCGGTGGCCGTCTTCGTGAGCGACGCGTTCGTGCCGACGCTCGAACGCGTGCGCGCCCGCGTGCCCCGGCTGCGCCACGTCGTGCTCCTGGGCACCGAGCGGCGGCCGTGGGCCCGCCCCCTCGACGACCTGCTTGCCGCCGGCCACCCGGGCCCGGTGTCGCCGCCGCCGGGGCTCGGCGGCTCGATGATCTACACGGCCGGCACCACCGGCAAGCCCAAGGGCGCGCGCCGCCAGGCGAGCGACCCGGCCGCGGCCCTGCCCCGGCTGGCCGCGCTCAACTGCGTCGCCCCCGACGACGTCCACCTGGTGGCCGGGCCGCTGTACCATTCTGCGCCGGCCGGGTTCGCGCTCTACGCGCACGCGCTCGGGCAGACCGTCGTCGTGCTGCCGAAGTTCGACGCCGAGGACGCGCTGCGGGCGATCGCGCGCCACCGCTGCACGACGACCTTCATGGCGCCCACGCTGCTCAAGCGCCTCGTGGACCTTCCGGCCGAGGTCCGCCGGCGCCACGACGTCTCCTCGATGCGCTCGATCGTCGTGGCGGCGGCGCCCTGCCCGACGCGCGTGAAGGAGGAGATCCTCGCCTGGTTCGGTCCGGTGCTCTACGAGTTCTACGGCTCCACCGAGCTGGGGATCAACACCGTCCTCCGCCCGGAGGACATGCTCCGCAAGCCGCACTCGTGCGGCCGGGCCGCCCCCGGCGTCGAGCTGGCCGTGCTCGACGACGCCGGCCGGCCGGTGCCGGCCGGCCAGCCGGGCGAGCTGCACGTGCGCCGCGGCGAGGGCGTCTTCGACGGCTACTACAAGAACGCCCGGGCCACGGCCGAGACTGCGCGCGGTGACTGGCTCAGCGTCGGCGACGTGGCGTGGATGGACGGCGAGGGCTTCGTCCACGTCTGCGACCGCAAGCGCGACATGATCATCTCAGGCGGCGTGAACATCTACCCGGCCGAGATCGAGGACGTCCTGCACCGCCACCCCGCCGTCGAGGACGCTGCAGTCTTCGGCGTTCCCGACCCCGAGTGGGGCGAGCGCGTCCACGCCGCCCTCCAGCTCCGCCCGGGCACCGCCCTCACGGCCGCCGAGGTGAGCGCCTTCTGCCGGACCCACCTGGCCGACTACAAGGCGCCGCGCGAGGTGTCGTTCCACGCGGACTTCCCGCGCGACACCGCCGGCAAGCTCGTCAAGCGGGTGCTGCGCGAGCCCTACTGGGCCGGCCACACGACGCGCGTGTAGCGCGTCGTATCACCGGTCGACTTCCCAGGCATGGGCTGGCTCTGGTCAGCCGACGTTCGGCATCCGCGGCACCGCCGCGGCGGCCGTCGCACGCTGATGTTGGGCGGCCGCGAAGCGGCGAATCTCAAGAGCGGTCACTCTATCACTCAGCCGTTCGTCGGCGCTCGTACTGTCCACCCAACGCTCCGGTTCGGCGGCGGTGCGCCAGCGCCATCCGCTCGAACCGGTTGTTGCGTGGCACGCGCACTTGAATTGCCTTGTCTCAGGAGACTGCAAACGGCCAGAAGCGGTCACTCGCCAGACCACCGCATCGTTCGCACATCACACCACCTTACTCGATCACTCGGTCGGCGCGCAGGAGGATGGATCGCGGGATTGTGAGGCCCAGCGCATGGGCGGTCTTTAGATTGATCACCAAATCGAACTTGGTAGCTCGTTCTATAGGTAGCTCACCGGGTTTGGCGCCTTTGAGGATCTTGTCCACGTACGTGGCCGCACGCTGGAACATTTCGGGAAAGTCCGCCCCGTAAGCCATCAAGCCACCAGCTTCCACGACCTCGTTGAAGGCAACCAATGGGAGCCGGTTCTTAACTGCGAGATTCGCAATAGCTTTGGCGTTGGCGATCAGTATCGCATCTTCGACGATTGTAACGGCGTCAGCACGCTTCACGACAATCGCTGCAAAGGCGCTTTCAAGCTCGCTCGGGCCTCGAACCTCGAATGGCTGAATCTCCAGCGTGCGTGGGACAGCGTCCTTCAGCAGCTCTAGACGCTTCGCACTCACTTCCTGGGAGAACCAGGTGAGTCCGGTGACGTTCCCGCCTGGCCGCGCGAGGCTGGCAACCAATCCCGTATCAACCGGGTCGGCGACCACCGGCATGACAATCGGAATCGTGGTGGTCGCCTGCTTGGCCGCGCTGACCCCCTGCGTTCCCTGGGCCACGATGACAACAACCTTGAGGCGAACCAGCTCGGCCGCCAGTTCGGGGAGTCGCTCGTGTCTTCCCTCAGCCCAACGGAATTCGAGGGTGAGGTTCTTACCTTCGACGTAACCAAGATCGCGCAAGCCCGCCCGCAGCGCCTCTACCCGAATCACGGAAGCGGGTAGAGAGGCGGATGTCACACCGAGGAATCCGATTCGGATGATCCGGGCCGGCTGTTGCAGGGCGAACGACCTACGTGGTGATGCAATCATGGCGGGGCCGAGCGCGGCAAGCAATCTGCGGCGCGTGATCATTCGATCACCTCGTCCGCGCCAGGCCAACCGTGCGGCGGTGATGGCGAGCGTCGTGGTGGCAGCGAGCGGGGACTGTATGCGTCGGACTTCGCTCGTTGTCTCTCACGGACGCACTTGTTCAAAGGTTTGGTTGCGGCCATCGGCATCAGCTTGCGGGTGAGTCACCAGATTTCATGGCCCCTCAGGAGATGCGGGTTCGTTGACGATGCGGCTGTTCAGGCCGAGCGCGACCACGCGATCGTAGCGCAACTGCCAAAGCCTTCGCTCAGGATTCCACGTTCCAGCGGCCTGCTTCACCCGGTCGCGCACTGCCACGTCGGCACGGCGACGCGTAACGCGACGATCTCGTCGTGGGCGAAGCGAGGCCGTGGCGGTTCACAATGACTTTCTGCGACGAGGAACTCCACAGTTCTGATCAGAAACGGTTGTCGCCGCGTCGAGCGCGGGGGCACGGGGGCCCTGCGCGGGCCGTCATGGTGAGCCGTTGTCGCCGTTCGAGCGGAGAGCCTCGGCGAGCGCGCCGCCGACGGTCCGACTTGCCTCGGACCCAGCCCCCTCTGGGGGATGGGGGGCCGCGCTCGCCGAGGCCCGGAGCGAGTTACGGCGACAGGCGAGCCATGCCGGCCCGCGCAGGGCCCCCGTGCCCCCGCGCCCGACGCGGCGGCGGGCGGTTAGTTGAACCGGGCGCGGAGGGAGTGCAGGGCCTTGGCCGCGCCTTCGTCCTTGGGGGCGGCGCGCGCGGCGGCCTCGAACTCGCGCAGGGCGTCCCACCATTTGCCCTGTTTGAGGTAGATGCGTCCGAGGTTCATGTAGGGGAATTGCCGCGGCTCGTAGCGCCGGGCTCGCTTGGCCTGCTCGAGCCATGGGATGGCCTCGTCGAGCCGGTCCTGCTGCATCAGGTAGACGCCGATGTCATTGTAGGGGTTGCCGAAGTCGGGATCGAGCGCGATGGCGCGGTGGCACTCCCGGGTGGCCTCGTCGAGCCGGCCCTGGAAGGAGTAGGTCCAGCCGAGGAACGTGTGGGCCTCTGCGGTGGGGCAGATGCGGATCGACTCCTGGTAGAGCGTGATCGCGCGGTCGAACTCCCCCGCCATCTGGTGGCGATAGGCCTCTCGCCAGAGGTCGATGGCCCGGCTCAGGTTCTCGGGCGCGGGCGAGGCCACGAGCTCAGCCCGGCACCGGCGTGCGGTCGACCGGCGCGATCTCGCCCATGTCGGGCTCGAGCTGCAGCGTGTCGGCGATCTTCGTGTACGACGAGAACATCTGGGTGACGCCGACGATCTCGAGCACGCCGCGCTCGCCGACGCCGAGGCGGCGCATCTCGGCCAGATGAAAGGCGGTGCCGAAGGCCGAGCGTGTCGTCAGCGACACGGCGAAGGCCAGGGCGGTCTTGAGCCGGCGTCCCAGGCGGTTGTCGCCGTAGGCGCGCTTGCAGGCGGCCCACAGGTCGGCCAGATAGCCGGGGTCGTGCGCCGCCAGCGCGAACGGGCTCGGGACCTCGCCGGCCCCCGCGTAGAACGCGCGGATGTCGGCGAAGACCGCCGCCACCTCCGGCGGCGCGCTCTCCGCCTTGACCGGCGGCATCAGCCCCCCGAGCCCGTCGGCCGCCACGTTGAGCGCGTTGGTGATCCCCACCACCTGCGCGGCCTCGTACCACACCGCGTCGCCGGCCATCCCCTGCAGCTTCCCGGCTGCAGTGTGCGCGCGGACTCAGTAGGAGCAGGCGTTGACCCCGCTGACGGCGGCCGCCACCATCTCCTTCTCGGCCCGGGTGAACTCCCCGGGGGCCATGGCCCGCTTCATGGCGCGGCCGTGGGGCCCGCCGAATTGCGGGTCCCACGCCATCACCCGGCTCATCGCCGGCGGTTCCGCGAAGTCGTAGCTGAACCACTGCTTGCTCAGCTCGAACGCCCGGCGGGCGGGTTCGGGATACTCCGAGGCATCGCGCAGGCGGACCGTCGGCATCACTTCCTCCGCTGGCGGGCGGGCCGCGCGCGCCGGGCCGTGGCGCGGAGGGCGCTCCGCTTCGGCTCGGGCAGGACCGCGATGGCCTCGATCTCGACCAGGTAGTCGTCGCGGACCAGCCGCGAGATCTCCACCAGGGTGCTGGCCGGGCGGTGGGCGCCGAAGTACTCCTTGCGCACCGTGTTCACCTTCTCCCGGTCGTTGATGTTGCGCAGGAACACCGTCACCTTGCAGATGTCGGCGAACGTCGCCCCGGCGGCGGCCAGGCAGCGCTTGATGTTCTCGTGGGTCTGGCGGGCCTGGGCCACCACGTCGGTGCCGCCGACGACGCGGCCCTGGCCGTCGGTCGCCACGCAGCCGGAGACGAAGACGAGCCGGCCGGCGCGGACGACGTGGGTGAAGTGGCTGACCGGCTCCGACATTCCGGGAACCATGAATTCCTCGCGGTGAGCGCTCACGAGTTCCTCCCGGCTATGCGCCTTCGCCCTCCTGGGCTTGCTTCTCGAGCACGCGGGCGACCGCGCGGCCCTTGGCGGGCGAGGGATCTTTCACGACCCCGTAGGCCTGCCGGCCCTCGTGGTCCTCGGGCAGGTACTCGGTGATCGGAACGCCCTCCGGCGTGACGAAGAGCAGGCAGTGGCAGTACTTGTACTTCTGCATCTCGTCGCAGGCGCAGATCCAGCGCCGCAGCTTGGCCTCTTCCTTGGGGTCGGGATAGAAGTTGCACGGGCAGAGGGGCCGTCCGACCTCCTCGATGTGCTTCGCCAGGCCCATGACGACCGTCTCGGTGACGCTGACGTCGGGGTGCAGCGACGTCCCGGACTTCTCGGCGTACTTGCGGGCGTACGCCCACATCTTGTCGAGGTTGGCCTGCGAGGGATCGGCCATCGCTCAGCTCCCCGCCAGCGCGGCGTCGATCGCGTTGGGGTTGAAGCCGGTCAGGCGCTTGTCCCCGATCAGGATGACCGGCAGCGACATGAGACCCAGCTCCATCAGCTCCTGGCGCGCCGTGGGGTCCTTGCCCACGTTGCGCTCCGTGAAGGGCACGCCCTTTTGCGACAGATACTCTGTCGCTCGATGGCAGGGCCCTCAGCCGACATTGGTGTAGACGGTGACGGACGGCGTCATGCGCTCTCCTCCCACCCGTTGAGACACCTGCCGGCCGGCGACGGGTTCCGCCCGATTGTAACCCAGGCGCCGGGGCGGGGCGGAGGCGCCGCCACCTCGATCAGGTCCGCTCGATCTTGATGAACGCCCAGCCGTGGGCGCGCAGCTCCTCGTCCACCCGCGTCAGCACGCGCCGCTCGGCGCGCGCCCCGCGGCCGGGCGCCTCGCCGCCGCCGCGGCGGCGCTCGACCCGCCGGTCCAGCATCACCTCGATCTCGTCCAGGTGCGCGAGCGAGCGCACGAGGTGCTCGTACAGCTTCTCGTGGTCCCGAGCGATGATGAACCGGTAGCGCCTCATGCCCGGAGATCCTCGCGCGGGCGCGTGACGTCGCGGCGGCCGGCGCCGAAGGAGCGGATGCGCATGCGGCGATGATAGCGCGGTGCCAGCCGATGCCGCTATTGATCTGACCTGCGGCCGGTGCCTTCCAGATCTTCCGGATCCGCTGGACTCACCAGGGCAGGATCGCGGGCCGGTGGTTCTTGGGGCGCTCGGTCACGACCAGGACCGGGTCGATCCCGTACAGCCGGCGGGCGTTGTCGCCGAGTAGCCGCTTCTGCGTGGCCTCCGGGACGTTGTGCTTGGCCATCAGCTCCAGCGCCTCCCAGGCGTCCTCGGCGTCGTGGTGCGGGTAGTCGGACGACCAGAGGCCGACGGTGTCGTAGAGGTCCCACAGCCGGTACACCGTCTCCTCGTCGCCCTCGAAGGCGATGAAGCAGCGCCGGTAGAAGGTCTCGTGGGGGTCGGCGACCTTCGGCCCCCGCTGGAACGCGTAGAGGTCGAGGAAGTTCCGGCTCCGGCCGAGGACCAGCGGCAGCCAGGTGGCGTTGGACTCCAGCACCGCGCACTTCAGGCGCGGGAACTTCTCGAGCCAGCCCGTCATCAGCACGGTCGTGAGCCACGTCATCGCCTCGAAGATGAAGCCGAGCGACTCCGAGGCGTCGATGGTCGGCTCCATGCTGAAGACGATGTTGCTCACGAACTGGCCTGGCGAGTACACCACCGCCTCGTCGGTGAACAGCAACCCGTTGCCCGAGCCCCGGGTGCGCGCGATGCGGTCGGCCCACTCCGGGGTCAGCGCCTCGCGCGAGGGGAACGTGTGCATGGCCAGCACGACGTCGAGCGCCTGGAACTCCCGCCAGAGCGGATCGAACTCCGGCAGCGTGGGATAGCGCCCGTTGCTGAAGCAGGGCCGCACCGCCGCCGCCTTGAACCCCTTCTTGGCCACCCGCCGCAGCTCGGCGATCGAGTCCTCCACGCTCTGGATCGGCAGCATCGCGCACGGGAACAGGCGGCGGCGGTCGGCGCTGGCGTAGTCGTCCACCCAGTCGTTGTAGGCAGTGGCCAGGATGCGGGCGGCCACCGGATCGTGGACGAGGGGCAAGCGCACGAACCACGAGGGGAAGAGCATGACCTGGTCCACGCCGAGCGCGTCCATGTCGGCCAGGCGCGCCCGCGGGTCGCGGCAGCCGGCCAGCCGGCCGAACTTCGCCTTCCAGGCCTCGGTGCCCGGTGTCAGCGCCCCGACCTCTTTCTTCTTCCATCCGGGCCAGCCGACCTCGGCGGCGTTGGCCCGCTCCCGCGAGGCCGGCACCGCGCGGCCGTTGATCAGCAGGACGTCGGTGTCGGTGTGGAAGTGGAACTGGGTCTTCACCCAGGCCCGCACGCCGGATGGCACGTACTCGTCCCAGATCGCCGGCGGCTCGACGATGTGGCTGTCGCAGTCGAAGATCGGAAACGTCTTCGTGCTCATGCTGGCTTCCTCCCCGCCGCGCTCAAACAGGCAGCGGCGGCTCGCCGGGTGTCGGCTCGATGGCGAAAGCGTTGAGCGCGCAGGCGATCATCGCATAGTAGCCAACCGTCGCGGTGAGGTCGACCAGGCCCTCGAGCCCGAAACGCTTCTGGAGCGCCGCGAAGGCGTCGTCGCTGACGCGGTGCTGCCCCAGCAGCGCGCTCGCGTAGGCGTTCACCTGGGCCTCGGCTGGCGTCAACCCGGCCGGCGCCCGCCGCTCGCGGATGGCCGCGATCGCCTCGTCGCTCACGCCGGCGCGGCGCGCGAGGACGGCATGGGCCGCCCACTCGTACTGGCAGTCCAGCGCGCGGGCGACCGTGATGATCGCCAGCTCGCGGTCGGCCTGCGCCAGCGGCCCCTCGAACCGCACGTAGTGGCCGGTCTCGGCGATACGCCGGGCCAGCTCGGGGCTGTGCAGCAGCGCGGCGAACGGCCCCGCCACGCGTCCGCGGCTCTGGGCGATCCGGTCCCACACCGCCAGCTGGGTGGGCGTCGCCTTCTCCTTGTCCACCAGCGGCACGCGTGCGCGCGCCACGCCGGGTCCGGCCTTGGTCGGCGTGCTCATGGTTTGCCTTTCGCGTGACCGACGCCTGCCGGCGCGTCGGTGATCTCGCCCAGGATCGCAGGTCGATCGTCGCCGGCAGCGGTGTGCATGAGCTGCCGGTCACCCCCAGCGCGGCTGCGCGTCGGGATCGATTCCGAGCGTCAACTTGGCGACGACCTCGTGAGTCAGGGCGGAGTTGGCCGGATGGATCCGGCTGAGCCGGGCGTCGCGGAACAGCCGTTCGATCCCGGAGGCAGCGAAGATCCCGTAGCCCCCGGCGAGATCGAGCGCGGTATCCACGATCTTCCACACCGCTTCCACTGTCCGGTGCTTCGTGGCCACGATCTTCACCGGCCAGGCCCCACCGTGGTCCACGCCCTGGGTCCAGTCGTCGGCGAGCCGATCGACCTGGGGGCCGATGCCTTCCAGCTCGATCACCATGTCTGCGACCGAGTGCTGCACCTCGGGGTGGTGGATCAGCGAGCCGCGGGAGATGGCGATCGAGGTCTTGGTCTTGAGGTTGTCGATCGTGAGGTCGACCACGTGACGGGCGAGCCCGTAGTAGACGTTGGCGAAGCCGGTCAGCGCCCACGCGAAGATGGCCAGGATGAACAGATCCGCGCCCTTGAACCCGGCGGGGACCACGCGGGCGATGTATCGATCCGGCACGACGGCGCTCTGGAGCACGGTGTCCTGGCTGGCGGTGGCCCGCATCCCGAGCACGTCCCACGTCTCCTTGATCGAGTACCCCTCGGTCGCCCGGGGCATGAAGGCGTGCACGATCTTGGGCGCGGCCGGATCGCTCGTGTCCATCCCGTGCAGGCCCAGATAGGTCCAGACGGGCGTCAGGCTCCCGAACGACTTGTGGCCCGTGAACCGGTAGCCGCCGGCGACGCGCTCGGCCTTGGTGGTGGAGAGGAACAGGGGCATGTCGTTCCCCCGCTCGGCGTGGCCGGCGGCGAAGACCTCCCCGTCGACGGCGCCCCGGAGCATCCACTCCAGCGATCGGTCCCCCGCCCGCCAGAGATCCGCGGCGACGCCCACCCAGTACAGGTGCATGTTCATCGCCAGCGCGGTGGCGTGGGCGTAGTACCCGAGCCGGCGCTGCTCGCGCATGCATTCCGCAAAGGTGAGGCCCTGGCCGCCCAGCTCGTGCGGCACGGCGATGGCGAGATAGCCCGCCTGGCGCAGCTCGTCGAAGTCCTCCTGGAAGAAGCGGTTGTCGCGGTCGTAGCCGGGCGCGCGTTCCCGGAAGCGCTCGAGCATCGCATCGGAGAGAAGCTTGGACGCGGTCGGTGCAGCCATGGGTGTCACCTCCTATTCGGTCCCGTGCAGCCAGAACGTCATGTCCATCGCCTGGAAGAGATCACGGGCTGCCGCGATCGCGGCCGCGGCCGACCCGGCGTCGCCCCGTCGCCGGTGCAGGCGACCGAGGCCATGGTAGCAGTGCGCCTGGAGCGGCCGCATCCCGAGCTGCTCGGCGATCGCGAGGGCCTTGCGGTAGCCCTCCTCGGCGCGGTCGAGCGCCGGTATCTCGCGCTCGACCTCGATCGAGGCCAACAGCCGGAACGCATGCGCCTCATGCCCGCGCTCGCGGTGTTCCTGGGCCAGGTCGAGGGCCTGGGCGGCGAGCGGGAGGGCGCTCTCGGGCCGGCCGGCCCCGAGGTGCCCCTCGGCCAGCCGCGCCAGCCGGAGCGACTGATTGGCTTTGAGGTTCACGGTCGCCGCGCGCTCAACCGCCTCCTCGAGCAGCGGCAGAGCCTCGGCAAGGCGCCCGGCGTGCGTGTACGCGGCGCCCAGCGCCGAGCCGACGAACGGCCACACCCTCGTGCTGAGCTCGTCCAGCTCGCGAGCCAGGCCGCGCTCCAGAATGGCGATGGCTCGACCGAAGTCCCCCCGCGCCACGTACACGTTCCCGAGACCGGCACATCCGAGGGTGAAGCTGTACCCCGGATCGCCGGTCGCGGCGATGCCAAGCGCCTCCTCGCCGAGTTCCGCCGCTTCCGCAAACTCTCCCCGCTCGGCGAGGCAGAGCGCCAGCCAGGCTCTGGAGAAGACGGAGGGGAGGCCAGCCATGTTGCAGTGCTCGTACAACAGGTCGCCGCCCAAGAACTCGATGTTCTTGCGCAGGAGCTCGACGGCTCGCGAGTACTGGCCGAGCGAGTGGTGCGCCTGCCCCAGACGCAAGTTCGTGGCGATGCCCAGGGAAATGTTCCAGCCCGCGATGGCGGGAAACGCGCCGAGCTCTCGCTGGGCCGCCCTGACGGCGTGCTCGTGGTCGCCCATCCACCAGGCCGAGCCGGGGTTGTCGCGGCCCGTGAACCCGCTCAGGTACCCGTCCAGGCTCGGCAGGTCGTTGCCGCCCAGGTAGGCCACGGCACGATCCCACACCTCCCCGCGGAACGCATGCAGGGTGAGCCAGCTCGTCTGCTCCCCCGCGCGCCCCGGGTACAGGCTTTCGAAGACCCGAACGATCCGGGCGTGCAGTTCGCGCCGGCGGTCCTGGAGCAGGCCGCTGTAGGCCACCTCCTGGGTCAGCGCGTGCTTGAAGGTGTACTCCAGCTCGGGGAACAGGGCGGTCTCGTACAGGAACTCGGCCGCCCGCAGCCGTGCGAGGCCGTGGCGGAGCGTCTCCTCCGGGGTCTCGCTGATTGCGTGCAGCAACGCGAACGGTACGTCCTTGCCGATGACGGCCGCCGTCTGGAGCAGGGTCTTGTCCTCGGGCGGAAGGCGATCGATCCGGGCGGCGAGGATGGCCTGCACCGTCGCCGGCACCTGGATGGTGTCGAAGGGACGCCCCAGGCGATAGCTCCCGCGCTCCCCGGCCAGCGCCCCGATCTCCACGAGCGTTCGCACGCTCTCCTCGAGGAAGAACGGGACTCCCTCGGTGCGCTCCACCAGCAGGCGCTTGAGCGGCTCGAGGTCATCGTCCTCGCCGAGCAGCGCGTGGAGCAGCTCTTCGGCGCTCTCGGGCGGCAGGGGGTCGAGCCGGAGCTGGCTGTAGGACGTCTTGCTTCCCCAGCCGTGGCCGTACTCGGGTCGGTAGTTGACCAGCAGGAGGATGCGCGCCGTCGGGAGGCTTTCGACCAGCGCGTCGAGCAGTCCCTGGGTCTCGGCGTCCACCCAGTGGAGATCCTCGAACACGATACAGAGCGGCCGGATCTGACTCTCCCGCAGCAACATGCGCCGCAAGCCGTCCACGGTCCGCCGGCGGCGCTGTCCGGGATCGAGGGCCTCCCATGCCGCGTCGTCGCCCACCTCCTCCAGGAGCGAGAGGAAGGCCGGCACCATCGCGCGGAACGACTCGTCGAGGGTCAAGAGCTTGCCCGTGACCTTCTCCCGCACGCTGCGCCGGTCGTCCTGCGTGTCGATCCGGAAATAGCTCTTGCACAGGTCGATGACGGGCAGGTACGCGCTCGCCTTGCCATAGGAGACCGAGCTCGACTCGAGGACGAGCCAGTCCTGGGTCCGGTGCGAGTGGATGAACTCCCAGAGCAGGCGCGACTTGCCCACACCGGGCTCGCCCACCACCGCCACGATCTGCCCCTGTCCCCCCCGCGCCTTGTCGAGGGTCTGGCGGAGATGGTCGAGCTCCCGACCACGCCCCACGAAGCGGCTGAGCCCGCGCGCCGCCGCCGCCTGAAGGCGCGTGCGTGTCGCCGAGGGCCCGCTGAGCTCGTAGACGTCGACCGGACCGGGCAGGCCCTTGACCGGAACGGGACCGATCGGGACCACCTGAACGAAGCCCTCGGCGAGCCGGAGCGTCTCCCCCGTCAGCCGCGTGGAGCCGGGCGTCGCGAGCTGCTCCATCCGCGCGGCCAGATGGGTCGTCTGGCCCACCGCCGAGTAGTCCATGCGGAGGTCGCTCCCGATCGCCCGCACGACGACCTCGCCGGAGTTGAGACCCACGCGGACCTGGACCTCGATGCCGTGGTCCCGCCGTACCTCGGCCGTGTAGCGGCGAATGGCCTGCTGCATCGCGAGCGCGGCGTAGCAGGCTCGCACGGCGTGGTCCTCGTGGGCCAGCGGGGCGCCGAAGAGCGCCATGATGCCATCGCCCATGACCTGGTTGACGGTGCCCTCGTAGCGATGCACCGCTTCCATCATGCGCTCGAGGACCGGGTCGAGCAGCTTGCGCGCCTCTTCCGGGTCCCGGTCGCTGAGCAGCTCGAGCGAGCCCTTCACGTCGGCGAACAGCACGGTCACCTGCTTGCGCTCGCCCTCGAGGGCGTGGCGGGAGGTGAGGATCTTCTCGGCCAGATAGCGCGGGGTGTAGCTCTGGGGAGACACGGTCGTCCCCGCGGCGACCGGCCGCACCGTCATCGGCTTGCCGCACTCGTTGCAAAAGCGGCTGCCCGGCAAGTTGGAATGCCCGCACTCTGGGCAGATCGCCTCCAGACGCCCACCACAGCCGCTACAGAACTTGGCGCCCGGAGGATTCTCGTGCCGGCACTGAGGGCAACTCAAGCGACGTCGACCCCCCTCTACGAGCGTTCGTCACGGCGACGATCTCGTCGGCCGTCGCGCCGTGGGCCTCACGGTGCACCGCGGCCGCCGCGTCCTTGCTCGGGCCCGGCCCAGACAGAGTACCTTGCCGGTGCCCTCGTCGTACCAGTACCTCGGGTACTTCACGCCGTGCCGGCCCTGAACCTCGAGATCCCGCCGGTGAGCGAGTGTGGCACGCTCGCGGCGACCCCCAACGAATTCCCGGTGTCTGGCGCACTTCCAGAGCTCGCGTTCGAGGGTCTTGCGCCCACGGTGCAGCCGGGACATGACGGTGCGAGCGACATCCCAGGAGCGTCGCCAGCTCGCGTAGCTCGGCTCCTCGACGTGCAGGAGCACCAAACGGCACGCGGTACGCTTCAGGCAGCGCCAGGAGCGCTGCCGCCCTACGAGCCTTCCTTCACCTCGATGATCTCGTCGGCCATGGCGCCGTGCGCCTCGCGATGGACGGCGGCCGCCGCCTCCTTGCTCGGGGCCTGGCAGAGACAGAAGACCTTGCCGGTGCCCTCGTCGTACCAGTACCGGATGTAGTTCACACCGTACTTGCCTTGCACGGCGAGATCTTTCTTGTGAGCCTCGGCCGCCATCTCGCTTGTCAGACCGTCGATCCTGTTGTGGACGTCCAGGTAGAGCGGCATGATCGAACACCCCCCTCAGGATTCCGGCGTCGTGGCATGGGTGGCAGGGAATGTATCGAGTCCACCCGGGGGTGTCAACGCGGGCCTCACGGCGTGCCTTTCGCGTAGCCGGCGCCCCTGAGCGCGTCGGTGATCTCGCCCAGGATCGCCGGGTCGTCGATCGTCGCCGGCAGCGTGTAGTCCTGGCTCTCGGCGATTTTCTTCATCGTGCCGCGCAGGATCTTCCCCGAGCGCGTCTTGGGCAGGCGCTTGACCACCAGCGCCGTCTTGAACGCCGCCACCGGGCCGATCTGCTGGCGGATCCGGTCCACCAGCTCCTTGCCGATCTCACCGTCCGAGCGCGCCACGCCGGCCTTGGTCACGACGAAGCCCACCGGCACCTCGCCCTTGATGTCGTCGGCCACGCCCACCACGGCGCACTCGGCGACATCGGGATGGCCGGCGAGCACCTCCTCCATGGCGCCCGTCGAGAGCCGGTGGCCGGCCACGTTGATGATGTCGTCCACGCGGCTCATGATGTAGAGGTAACCGTCCTCGTCGCGGTAGCCGGCGTCGCCCGTCAGGTAGTGGCCGGGATGCTTCGCGAGGTAGGACTTCTCGTAGCCGGCGTCGTTGTTCCACAGCGTCGGCAGGCATCCCGGTGGCATCGGCAGCTTGATGGCGATCGAGCCGATCTGGCCCGGCACCATCTCCACGTTGTCCTCGCTCAGCACGCGCACGTCGTAACCCGGCACGGCCTTCGTCGGCGAGCCGGGCTTGACCGGCAGCATGCCGAGCCCCACGCAGTTGGCGGCGATCGCCCAGCCGGTCTCGGTCTGCCACCAGTGATCGATCACCGGCACGCCCAGGCGCTCGCGCGCCCACAGGAGCGTGTCGGGGTCGCAGCGCTCGCCGGCCAGGAACAGGGTCCGGAAGCGGGAGAGGTCGTGCCGGGCCATGTGGGCGCCCTGCGGGTCCTCCTTCTTGATCGCGCGGAACGCGGTGGGCGCGGTGAACAGCGCGTTCACCCCGTGCTCGGCGATGAGCCGCCAGAAGGCGCCGGGATCGGGCGTGCCGACCGGCTTGCCCTCGTACAGGATCGTGGTGCAGCCCTTGAGCAGCGGCGCGTACACGATGTAGGAATGGCCGACCACCCAGCCGATGTCGGAGGCCGCCCAGTAGCACTCGCCGGCGCCCATGCCGTAGACGGCGGACATCGAGTACTTGAGCGCGACGGCGTGGCCGCCGTGGTCGCGCACGACCCCCTTGGGAATGCCGGTCGTGCCCGAGGTGTAGAGGATGTACAGCGGGTCGGTGGCCGCCAGCGGCACGCACTCGGCGGGTGCGGCGCCGCTCACGAAGTCGCCCCAGTCCAGGTCGCGGCCCTTCACGAGGTCGGCCGTCTGCTGCGGCCGCTGGAGGATCACGCACCGCTCCACGCGGTGCGCCGCCAGCGCGATGGCGCCGTCGAGCAGCGGCTTGTACGGCACCACGCGGTTGACCTCGATGCCGCACGAGGCCGACAGGATGAGCGTCGGCCGGGCGTCGTCGATGCGCTTGGCCAGCTCGTTGGCGGCGAACCCGCCGAAGACCACCGAGTGGACGGCGCCGATGCGGGCACAGGCGAGCATCGCCACCACTGCCTCCGGCACCATCGGCATGTAGATGATGACGCGGTCGCCCTTGCCGATGCCCTGGCGCCGGAGCGCCCCCGCCACGCGCGCCACCTCGTCGCGCAGCTCGGCATAGGTGAAGGTCGTCACGGTGCCGGTGACGGGGCTGTCGTAGACGAGCGCCCGCTGCTTGCCGCGCCCGCGGTCGACGTGCAGGTCGAGGGCGTTGTAGCAGGTGTTGAGCACGCCGCCCGTGAACCAGCGGTAGAAGGGCGGCCGCGAGTCGTCGAGCACCCGGTCCCAGCGCCGCTCCCAGTAGAGATCCTCGGCCGCCGCCGCCCAGAACCCCTCGGGGTCCTGCAGCGACCGCGCGTACGCCTCGTCGTACTGGCTCCTCATCGGGGCCCTCCCTCGCACGGGAAAGGTAGCCGCCGGCGCCCGAGGCCGCAAGCCCGTCTTGCTCTCGAGGCGTCGGGCCCGGTGACGGGCCTGCGGGGCTGTACCGAGAGAGGCGACTTGCGGGCAGCAAGAGCGATCGCCTATCCTGCCGCCGTTTCCTTCACGCAGGCGGAGGATGACGATGACGCCGGACGAGGCCCGCTACTATGCTGGCCACAGCGTCGAGTCCGATCCAAGACAGCTCGGCGAGCTCCTCGAACCGCTGCCAAAGGATCCGACACGGCTTCTCGATACCGTGGCGGGGCTGATCCTGGACACGGCCTTCGTCGCGTCGCTCGGGGTTGTCTGCCCGCCCGATAGTGCCGACGACATCGAGGTCAGGCCGCTACATGAAATGCTCGCGCGGATCATTCGGCGCGACTCGCGATCGCTTGCCGTCGCGCGTCCCCCGGAGAAGCGCTTCATCGGCGCCTGCCGGCACTATGCGCTTCTCGCATGCAGTGCGCTTCGATATCACGGGGTGCCCGCCCGCGTCCGCGTCGGCTTCGCCAACTACTTCGAGCCTGGCTTCCACGATGACCACTGGATCACGGAGTACTGGGACGGCACGTCCTGGCGTCTGATGGATTCGGAGCTGACACCGGGAGTACGGCGTCATTTCGCCGTCACCTTTGATCCGTGCGATGTCCCTCGCGATCGCTTCGTCACCGCGGGGCTCGCGTGGCGGGGCGTGCGCGCCGGTGGCATCGATCCCGCGAAGTGCGGCGTGTGGAGTGTCGGCATCGTCGGTATCTGGTTCGTCGCCGGCAGCGTGGTGCGCGACCTCGCCGCTCTCAACAAGCGCGAGATGCTGCCGTGGGACTACTGGGGGATATCGCGGGGTATGAGCCCGAGGACCACGATTGACGAAGCGGTCGCCGCCCGCCTCGATGCGCTGGCGGCGCTGATCGCGCAGCCCGAGCCGGACTGGCGGACACTGCGCGAGACCTACGACCGCGAGGAGGTACTCAGAGTGCCTCCAGTCGTCATGAGCTTCCCGAAGGGCCGTCCAACCGAAGTTGCCGTCAGCGCACAATGAATGCCCCGTCAGCAATCCAGGACTCATGGTAATGCTCGGGCCTTGGTTTGGGGTCATGGAGAGCCCTGGCGGCGGAGCGCAGTAGTGCGTTTCCCCCCATCAATCGGCTCCCGCCGGCCCGTAGCCGCCGGCGCCGGGAGTCTCCATCGCCACCCGGTCGCCCGACCGCAGCCGATAGCCCCACACCTTCGGCGGCAGGGGTCGCTCGGCGGGCCCGCCCGGGTTGAGCGTGAGGCGCGCGCGGCCGCCGGGCCCGCCCCCGCACAGCCCCCACGGCGCCAGCCGCGCGCGCTCGGTCGTGCCGAGGAAACGCGCCTCGTGACCGAGGATCTCCACCGTGCGCCGCAGCCCCCTGCCGCCGCGGTGGCCGCCGGCCCCACCGCTGTCCTCGACCAGTGCGTACTCGGTGACGAGTAATGGGTACTCCGCCTCCAGCGCCTCCACCGGCAGGTTGGAGGTGTTGGTCACGTGCACCTGCACGGCGTCCATGCCGTCGCCGGTGGCTGTCGCCCCCGAGCCACCAGCGAGCGTTTCCAGGTAGACGTACAGCTTGCCGGTGCGGGGATCAGTGCCGGAGAACACCATCGCGCAGTTGGCCCCGTTACCCGCCGCTGGAATCCGTTCGGGCACGACCTGGGCGAGGGCGCCGAGCACGACGTCGGCGATCCGCTGGCAGGTCTGCGTGCGCCAGGCGACGGGCGCCGGCGGCCGCGCGTTGACGATGCTCCCCTCGGGCGCCGTCACCGTGATCGCCCGGTAGAACCCGCTGTTGGCGGGGACGCTGGGATCGAGGGCCGCCTTGAGCGCGTAGTACACCGTCGCGAGCAGGGCGAAGTACACGACGTTGATGTCACCCGCGCACTGGGGTCCGCTGTCCGCGAAGTCCAGCGCGAGCGTGTCGGCCCGCTTGGTGATGGCGACGGCGATCGGGATGGGCTCCGGGGTGACGCCGTCGTCGTCCATGGCGTCCGTGAATCGGTAGACCCCGTCCGGGAGCCCGGCGATGGCGGCGCGGATCTTGCGCTCGCCGTAGGCCAGCGACTCCTCGCAGGCCGCGCGCACGGTGGCGACCCCGTACCGATAGATCAGCTCGCCGAGCCGCCGCTCCCCCAGGCGGTTGGCGGCGATCTGAGCCCGGAAGTCGCCCCGGCGCTGCTCGGGCAGGGCGAAGTTGGCCAGCAACAGCTCCAGCACGTCCTCGCGGATGCGGCCGGCCTCGGCGAGGCGGATCGGCGTGATCCTGAGTCCCTCGTCCCAGATCGTGCGGATCGTCTCGGCGCTGCGGTCGGCGTGGTGGGCGATGTTGGCCACGAACCCGAACAGCGCGCCGCCGGCGAACACGGGACTCACGAGGTTGATGTCCGGCAGGTGGGTGCCGCCGCCGGTGTACGGATCGTTCGACACGAACACGTCGCCCGCCGCCAGCGACGCCACCGGGTAGCGGGCCAGGATCTCCCGCACCACACCGAGCAGCGATCCCAGGTGCATCGGGATGTGCTCGGCCTGGGCGATGACTTCCCCGCCCGCGTCGAAGATCGCGGTCGAGCAGTCCTGGCGCTCCTTGATGTTGGTGGAGTACGAGGACTTGATCAGCGCCGTGCCCATCTCCTCGGCGATGGTGAGCAGGGCCGCGCCGATCACTTCCAGCGTCACGCGGTCGACCGGCGACCTCATCGCTCCCGGACCACGAGAAAGCCGAGGTCGTCCACGAGCGCCTCCTGCCCCGGCAGGAGCAGGGTCGTGGCGTCGAACTGCTCCACGAGCGCGGGGCCGGCGAGTCGCTGCCCGGCCAGGAGGCGTGCCCGCGCGTAGACCGGGCACGGCACGAAGCCCCTCGCGTCGTCGACGTAGACCGGGCGGCGGTCGACCTGGGCCCGACCGGGATCGGACGGGCCGCGCGGCAGTCGCGCCAGCGCGGGAGGCTCGGCCAGGCCCCGGGCGACCAGGCGGGCGTTGACGATCTGCACCGGCTCGTCCTCGGCGGCGAAGCCGTAGACCCGCTCGTGCTCCTCCAGGAAGCGCCGGCGCAGCGGCTCGAGGTCGCCGCCCGGCCACGTCGCCTCGGGGACGGCCACCAGCAGCTCGAAGTTCTGGCCGACGTAGCGGAGATCGAGCCAGCGCTCGAGGCGGCGGCGCGCCGCCGGCACGCCCTCCCGATCGAGCCACCGGAGGACGTCCTGCTCCATCTCGGCAAACCGGGCGGCGAGCGCCGGGACGGTGCCGAGCTCCAGCGGAGCCAAATGGGTGCGGACCGCGTCCGTGCGGACGTCTTCCACGAGCAGGCCGAGCGCGCAGAGCAGGCCGGGACCCGGCGGCACGGCGAGCGTGGCGATGCCCAGCTCGCGGGCCAGCTCGCCCGCGTGCAGCGGCCCCGCGCCTCCGAACGGCAGCAGCGTCAGCCCCGTGGGGTCGACGCCCCGCTGCACGGTGACGACGCGCACGGCGTTGGCCATGTTCGCGGTGACGACGCGCACGACACCGCGCGCGGCCTCCAGCGGCGGCAGGCCGAGCTCCGCCGCGAGCCCGCCGATCGCGGTCTCGGCCCGCGCCGGCTCGAGCGGAACGGATCCACCGGCCAGCCCGGCCACGCCCAGCCGGCCCAGCACCAGATTCGCGTCGGTGACCGTGGCCGCCGTCCCGCCGCGGCCGTAACAGGCCGGGCCGGGATCCGCGCCGGCGCTCCGGGGGCCGACCTTCAGGGCACCACCCGAGTCGCGCCACGCGATGGAGCCGCCGCCGGCGCCCACCGTGTGGATGTCGAGCATCGGCACGCGCAGCGTGACGCCGCCGATCTCGCGCTCGAAGGCGAGGCCGGGCATCCCGTCGCGGACGAAGGCGACGTCGGTGCTGGTGCCGCCCATGTCGAACGTCGCGATCGCGTGGAAGCCCGCCTCGGCGGCGATCCAGGCCGCCCCGGCCACGCCGGCCGCGGGCCCGGACAGCGCCGTGCGCACCGGCACGCGGGCCGCCTCCTCCACCGACATGGTGCCGCCGTTGGACTGGTTGATGTACGGATGGGCCGGGATGCCCAGCTCGTCCACGCGCCGCCGGAAGGCCCGCACGTAGGCGCTCATGCGGGGAGCGAGGTAGGCGTTGGCCACCGTCGTGCTGAGCCGCTCGTACTCCCGGAACTCCGCGTGCACCTCGTGGGAGGCGACCACGGCCAGCGCCGGGAACCGCGCGCGGGCGCGCTCCAGCATCAGCCGCTCGTGGGCGGGGGCGAGGAAGGAGTACAGGAAGCAGATCGCGAGCGCTTCGAGCGGGCCGTCGCCGCCGGCGTCGGCGGCGATCCGCGCGAGCACCCGGTCGACGTCCTCCGGGT
>DASTOJ010000030.1:0-5106 GCA_035762565.1 Candidatus Methylomirabilota bacterium | reverse complement strand
CCGCCGCTCATGGAACCCATCATCTCCACCATCCGCGTCATCCCCAGCTTCGCGTCGCCGTGGCCCGTGCGGCCAGCCGTCCGCATCACGTTGTCCGTCCCGGGGACCCGATCGGACTCCATGAACTCTTGCATCCCCTCCGCGCCCCCAACGAGCGCAAGCGGCACGGAGAAAGCCAGTAGTCCTCGCATCACGATGCTGTTCATTTCACGATTCCTCCGTCGTGGGGGTCATCCTCTCGGTGGACGGATAACCACGAGACGATAGGCGTCCGACTATCGGTTACGAGGGTGAAGTGTGCGTCGCGACGGAGCTAGACGGCGGGGGGGGAGCGCGAACCGAGCGGAGCAAGCGATTGCCAGATGACCCTCGCCGGAGGCGGATCGATCGTACGCGTCTCCGTGTTCACGAGGACGAGCACGTGCTCGCCGGATGCCGAAGGGGCGACGAGCTGGATCGAGAACCCGGAGGGGATCTGAGGTTGCACGGGCTGACCGCAGGCGATCTGGTCCTCGCAGGCAGGACCGACGCAGCTTTGGCCGCCAGCCATGAGCATCGGGGCGCGGGCAAGGTGGGCCGCGCACGCCGCCACCAGGACCGCGAGCAGCAGTACGGGGAACCGGATCCGCCTGGCAAAGTCGAGCATCACGGGCAGGATACGTCAGGATCCGGCACGACGCAAACCGTCGAACTCCTGGCGACTGAGCGCCGGGGCTCGAACGCACGAGGGAACGAGCTCCCTCCGCTGGCGCGTGCCGCGGAGCAGCTGACGACGTGTTTCCTCCAGCGCCCTGAACGTGAAACGGCGCGGGCTCATGACCCGCGCCGCTACCACTGGCCGGCTCCTGACGTCGGTGTTCAGGCGCAGCCGCTCACCCCGCAGCACGCGCCGCTCGCGACCACGGACAGGGCGGCCGGACGACTCGCCGGCTCCTGGTCGTCGCCCTCCAGGTCGTAGTTCAGGTGGTACACCTCCCACTCGACGCCGTCCGGGTCCTGCACCCAGAACTTGTCCTGGTTCGCGTGACAGCAGTTGACGCCCATCTCCTCGCGCACGGGCAGCCCCGCCCCCTTGACGCGGGCCAGCTGGGCCATCACGGCGGCCACGGAGTCCACCTGGACGCCGACGTGGTTGACGGTGCCCTCGCCACCGTGGCCGCCGGCCGAGAGGGCCAGGTTCACGGGCGCCCACTCCGGGAGGAACTTCACGTACCCCGGCTTCACCTTGACGGGAGCCTCGCCGAGAAACTGCTCGTAGAACGCCCGGCTCTTGGCCAGATCCGACACGTGCATGTGCATGTGAACCTTCGCACCCATGACGGCCTCCTAGCAGCAGGCGGTGAGCAGACGCACCAGCGTCGTGACCCGCTCCCGCTGCACCGAATAGTAGATGTACCGCTCTTCCTTCCGGCTCTCGACCAGCCCCGCCCGCCGCAGGAGGTCGAGGTGATGGGACAGGGTCGGGCCGGGGATCTCGACCGCCTCCTGGATCTCCCCCACCGACACCTCGCGCGCGGCCCTCACGAGGAAGAAGAACACCTCCAGCCGGGTGAGGTGCGCGAGCGCCTTGAACGCCTCCACGTGGCTGTCGTTGGCCGCCAGTTGCGCGGCCGGCAGGCGGGCTATCGTTTTCATGGTTCGAAGTCTATGGAAATGACGAAGCGTTGTCAAGCGGGAAGATCGACGCCCGCCAGCCGCCGGAACCCGGGGCTCACCCTAGGAGGGCACGAGCTCCCCCAGGCGACGCCGTGCTCCCCGGATCACCTTGACGGCGGAGCTGCCGAACAGGAGGGCGATCGCCAGGCCGACGGCGACGTCCGGCCAGGCGGCTCCGGTGAGCAGAACGCCCAGGGCGGCGACCAGCACGCCGCCGTTGGCGGCGACGTCGTTGCGGGAGCACAGCCAGGCCGATCCCATGTTGAGGTCGTCGTCCCGGTGACGGCGCAAGAGGAGCAGGCACGCCGCGTTGGCGCCGAGCGCCACAACGCCGATCGCGCCCATCACGTCCGGCGCCGGCACTGCGCCCAGGATGACCTTGGCAACCGCCTCCGCGAGCACGCCGGCGCCGAAGAGCGCCATGATCACGCCCTTCAGGAGCGCGCCGCGGGCCTCCCAGCGCTCGCCGCGGCCGACCACGTAAAGGCTGAAGCCGTAGACGATCGCGTCGCCGAGCATGTCGGCCGCGTCGGCGAGGAGCGCGGTGGAGTGCGCCGCCAAGCCCGCGATGAGCTCGATCAGGAACATGCCGCCGTTGATCCACAGCACGGCGCGCAGCACCGCGCGCTGCCGCTCGGGGACCCCGGCCCTGATCTCGCAGCAATCCTTCACCGGCGACCTCGCCCGTCGACCTCCTGGCCAGTGTAGCCTGCCCGGCGTCCCGACCGGGCCGATCCGTCGCGGGTTTTACCGATCGCTCGCTTCGGAACAACGGATTGGACCCCCTCCGGGCCCGGGGAGTAACACAGGGACATCGGCGAGCGCGCTCGCCAGGAGGTGGCCCATGATCTTCCGTCAGTTCCTCGCGCCCAAGACCGGCTGCGCCAGCTATCTGTTCGGCTGAAGCGGCGCCGCCGCGTGCGCTGTGGTGGATCCACAGCTGGAGATCGAGCCGTACCTGGAGGCTGCCGGCCAGAAGGCCATGCGCGTGACGCACATCATCGAGACCCACGTGCAGGCCGATCACGTCTCCGGCGCGCGGCGGCTGGCCGCCGCCACCGGGGCGCCGATCCTCGTTCACGAGGCGGCGCCCGTCGAGTTCCCGCACGTCTCCGTGGCCGACGGCGAGGAGCACGAGATGGGCAACGTCCGCCTGACGTTCCTGCACACGCCGGGGCACACGCCCGACGGTGTGTCGATCGTCGTCACCGACCGCAGCCGGGCGCCCGAGCCGTGGTTCGTCCTGACCGGCGACACGCTCTTCTCGGGTGGCGTCGGCCGTCCTGACCTCCTCGGCGCCGGCGCCGAGCGGATGCTCGCCGGCCAGCTGTACGACAGCCTCCACGGCAGGCTGCTGCCGCTTGCGGATCATGTCGAGGTGTACCCCGCGCACTTCGGCGGGGCGGCCTGCGGCAAGGGGCTGAGCGGCAAGCCTCACACGACGATCGGCTTCGAGCGGCGCTTCAACCCGGCGCTCCAGTTCGCGACGAGGGCCGAGTTCGTGGACTTCGTGCTGGCCGACCTGCCGCCCCAGCCGGAGGCCTTCGCGGCCAACCGGCGGCGCAACCTGACCGGCGAATGAGCGAGCCGCGCCTCGGACTGCGGGAGAACCTCCCGCAGTTCGTGCTCCTCGTGGTGCTGAACGCCTTCGTCGGCGCGATGGTGGGCCTGGAGCGCACCGTGCTGCCGCTGCTGGGTGAGCAGGAGTTCGGGCTCAGCTCCAAGACGGCCATCACCTCGTTCATCGTGAGCTTCGGCCTGACGAAGGCGGTGGTCAACCTGGTCGCCGCCCGCGTGTCCGACCGCATCGGGCGCAAGCCGATCCTCGTGGCCGGCTGGCTGTTCGCGCTGCCGGTGCCGTTCCTGATCATCGCGGCGCCGGCATGGTGGTGGATCGACCTCGCCAACGTCTTCCTGGGCGCCAGCCAGGCGATGGCGTGGTCCATGACCGTCATCATGAAGATCGACCTCGTCGGTCCCCGGCGCCGCGGCCTCGCCCTGGGGTTGAACGAGTTCGCCGGGTACTTCGCGGTGGGGGCGATGTCGTGGATCACCGGTTACATCGCGGCCCACAGCGCCCTCCGACCCCAGCCGTTCTACCCGGGCATCGCCATCGCCGTCGTGGGCCTGGTCACGTCGGTACTGTTCGTGAGGGAAACGCGGTCGCACGCCCATCTGGAGGCGGCCAGCGTCGCCCCGACGGCGACGGGCGCCCGCCCGTCGCTGGGCAGCGTGTTCTACGTCACGAGCCTCGGCAACGTGAGCCTGTTCGCGGCCTGCCAGGCCGGGCTGGTGAACAACCTCAACGACGGCATGTCGTGGGGCCTCTACCCGCTGTTCTTCGCGAGCTATGGCCTCGGCGTCGCCAGCATCGGCGTCGTCAAGGCGGTCTACCCCGTGGTGTGGGGCATCCTGCAGGTCGCGACCGGACCGCTCTCCGACCGCGTTGGCCGCAAGGAGCTGATCGCCGGCGGGATGATCGTGCAGGCGGTGGGCATCTGGCTGACCGTCCTCGTCCCCACCTATGCCGCCTGGCTGGCCGGCGCCGCCCTGCAGGGGCTCGGCACCGCGATGGTCTACCCGACGCTCCTGGCCGCGATCACCGATCACGCGCACCCGGCGTGGCGCGCGACCAGCCTGGGGGTCTACCGGTTCTGGCGCGACCTCGGCTACGCCATCGGGGCGCTCCTGTCGGGCGCCGTCGCGGATCTCGTCGGGCTGGGGGCGGCGATCCATCTCGTCGCGGCACTGACGCTCGTGTCCGGCCTCGTCGTGGCGCGGGCCATGCGCGAATCGCGGCCGCTCGGAGTACCATCGGTGGCCTGAGGCCGGCCGAAGCGAATGACGTTCAGGCAGCTCGAGGCCTTCCTGGGGGTGGCGCGCGAGAAGAGCTTCAGTCGCGCGGCCGAGCGGATCCATCTCTCGCAGTCGACGCTGTCGGGACACATCCAGGAGCTGGAGCGCGAGCTGGGCAAGCGCCTCTTCGTGCGTCGGGGCCGCCGGATCACCCTCACCGAAGCCGGGAGCGTGTTCGAGCCTCACGCGGCGCGGGTGGCGGCCGCCACCGCGGACGCGCGCCAGGCCGTGGCGGACATCGATGGGCTGGGCCGCGGCGCGCTCGTGGTCGGCGCCAGCACGACGCCCGGCATCTACGTGCTGCCGCGCGCCGTCGGGGTGTTCCGGCGCCGGTATCCCGGGATCGAGCTGGCCCTGCACATCGCCAACTCGCGGGTCATCGAGGAGCGCGTGCGCGCGGACCAGGTCGACCTCGGGGTCGTCGGTGGTCACGTGCTGGGCCCCGGCGAGCAGTGCGTGGCGGCGGGCCTCGTGGACGAGCTGGTCCTCATCGTCCCGCCGCGCCATGCCTGGGCACGGCGCGGGGCGATCGGCCCGCGCGACGTGGCGGGCGAGCGCCTGCTGGTGCGGGAGGAGGGCTCGGCCACCCGTCAG
>DASTOJ010000029.1:0-14614 GCA_035762565.1 Candidatus Methylomirabilota bacterium | reverse complement strand
GCATTTCGCGAATCCTACCACGCGCCTTCAGCGCAGCCCTTCCAGGAAGGCCCGCAGCTCCGACGGGCCGGCGACCGCGAGCGGTCCATGCGGGTGCTCCTCTCTTCTAGCTAGGCGGCGCCGACGTGGATGGCGATGGTCCCCAGGCCGAGCCGGCGATAGCGGACGTCGTGCAGTCCCGCCGCCGCCATCAGTCGCGCCAGCTCGGACGGCGTGACGAAGCGCTCGACGGACCGTGGCAGGTACGTGTAGGCCGCCCGGTCACGGGCGATGAGCGCGCCGACGAGCGGCACCACCCGGTTGAAGTAGAGGCCGAAGATCGCGCTCCAGCCGGGCACGCCGGGACGCGTGATCTCCAGCGCCGCCACGAGCCCGCCGGGCATGGTGACCCGCCGCATCTCGGCCAGCCCGGCCGCCAGGTCGGCGAGGTTCCGCAGCAGGAAGGCCGACGTCACGCAGGCGAACGCCCCGTCGCGGAAGGGCAGGGCGAGCGCGTCGGCGGCCAGCAGCATGACCCCCCGCTCGCCGCGGGCGCGGAGCTTGGGCCGCGCGTGCCGCAGCATCGCCTCCGAGAAGTCGGCGCCGACGACCGGCCGCCCGGGGCCGGCGGCGCGCAGCGCGAGCGCGAGGTCGCCGGTGCCCGTGGCGAGGTCGAGCGCGAGGCCGGCGGGCGCGGCGGCGACCGCGACGGCCGTCAGGCGGCGCCAGGCGTGGTGGCGGCCGCCGGTCATCAGCGAGTTCATGAGGTCGTAGCGCCCGGCGATGCGCGTGAACATCGCCCGCACCACCTCGGGCCTGATCGTCGCGCTCACCGCCGGAGCCCGGCCACCACCGCCACCAGCACGATCACCGCGATGTACCCGTTGACGTTGAAGAACGCCATGTCCAGGCGCGAGAGGTCGCCCGGGCGCACGAGCGAGTGCTCGTAGACGAGCAGTCCCACCACCGCCAGCCAGCCGAGCCAGTAGAAGCTGCCGAGTCCCACCATCACCCCGAGCCACGCCAGCGCCGCCGCCGTCAGCGCGTGGTTGACGCGCGCCAGGGCGAGCGCGGGCCCGACACCGAAGCGGGCGGGCACGGAGTGCAGCCGCTGGGCGCGGTCGATCTCGACGTCCTGGCACGCGTAGATGATGTCGAAGCCGGCGATCCAGACCGTGAGCGCGAGCCACAGCACGAGAGCGGGGGGCTCCAAGGCCCCGCGCACGGCGATCCAGCCTCCCGCGGCCGCGAGGCCGTCGGTGAACCCGAGGATCCAGTGCGAGCCCCAGGTGAAGCGCTTGGTGTACGAGTAGCCGACGAGGAAGAGCAGCGCGAGGGGCGCCAGCGCGAGGCAGAGCGGATTCAGCATCGCCGCGGCCACGAGCATCAGCCCGGCCCCGGCGGCGGCGAGCAGCCGCAGCGCGTTCACGCCGAGCGTGCCGCGCGGCAGGTGACGCCCCGCGGTGCGGGGGTTGCGGGCGTCGATCCAGCGGTCGATCACGCGGTTGCTCGCCATCGCGCACGTGCGGGCGCCCACCATGGCCGCCGTCACCCACAGCACGGTCCATCCGCCCGGCCAGCCGCCGGCCGCCAGCACCATGGCGATGTACGCGAACGGGAGGGCGAAGACCGTGTGCTCGAACTTGATGGCATCGAGCAGGCGGCGCAGCGTGCTCAGAGCCCGTAGTCCTTCCAGCGCCGGGTGACGCGCTCGCGGATCTCGTCCGTCATGCGGATCTCGTCGGGCCAGGGCTGGGTGACGTCGTCGAGCGGCCCCTTCTCGGTGGCGTCGACGCCGAGCTTGCCGCCGAAGCGGTGGCGGAGCGCGGCGTGGTCGAGGTCGTCCATCGGGCCTTCCAGCAGGACGAGGTCGCGCTTGGGATCGATGTTGCCGGTCGCGCGCCAGGCGACCTCGGACAGGTCGTGCACGTTGACGTGCTCGCTGACGACCACGATGGTCTTGGCCAGCATCATGAGCCCCATGCCCCACAGGCCCTGCATGACCTTGCGGGCGTGCCCGGGGTAGCGCTTGCGGATGGAGACGATGACGAGGTTGTGGAACACGCCCTCGGCCGGCATGTTCATGTCCACGATCTCGGGCAGCACCATGCGGGTGATGGGCAGGAAGAGCCGCTCGGTGGCCTTGCCCAGCCAGTAGTCCTCCTGTGGCGGCCGCCCGACGATCGTCGTGGGATAGATCGGCCGCGCGCGGCGGGTGACGGCCGTGAGGTGGAACACGGGATAGTCGCGCGCGAGCGAGTAGTAGCCGGTGTGGTCGCCGAACGGCCCTTCCCGCCGCTGCTCGCGGGGATCCACCCAGCCCTCCAGCACGATCTCGGCCTGGGCCGGGACCTCCAGGTCGTTCGTCCGGCAGCGCACCAGCTCCACGCCGCTGCCGCGCAGCCAGCCGGCGAAGACCACCTCGTCGATGCCGGGCGGCAACGGGGCGGAGGCCGCGTAGATCATGGCCGGATCGCCGCCGAGCGCGATCGCCACCGGCATGCGCTCGCGCGCGCGATGCTGGTGCTCCGCGCCACCCTTGTGCGTCTGCCAGTGCATGCCGAGGGTGCGGTCGTCGAAGACCTGCAGGCGATACATCCCGACGTTGCGGGCGCCCGTGAGCGGATCGCGCGTGAACACGGCCGGCAGCGTGATGTAGCGGCCGCCGTCGCCCGGCCAGCACTGCACGATGGGCAGGCCCGCCAGGGAAGGCGCGGCGGTCTCGACGATCTCCTGGCAGGGCGCCGTCTCCACCCGACGGGGCGCCGCGCGTGCGACGTCGAGCAACGTGCCGAGCTTGCGCAGGCGCTCGGCGAAGGTGCCGGGCAGCCGCGCGTCGAGCAGCCTGGCCACGCGCTCGCCGAGCTCGTCCAGCCGCTCCACCCCGAGCGCCAGCGCCATCCGATCCTCGGCGCCGAAGGCGTTGACCAGCACCGGCACGTCGAAGCCCTCGACCCGCTCGAAGAGCAGCGCGACGTTGGACTCGCCGCGCGCCTTCGACACACGATCGACGATCTCGGTGATCTCCAGGTCGCGCGACACCGGCGCGCGTACGCGGCGCAGTCGCCCGTGCTTGTCCAGGCGCGCGACGAAGTCGCGCAGGTCGGTGAACGCCACGGGCTACTCCTGGTAGAAGGTCTTGACGAGCCAGCCGGCGAGCACGGGGAAGGCCAGGCTGGGGATGATGCGGACGACGACGAAGTGCCAGCCCATCAGCGGCGCTTCCCACGCGATGATCCGCTGCATCCCGAACAGCGACCACGAGGTCATGTACGCCACCAGCGGCGCCATCGCCGCGCCGGAGTTCGCCAGCGCGACCAGGAACGGCACCGTCACCATGGGCCCGCCCGGCGTCAGCACGCCCGCCAGCGCGGCGATCAGGATGCTGCGGAAGCCCGCGTCGCGCCCGAGGTAGCGCGCCACCACCTCCTGGGGCACCAGCACCTGCAGCATGCCGGCGAGGATCAGGGCGGGGACGAGGCGCGGCAGGACGAACCAGAGCATCTGCAGCCCGTTGCGGGCGCCGATCAGCGGCAACCCGGGGTCCTTGAGATAGGCGACGATTCCGAACGCGACGGCCAGGACGGCGAGGATGATCGTCGTGATCTCCGGGCGCATCGCCCGCCCATTATGTCACAGCGCTCCGCCCCTGGCCCCGACCGGCCCCCTCCTCAGGCCGATGCCGCCAGGTCGGGCCGTTCGAGCCATTCGAGGATGCGCGCCCATTCCACCGGCTTTGTAAAGACGACTTCGGCGCCAGCTTGTCGCGCCCGCGTCAAATACGGCTCGCCGTATCCCGTCACCACGATGACACGTGTCCGCCCGCGGGCGGTCGCCAGGATGTGGCGGATCAGCACCTCGCCCGGCATGTCGGGCAGCCCCAGGTCGCTCATGACCACGTCGAAGTCGCGCCCGCTCGACAGCTCGGCCGCCTCACGACCGCTGCCGGTGGCGGTCACCTCGGCTCCCTCCACGCGCAGCAGCACCGTGAACACCTCTCGAATGTCAGGGGCGTCCTCGACCAGCAGAATCCGCATCCGATCCAAGCCCATGGCGCACACGTTTCCCCGAACCGTACGTAGCAATGCCGATGCCACTGCGATCCCTCCCGCCCGTTCAGCTATACTCGTCGAGTCCGTGGAGCCCTTCGGACACGGTCTCATCGACAGCCTGGATGACGCGGTGGTCGTCACCGACACCGCTCTATCGGTACTGGCCTGGAACCTCGCCATGGAGCGCCTCACGGGCGTCGGCCGCGCGGAGGCGCTCGGCCGTCCTGCCGAGGACCTGCTCGCCGTCCTGTGCGACGCCGGCCTGCGCCCCCTGCTCCTTCGGGCGCGCGCGGGCGAGGCGGCGGCGATCGACGCGGAGTGCGCGCTGCCGGGGGGGCGAGGACAGGCGTGGATCGAGGCGCGTTACCGGCCCTGGCTCGACGGCGCGGGCCGGGTGGCGGGCGTCGTCGGCATCCACCGTGACGTCAGCGAGCGGCGCCGGCGGGCGACGTTCGTGCGCGCCGTCGGGGCCGTCGGCCACTCGCTCGCCTCCACGCTCGACCTCAACGAGGTGCTCGACACGATCGCGGACAAGGCGCTCGAGGTGATGGGCGCGGAGTCGGCCCTGGTCGTGTCGTGGGACGGGGTCGCCCCCGAGTTCACCGTGCTGCGCGCGGCCGGGCGGCTGAGCCGCGAGTACACCGCCGCCGGGGTCATCCCGGTCGGCGGCGGTCCCATCAGCCGGACCATCCTCCACGCGGCTGCCGTGTGCACGCCCAACATCCTCACCGATGCCGAGACGTGGCTGGTCGCCGAGCGCCGGAGCCAGATCGAGCGCGAGGGCTTCAAGGCCGTGGCCGCCGCGCCCCTGCGCTCCAAGGGCCGCGTGCATGGCGCCCTCGTCGTCCACTACTGGACCGAGCGCGCCTTCGCCGAGGAGGAGATCGGCGCGTTGCGCTGGCTGGCCGAGCAGGCCGCGCTGGCCATCGACAACGCGCGGGTGTACGCCGACGCGACCCGCCGGGCCGAGCAGCTCCGGGAGCTGGCCGAGGTCGAGCAGCTGGTCAGCGAGTCGCTCGTCGTGGACGACGTGCTGCGGCGGATCGCCCACGCCACGGCGCGCCTGCTGAACGCGCCGTCCGTGCAGCTGTGGACGGCCGAGCCGTCCGAGCGCCGGCTGCACCTGCAGGCCTCGTACGTCGAGCCGGGCAGCGCCGACGTCCGCATCCGCGCCACGGTGGCCTTCGGCGAGGGCGTGGCCGGACGGGTGGCCGAGGCCAAGGCGCCGATCTACGTCGACGACGTCGCGCGCGACGCCCGGGCGCTGTCGGCCGAGTGGGCGCGGGAGACGGGCATCCAGCGCATGCTGTCGGTACCCATCCTCAACGGCGAGGACCTGCTCGGCGTGCTGGCGGTGCGCTCGCGCACTGGAGAGCTGGGGACCGAGGAGAACCGCGCGCTGGTCGTCTCGCTCGCCGCGCGGGCGGCCGTGGCGCTGCAGAACGCGCGGTCCTTCGCCGACGCTGTCCGCCGGGCGGCCCGCCTGCGCGACCTGGTGGCCGTCAGCCGCTCGATCTCGGCCTCGCTCGACGCCGGGGACGTCATGACCCGCATCGTGCAGGCGGCGGCCGGCTTGCGTCCGGGCGCGCTGTCGGCCGTGCACGTCTTCGACGAGAGCCGGACGCGGCTCCGGGCGGCCGCGGTCTCGGGCCCCGAGTGGGCCGACCTGCCGCTCGAGCGCGCGGCCGCCGGCGGCCTGCCCGGCCTGGTCGTCGAGCGGCACGAGCCCGTGCTGATCCCGCAGCCGCTGCAGCACTCGCGCACCCTGATGCGCGCCTGGTGGGAGCGGCGCCCGCGAGCCACGTACTATGGCGTGCCCATCGACGCCGGCGACACCTTCGTCGGCGTGCTCGACTACGTGCTGCCCGAGGGCCTGCCCGACCCCGAGGAGCAGGAGGCCCTGCGCCTGCTGGCCGCCCAGGCCGGAGTCGCCATCCGCAACGCTCACCTGTATCGCGGCGCCCAGCGGGGACGCGACGTGGCCGAGGTGCTCGCGCGGCTGGGGCGCGAGCTGACCGGCACGCTGGAGGTGGAGCGGATCGCCGAGCTGGTGAGCCGCGGGCTCGTCGATCTCATGGGAGTGCAGGGTGCGGCCGTGTCCCGCTACGAGGCCGAGGACGGCACCCTGCACGAGCTGGCCTCGGCCGGGCCCGTGGCGTTGATGGTGAAAGGGGCCGCGCTGCAGCCGGGCGAGGGGGTTGCCGGCCGGGCGGTGGCCGAGGGCCAGGTGATCGTCACCCCCGACGCCCTCCGCGAATCCCACATCGAGCTGACGCCGGAGGTACGCGAGCGGCTGGCGGCGGCCGGTGTCACCGCGCTGGTCGGCGTGCCGCTCATGATCCGCGAGCGGATCATCGGGGCCCTGGCGCTGGCCGACCGCACCGGGCGCGAGTTCGGCGCCGACGAGCTGCAGCCGCTGCAGGCCTTCGCCGACCAGGCCGCGCTCGCCTTCGAGAACGCGCGCCTGTACGCCGCCGCCCAGGACAGCCTGACGCGGCTGCGCGACACCCAGGCCCAGCTGGTGCAGGCGGCCAAGATGTCGGCGCTGGGCCAGCTCGTCTCCGGCGTGGCGCACGAGCTGAACAACCCGCTCAGCGTCATCATCGGCTACGGCCAGCTCCTGCTCTCCCGCGACACGCCGCCGGCCATGCGCCGGCCGATCGAGCTGATGGTGGCGCAGGGCGACCGCATGGCCAAGATCGTGCGCAACCTGCTCTTCTTCGCCCGCCAGCGCCCGGCCGAGCGCGCCGCCGTGAATCTCCACGTGGTGCTCGAGCAGACGCTGGCGCTGCGCACCAGCCAGCTCGCGCTCTCCGGCGTCAAGGTCGAGACGGACTTCGCGCCCGATCTGCCCGAGATCACCGGCGACAGCCAGCAGCTCGAGCAGGTCTTCCTCAACCTGCTGCTCAACGCCGAGCAGGCGATCCTGGAGGCCCGTCCCCAGGGGCGCATTCTGGTGCGCACGCGCGTGAGCCCCGACCGCGCCTTCGTGTACGCCGACGTGATCGACGACGGCCCCGGCGTGCCGCCCGACGTCCTGCCGCGCGTCTTCGAGCCCTTCTTCACGACCAAGATGGTGGGCAGCGGCACCGGCCTCGGCCTCAGCGTGTCGTACGGCATCCTCGAGGAGCACGGCGGCAAGCTGAGCGTGCAGAGCCGCCCGGGCGAGACCACCTTCACCGTCGAGCTGGCGGTGAGCGGCAAGCGCGAGCAAGCGCCGCCGCCGAGCCAACCGCGCGCGATGCCCCCGGGCGAGGGACGCAGGGCCCTGGTGGTGGAGGACGAGCCGGTCGTCCGCGATCTGATCGTCGCCCTGCTGAAGGAGCACGGCTGGGGCGTCGACGTCGCCGGCGGTGGTCGCAAGGCCCTGCAGCGCGTCGCCCGCCAGGCCTACGATCTGATCATCTCGGACATGCGCATGCCCGACGGCGACGGTCCGGACTTCTACCGGCACGTGCAGGCCCACACCCCCGGGCTGGCCGGCCGCTTCGTGTTCATCACCGGCGACACCGCCAACCCCGACGCCTGGGCCTTCCTGGAGGAATCGGGCGTGCCCGTCATCGAGAAGCCCTTCCCGCCGTCGGTGTTCGAGGACGCCGTGGCCCGTGTCATGAGCCCGGCGCCGTGAACCGGGCCGACCTCGTGGCGATCCTGGCCCGCGGCTCGGGCGGCTCCAAGGCCGCGGCGGACCGCGCGCTGACCGCCTTTCTGAGCGGCATCCGCGACGGCCTCCGCAACGGCGGCACGGTCACCATCAGCGGGTTCGGGACCTTCGTCGTCGCCCGCCGCGCGACCCGCGGCGGGCGCCACCCCCGCACCGGCCGGGCCATCACCATCCCGTCCGCGCGCGTGCCCCGCTTCCGCCCGAGCCGGAGCCTGAAAGCGGCGGTGCGCTAGGAGCGGTACGCGAGGGCTTTCGCCGGCCCCCCGCGTCGGGTATGCTGTAGCCCGCTGTCGCAGTGGGCGGGCATTGGGGGATCGTCTAGGGGTAGGACGCCAGGTTCTGGCCCTGGTAGCGGGGGTTCAAATCCTCCTCCCCCAGCCACTCACGCGCGCTGGCGTTGCGTGCGGCCCCATCGTCTAGAGGCCCAGGACACGGCCCTCTCAAGGCTGAAACACGGGTTCGAATCCCGTTGGGGCCACCAAGCCGATTTCTCAGACGGTTTTCCCCGTTTGAATTTTGATCCCGCCGTGTCGGGATCCAAACCACTCTGTCCTGGTTTGAAATCGGCATACCGCGGATGCTCCTGGACAGCCCGAAGAGTCCCATCTGACCGGCGCAGCAGCTCGACGCCGTAGCCATGGCGAAAGGTATGCGGGTGGAGCTCCGGCATTCGGCCAAGCGCCTTCACGATCTTCCAGATCCGCTGCGCCGTGATGCGCCGGACTTCGAGGCGAGCGCCGCGCACGAGGAAACGATCTCCCGCGCGACTTGCGGTAGCAGCACGGCTGACTCATGCCCGCCCTTCCCGTGCACCTTTCGGAGTCCCAGGTCGGGCGCGAATCGCCGATGTCAAGGGCGGCGATCTCGGAGCGCCGGAGACCACTGCCTCGTCCGGCTCCGCGGCGCTCATCGCCGTGTCAACGTTCGTCCCGGACATCATTCTCCACGACAGGAGGCCCGGTGATCCTCCTGACTGGCGGACCGACGCGGCGGACGCGGCCGGTCCCAAGTTCTTTGCCGTGATCGCCAAGCCCTTCGACCTATCGTCGGTCGCGCGCGTCGTCGCCGCGGCGATGGAGCGGGGACGGATCACCGGTGTCTGACCGTCGCCGCCGTGCCAGCCTCCGCGCCATCCCCGCCACGGGCGTTGTCCGCGCCACGAATTGGTTCTCGTCCACCGCGTGGGCGACCGTCATCCCGTCAACAGCGTCACGCGGACCCATTACCACCAAGCAGGTGAAAACGCGTACCAGGCGGCTGGTACGCCAGTTGCACCCCCGTCAGAAGTTCGACGAATGCCGCCCCAGGAGGACAGAGACAAATGAAGAGGACGTGGATACGCATGCTGCCGCTCGCCGTCGCGGCGGCGCTAATCGCTGGCCAGGCGGCCGCCGAGGGAGTCGACGCCAAGGCGGAAAAAGAGCTCACGACGGCCGGCCACCGGATCGACAAGGCCAGCGCCTCCGCCGATGCCGGTCGCGTCACGACCAAGATCGTCGATCAGTGGAAGGGGACGCAATTCAAGTTCGACGCGACGAGCGCGCCCCGCGAGCTCACCGCGCAGGACGTGCAGGATCTCCGGCAGAAGAAGCTGGGGTACGGCGAGATCTCCTTGCTTCTTGCCCTCACCGCCAAGCAGCCTGACCCAGCGACGGCGAAGCCAGTGTCCGAGATCGTCGCCATGCGTCAGGATGGGATGGGGATGGGGCGGCTCGCCAAGGAGCTCGGGTACAAGAGCCTGGGCGCGGTGATCAAGAGCGTCAAGGCGACCGAGAAGGGTATCGGCACGGCCACCGCCAGTGCTCGAACGGAGAAGGCGGAGAAGCCGGGCAAACCTGAGAAGATGGAAAAGGCCCAAAAGCCCGAGAAGCCGGAGAAGCCCGAACGCCCGGAGAAGCCGGGACGCTGAGCGAACGCTGAAGACGACCAGCCGCGGCAGGTGAACCGCCGCGGCTGGTCACCGAAGGGGGGCGGAATGCGTTCTCGCGCTGCCTGGATGGGTCTCGCTCTGGTGCTCCTCGCCGCCGTGCCAGCCTCCGCTCAGGACGGCCCTCGATTCTCGCTGTCGAGCTCGTTCAACTACTCCACGGGCGACTACGGAACGAGCGAGGACACCGAGATCATCTACGTGCCGTTCACCTTCGGGGTGAAGCTCGACCGGCTCGAGCTGCGACTCACCGTGCCTTACATCCGCCAGACATCACAGATCGTCACGTTGACCGGCGGCGGGGTCGCGGTGCGGAAGGACAAGAAGGCCCGGGCTGCTCAGGAGACCGACACCGAGTCCGGGCTCGGCGACGTCCTGCTCCGCGGCTCCTACGTCTTGCTCCAGGAGCAGGACGTGTGGCCGGAGGTCACTCCCTACGTCAAGATCAAGTTCCCCACCGCGGACGAGGACCGGGGCCTGGGGACCGGCGAGTTCGACGAAACGTTCGGCGTCGACCTCAGCAAGACGTTCTTGGAGCGGGTCACCGCCTTCCTGGGCGTGGGGTATACGATCGTCGGCTCGCCTGCCGGGTCCGACTTCGACAACTCGTTCGGATGGAGCGTCGGTGCCGCGTACGCCGTCGCGCGCCCGTTCAGCGTCTTCGCGTTCCTCGACGGAGCCACGGCGATCTCCTCGACTCAGGAAGACCCGTTGGAGCTGCGCGTGGGCGCGGAATGGCGGCTCACGAACGTCGTAAAGGTGACGGGGGCGGTGACGAGAGGGCTATCGGATGGCTCGGCGGATTGGGGGGTGTCCGCGGGACTCGCGCTCCGCTTCTGAGCCCTCCGGCGTCGGGGTGAGCTGCGGTGCAGCGGGCGGGGTGGCAGCCCGCTCAGCAGCCGGCTCCGTCAGTTCAGCGGTACAAAGGCGTAGCCAGTGGCCTCCAGTTTCATCGCGAACTCCCCCCTGACGCGGCGATCCGCCCGGCGGCGCTCCACGAGGTCGGCCGGCGGCCGCTGGTCCGGCGCGCGGCGCTGCCGATGACGGCGGTCGACGATCACAGTCACGTCGGGCTCGGGCCCGAACTCGCGCGCCAGGCAGGCATGGACGTCAGGGTACTGCTTCGACACGATGAAGAGGTAGGTCATGGGGGTGTTTGCTTCTAACCGATTCGTCTCGGCGGGTCAACGCCTTTCGACGTGCCCGCCCTCGCCGCCACCACCTACCGCTTCCCCCGCCGCTCCAGCAGCCCGAAGACGTTCGGCCTCTCCCGGTAGAACACGGCCCGGCTCCGCACCCAGCGCGACAACGTACCGACGAGGGTGGCGACCGTGACGCGGTGGCCGTTCCGCTTCATCGCCTTCTGGATCGCGCTCACGTGGAGAGGCCGGCGGGCGGCGCGCAGGACCGTGGCCGCGGCCTCGGCGGTTGGGCTTGCAGCCAGCCGCTTGGCGCTTCGTCGGAGCCGGCGCATCGCGCGGGTCCGGGCCCGTCGGCCGGGCGAGGCGGGCCGGTCGAACATTTCGGCCAGCGCGGTACGTGCCTCCTCGAGCTCGCGCTGCAGCCGGGCGACCTGCGCCTGCTTTGCCTTGATGATCGAGAGAAGGTTGGCCTCCGCCATGGAGGCCGATTGTAGTCCAGCTTACCGACGCCCGGCGCGACGGCTCGGCGCTTGTCGGCGGGCGCGCGGGGCACCGAGGAGCCGGAGCGCGCGGCGCAACTCGGCCTGCAGCCGAGCGATGGCCGCCCGCTTCACCGTGATAATCCGCCGGAGGTCCGCCTTCGTCGCGCCCATCGTCTTGCGGAAGGTGCACGGGCCCCGCCAAACGTCAGTGCAGCCGGATCAAGAGGTTGCCGAGTGTCGTGCGACCTTCCGGTGCGGCGCGCACGCCTCACGTGGGATCACGTCGCCGCCAAGAAGGCCGGGCGTGGCGCGGACGCCCGCGCGGTCCGGCAGCTCCGCGCCGTCCTTACTTGTCGCCCGTCGGGGGCCCAATAACCTTCGTGGCGGGAGCTGACCGGGCACTCTCGTTGCCGAACATATCGACGGCCGTCACCGTGACGGACAGAGTGCCGCTGGTGGCCGGCACCGTGAGGCGGAACCGGCGCACCAGGCCACCCTTGATCGATGACGCGGGAAGCGCCACGACCGATTCCGGGCCGTCGTCCAGCCGCCAATACACCCGTATCGACGTTAGCCCCGTCAACGGTGTACCGTCTGCCTTCGTGGTCGGCTCCGCATAGTCGATCGAGTGCGTAGTCGTTGCCGGAGCGAGCTGAGCCGGTACGGCGAGGGCGGGGTCGCGCTGGGCTGCGGCCGGGGCGGCCATGAGCAGCAATGCCAGTCCGATCAAGATTGCTCTCATACGGTTTCCCGATGCCAGCCGGGCAGATGCTGGTTACCGAGCCTCGGTCCGAAGTATGCCGAATTGTATTACGGCAAGGGGCATCGCGCTCGTGGTCGCGAGCGATCCGGCTGCCATGCGCGGCGAGGCCCTCGCGGAGCAGCTCCCGGAGATGCCGCGCGCCCTCTTCGGCGGTCATCCGCTCGGTGTTGAGGACGAGGTCGTAGAGCAGCGGGTCGTCGACGTCGACGTGGTAGAGGACCCTCACGCGCGCGGCTCGTTCGCGGTCCGTCTGGCGCACGACGTCGAGCGCGGCCTCGGCCGTGAGCCCCTGCTGCTGCTCGATCCGGCGGGCACGGTCGTGCTCGGGCGCGTTGGTGCGCACGCGAAGCGCGTAGCGGACGTCCCGCAGCGCCAGCGTGGACGAGAGCCCGGCCAGGACGACGTTGTCGCTTGCCGCCATGTCGAAAATGCTTGCCTCGACGAACGCCTTGAATCGCCGGTGGCTGTCGGTGAAGCGCTCCCAGAGCGACGGCTTCTCCTCGGCGTTGTGCCGAACCTCGGCGAGATCCGCGCCGAAGCGCTCGGCCGCCTTGGCGATGATCTCCCGGTCAGCGAACCCCCAGCCGAGGGACTCGGCCAGCCGCCGCCCAAATCTCGTTGCCCAGGCTCCCTCCCCGGGCAACTCAAGCACGGCGAGGGGCACGCCATCTGGTCGGAGGTGTAAGGTGGCAGCAGCGGGCGTCGGTTCGGGCCCGTCGGCTGGACCCGGGGCCGGCGTGGAAGGCGCCCGGGGAGGTGTGCGCGATGGGCACGCTGTCCGCCGAACGGTGTGTCGCCTGCCACCGCGACTCGCCCCGTGTGACCGAGGCGGAAGTCGCGGAACTCAGGCGTGAGATCCCCGACTGGCAACTGCTCGAGCGCGACGGCGTCGCCCGGCTCGAGCGGGTCTTCCACTTCCCGAGCTTCACGGACGCGCTGGCCTTCGCCAACCGGGTCGGCGCCCTCGCCGAGGCGGAGGGTCACCATCCCGCCCTCCTCACCGAGTGGGGGCGTGGCACGGTGACCTGGTGGACCCACAAAATCCGCGGACTCCACCGGAATGATTTCATCATGGCCGCGAAGACCGATGCACTGGCCGCTGAGAGCGGACACATCACGCGGGACGAAGCCCGGGCCAAGGGGGCGCCGTGAGCGGGCTGGCCCGCTCGAAGCGGGGCACGTGCGTCGTGAGGACCTCGTACGGCTTACGCCGATCTACTGAGGGACCTCCGCCGACTCCGTCACGCTCAGCGCGCGCCGACGAGCACGCGGCGGACCAGCTGGCAGACTTCGCGGATGTCGAATGGCTTTGTCAAGCACGGGGCTTCGGTCGACGCGAGAAACTGCAGCTTCTCACTGTCCAGGACATCGCCGGTGATGAAGATCACTCGCCGACGGAGCGCCGGGAAGCGATGTATCAGTTCCCGGAAGAATTCCACGCCGTCCAGCCCGGGCATCTTGCTGTCGCTGAGGACCAGATCATAGGACCGTTGCGCTAGCATCTCCAGGGCCATGACCCCCTGAGTCGCCACGGCGACCTGATGTCCGTCGCCCTGAAGCGCCTCGGCCAGCGTCGCCGCGATGTCGGGCTCGTCGTCGACGACCAGAATCGTCTTCCCGCTGATCATCGGCAGCGACTCGATCTCCATCATGTCGACCGCCGCGTCCGGGCGAGACAGCACAGGCAGTTCAACGCGGAAGGTGGTCCCGTGGCCCGGCTGGCTCTCGACGGTGATGGTACCACCGTGCTCCTCGATCACGCGCTTGCAGAGCGACAGTCCGAGCCCCGTCCCTTCACCTGGGGGCTTCGTCGTGAAGAAGGGCTCGAAGATCTTCGTCTGGATCTCCGCGAGGATGCCCGGCCCGGTGTCGGTCACTTCGAGCTGAACGCGCGCGGGCTCGCGCTCGAGCCCCGTCCTGATGACAAGGCGGCGCGGCGCGGCCGAGTGACGCATCGCCTGGTGTGCATTCGCCACGAGGTTGATCACCACCTGATGCAGCTGGTGAGCATCGGCCCATAGCACTGGTAGACCTTCGGCCAACTCCAGGGAGATCTCGGCACTGTTTGTGCGCAGATCGTAGGCTAGGAGCTCGAGGGCCTCCCGGATGATCTGGTTGAGATGCATGTCCGTCCGCTCGGCAGGGCGCTGTCGCGCCAGCGCCAGGAAGTTGCGCACTATGCGGGCGCACCGGTCGGCCGCGGCGTTGATCATTTCGGCACGCTTGAGGAGCGCGGGGTCCTTGGCCCCGACGCACAAGAGGTCGGCCTGACCCATCACCACCGCCAGCGGGTTGTTGAGCTCGTGGGCGACGCCTGCCAGCAGCGAGCCCATAGTGGCGACCTTCTCACTCTGTACGAGTTGCGCCTGGGTGCGGTGGAGCTCCTCGAGCTGGTGCTGTAACGCTTGATTCAGCCGAGAGACCTCGTCTTGGGCGTGCCGGCGTTCGGCAATCTCACCGACGAGCTGCTCATTGATCGCCTCGACCTCCTGTGTCTTCCGCTCGAGGCTCCGGTAGGAGGTCTGGATCTGCTCCGCCATATGATTGAAGGACGCGGTCAGAGAGGCGACCTCATCTCGGCCCTCTGGACTCAGCCGGACGTCGA
>DASTOJ010000028.1:0-4176 GCA_035762565.1 Candidatus Methylomirabilota bacterium | reverse complement strand
ATCACCGGCTCCGCCGGCATCGCCAGAACCGGCGGCGCCGGCGGAGCCACCCCCCTCCTAGCGGCGGCCTGTCGCGAGCGCGCCGCCCCCGGCCTGCAATCCGCCTCCGCTACTGTCCGCCGGGTGCCGCCGCCGGTGCCGACCCACGACATCGCCCTCGGCGGTGACGGGTCCGGATCGCTTCCCGTCCGGCAGCCGGGCGACCCCGGTGGTCCGGCGACCAGGGGACTCAGCGATTGGACGCTGCTGGCGATCACGGCGGCGGTGACGTTGCCGATCCTATGGATGGGCTACGGGACCGACATCGACGTCGGCGACGTGCTCGAGTCCGCAGAGCTCATCCGCCGGTTCGACTACGCGCCGTCGCGGAACCCAGGGGTTCCGGTGTTCGAGACGATCGTCGCGGTGCTCGACCCGATCGGCGGCCACGTGGCGATCAACCTCGCAACCGCCGCCGCAGCGGGGCTCGCGGTCGTGGGCCTCGCCCGGCTGGTGCGGGCCTGGGGCCATCCAAATGGCGACCTCGTCGGGTTGGCTTACCTGGCCTCGCCAGTCGTGCTGATCGCCGCGACGTCGACCGGCGATTTCATCTGGGCGGCGATGTTCTTCATCTGGGGTGCCCTGCACCACCTTCGCGGCCGCAGCCTGGCGGCGGGGCTGCTGTTCTCGCTCGCGATCGGCAGCCGCATGTCGACGATGTTCGTCGTGGCCGCGTTCCTGATCGCCGACGGATGGGACCCGGCCCACCGGCGCCGGTGCGTCCGCTCGTTCCTCGTGGCCGCGCCGCTGGCGGTGTTGATGTACGTGCCGTCGTGGCTGGCCTACGACCGCACCTCCGAGTTCCTCAACTACGGGCAGGGTTACCGGGGGCTCGCGAACCACCTCGGCCGCTTCCTCTACAAGAACTTCGTGGTGGCGGGCCTGGTGTTCGCCGGCCTGGTGGTCGTGGCGGCGCCGGCGTTGCTGGCATCGCTCAAGCGGTGGAGCCAGGAGCCCCTGGTCCGCTTCTCGGTCCTGGCCCTCGTCGCCACAGAGGCATTGTTCCTGCAGTTTCCGTGGAAGGGCGTCCACCTGTTGCCCGCCGTCATGGCCCTCGTGCTCTGGATCGCCGCCACGACGCGCAACACGCGCCCCTTCCTCTGGGCGCTCGTGGCCGCCGGTGTCATCAACGGGCTCGTGGCGTTCCGGCCGCTGGCGCCGGACCGGCCCGACAACAGCCGCGGCGCACGCTGGGAGCCGACCCTCCAGCCGGGGCTCGTGCTCAACGACATCGACTGCCGGCTCGACTTCATGAGCGAGGAGCCGCACATCGACAACGGCGCCTGGGACTGCACGCTCAAGCCCGTGCGCGGGCCGACACCGGGTGGCGCCGACGTCGCCACCGCCGAGAGCTGACGCGGCGCGGCCATCGCGTCGAGGGTGTGCGCGCCTCAGGCCGTGTAGTCGGCGAAGCGTGGCGCCGCGGGCTCGTTGGCGACGCGAGCGGCCCGGGCGACGAAGCTGATCGCGTGGTACCAGCCGGCGAGGAGCAACAGGTCGAGGAGCTGTCGCTCGTCGAACGCGTCGGCCAACGCCGCCCAGAGCCCGTCGGTCAGGTCCGAGGTCTCGTGCAGTTGGTCGACGGCCTCGATCAGGAGCCGGTCGCCGGAGTCGATCCAGCAGGGATCGCTCGGACCGCCGTGCGTGAGCGACGTGATCTGGGCCTCGTCGAGCCCCGCTCGAGAGGCGAAGAACGCCACGTGGACACCCCATTCGTATTCGCAACCGCAACGTGCACACGTGCGGTCGATGACGATCTCGCGTTGGCGTAGGGAGAGGCTGAGCTGCCGCCCCAGCTCGTAGGCGCCCCAGGTGCGCATCGCCTGTGTCATCGAGCGGTTCCGCACCAGGGTGCGGAACAGGGCGATGGGCGGCACGCCGGGCGGCATCATCGACCGGAGCTCGTCCTCGACGCCGTCCGGGTACGGCGCCTCGAGGGGTGCGATCCTGGCCATCGGCGCCACCATCACCGGTAGCCCGTCGTATTTGCGGGCTTGCCGGCGTCCTGGACCTCGGGTACGAAGTGGACGGTGGCGCCGGCGGCGCCGAGCTCGACCGCGATCCCCCGCCCTGCGGCGCGGCTGGCGCCGGCAACCAGGGCGACCCTACCTTCGAGTGGTTGGTTCTCCATGGCGCGATACGGGGGCGCTCCGCCTCGCGGCTGGCCCCGTCCTCCTTCCGCGTCGGTTGGGCACGGTCGCTGGCGGCACGGTCGCCGCCGCTGCGTCACTGGCACAAAGCAGATCGCCGGGCACACGGGCCCGGCGATCACGCTGTTCACCAGTGTGCCGGACGTCGAGGGAGCAACGTCCGGGAAGCGTCGTGAATGCCTGGGGATTGGAAGGAGGGTTGTCCAGAGGTGACGATCGCTCACGCGGCCTCGGTGAGCGGGGCGTCCTCGCGGGACCGGCCACGCTTCGAGACTGCGCTCATCCATTCCGACGCGGGCCTGCCTCGCAGGTACGGAACGCGAGCCACGCGACGCTCGTCTCGCGCCGGGCCATGTGCAACGGGCAGCGCACTGAACGGAACGGCATTGAAATGTCCCGTGGGGCCGAGGAACGAGCGGTCACACCTCATGCGATAAATGGCCAGCATGTCGGTCACCTCCGACGTCTGATGTCTGCGTGGACGTAGCCGATCACGCGATCCTGACCTTCCACGGACGTCTGGCTGACGCGGCCCCGAGCCGGAGGTCAGCCCGCGAGGCTTGCCACCGCGTCCGCCGACGCGCTGTAGAGGTGCGCGGCGTCCTCGGCGGACAGTTGCCGACCCTCCTGGATATGAGCAGCGAACCGCTCTCCGCCGAGCGCCTCGCGGGCCGCCGACACCGCCCGCTCGTGCATCGCGGTGACGGACTCCCATGGCGGCGCACCGATCTGCTCGTGAACGGCCGTCGAGGCGCCCGCCAGCCGGGCGGCGCTCGCCCACCGTCCGTTGAGGGCGGCCAGCGTCGAGAGACCCATCAGCGCCTCACCGAGGTTGAACTGGTCGTCGACGTGACGCGCGAGCCCCAGGCAGTCGAGGAACCCACGGGCGGCCTGCTCGTCGTTGCGGCGCACCAGGATGAGCCACGCGTGGTCGATGAGCGGCTCGACGAGACGTCGGTCGTCGCCGTGGCGGCGGCGCAGCTCGAGCGCCTCGCCCAAGCGCTCTTCCGCGGCGTCCAGCCGCCCGTGGACGAGGTCGTACCAGCCCTGCTCGGCCAGCGCCGATGCCGCACCGTAGGGATCACCGGCGGCGCGGTATAGCGGCAGTGCCTCCCCGGCGAGGAGGCCGGCGCGCTCCCACTCCCCGGCACGCTCACACGCCCCGGCCCTGATCAGCAGTGCGTCGGCGACCAGTATGGGGTCGCCGAGGCGGCGAGCCGCGGCCACCGCAGCGTCACAGATGTCGGCCGCCTCGGGAGCGGCGACCACCACCGCTCGGCGCCCCAGGCTGGCGAGCGCGGCCGCCTCCACGGCCGGCTCGCCGGCCTCGCGTGCCACGGCCAACGCCGCCTCCAGCTGCCGCCGCGCGTCGTCGAGGCGTGCCTGGGACAGCGCGAGCTGTCCGTCCCAGTAGAGGGCGGTCGCGCGACGCGGCGCGGGTGCGGGCGTCGCGGCGCCGAGCGCCTGTGCCAGCCAACCCCGGACTTCGTGGACATGGGCGTCCCATGGCAGGGCGCGCGCGAACGCGATCGCCACCCGCAGCGCCTCATCGACGGCGCCGGCGTGCAGCAACCGTTCGAACGCCAGGCGGATGTTGCGACGCTCCTGTGCGAGCCGTTCGAGCCCCTCGCGTCGATCGGTGCGCGCCGCCTCCTCGGATGCGTGCTCGCAATACTCCAGGAAGTACCGAGCGTGCCGGCGCTGGATCGCGGCGACGTCGTGCCGGTCGGCGGCGCGCTCGGCCGCGAACTCTCGCACCGTGTCGAGCATCGAAAAGCGGGGCTCCGCATCTTTGCCGGAGTCCGTCTGCAACAGCGACGTCTTGTCGAGCAGGGACGACACGACCGGCTCCAGACTCCCGACCGACTCCCCGTTGCAGATCGCCTCTATCCCCTCCAGTGAGGCGCCACCTTCGAACGCCGTCAGCCTGCCGAGCAGCACCTGCTCGCGCGGCTCGAGCGCATCCCATGACCCCTCCAGCGTCGCT
>DASTOJ010000027.1:0-3248 GCA_035762565.1 Candidatus Methylomirabilota bacterium | reverse complement strand
TCGCCGACCCGGGCGACCTCGTCCCGCCCAACTCCGGCTGCTGGCGGCCGATCGCGCTCGTGGCCGACCCGGGGACGGTGGTGAGCGCCGTCGCGCCGGCGCCGGTCGTCTACGCCAACCACGAGATCAGCCACCGCGTCTGCGACATGCTCTTCGGGGCCCTGGTCCGGCTGGCGCCCGAGCGCGTGATGGCCTGCTCGCAGGGCACCTCGGCCATCCTCACGCTCGGCGGAGTGGATCACAGGAGCGGCGCGCGCTACGTCTCCTACGAGACCATCAAGGGCGGCTTCGGCGCCCGGCCGAGCAAGGACGGCATCACCGGCGTGGCCAGCGGTATCTCCAACACGATGAACACGCCGATCGAGGTGCTGGAGATGTCGTTCCCGGTCCGCGTCGAGCGCTACGCCATCGTGCCCGACACCGGCGGCCCCGGCCGCTTCCGCGGCGGCTGCGGCGTCGAGCGCGTCTGGCGCATCCTGGGCCTGCCCTCGCAGGCCAGCGTCTGCCTGGAGCGCACGAAGTCGGCGCCGTTCGGCCTGGCCGGCGGGTGCGCGGGCGCACCGGGCCGCATCGCGGTCGCCGGGCCCGAGGGTACCGAGCGTGAGCTGGTGAGCAAGGGCCCGTTCACCGCGCCGCCCGCGGCCCAGATCCGCCTGCAGGCGCCCGGTGCCGGCGGCTACGGCGAGCCGGCCCGGCGCGATCGCGAGCGGCTGCGGGACGACGTGGTCAACGGCTACGTCTCGCCGTCGGCCGCCGTCGCGGAGTACGGCCACCCCGACCGCGCGTCACTCGAATGTCCCGACTGCCGTCCCGGCGGCGCATGAGGCTGGCGGGCAAGGTCGCGATCGTCACCGGCGGGGCGGCCGGCCTGGGCCTGGCCTACGCGCGCCGGTTCGTGGCCGAGGGCGCACGGGTGCTGATCGCCGACGTCGTCGACGCCGCCGCCGCGCTGAAGCGGCTGAACGCGCCGGACGCCGTACACGCGGTGTGCGCCGACGTCTCGGCGTTCGCCGACTGCGAGCGCATGGTCGAGGAGGCCCGCCGCCGGTTCGGGCGGGTGGACGTGCTCGTCAGCAACGCCGCCGTGTTCGCCACGCTCAAGCCCACGCCGTTCGAGGCGATCGCCGAGGCCGAGTGGGACCGCGTGATGGCGGTGAACGTCAAGGGCATCTGGCACTGCGCGCGGGCGGTGGCGCCGGTGATGCGCGGGCAGGGCGGCGGCCGCATCGTCAACGTGGCCTCGGCCATCGCCCACAAGGGCACGGCCGGGCTCCTGCACTACGTGACGTCCAAGGGCGCCGTCATCGCGCTGACGCGTGCGCTGGCCCGCGAGCTGGGACCGGACGGGATCACGGTCAACGCGCTCGCGCCGGGGCTGACGCTGAGCGAGACCGTGCTGGCCAATCCCGACATCACCGCCTTCCAGCGCGACGCGGTGCTGGCCTCGCGCGCGCTCAAGCGGGAGGCGGTGGCCGAGGACCTGGAGGGCACGGTGGTCTTCCTGGCGTCGGACGACAGCGCGTTCATGACAGGCCAGACGCTCGTCGTCGACGGCGGCTCGGTGTTCGTGTAGGGCTACGGGTGCCGCGCGAGCCCCGGCCGGGCGCCGAAGAGATACCATTCGGCCTTGCCGAGGTGCGGCAGCGGCGATTCCTGCCACGCCAGACTGGGCAGCTCCGTCCGCCAGCGCGCGAATGCCGCGCGGTTGTCGATGTCGGCGAAGCGGGAGGTGTAGCCGAGGAGCACCGCGTCGAAATCCGCCACTGCGGCGAGCAGCGGCGCGCGCAGCGCGAGCGGGGTCTCGCCGAGGGACCACGTCGCGATGAAGAGCGCGGGGCCGCGTGGCCGCGCCGCCACCACGCGCCGCAGGTCGTCGAGGGCCGAGATGGTCACGACGGGGACCCGGGCGTGACGCAGGTAGAAGCGCTGCAGCGCGCCGACCTCGGGAAGGTCGAAGATCGTATACGCGCCGCGAAAGCCGAGCCGATGCAGCAAGCTGCACATCCCGCCGTAGCCGCCGCCGAATTCCAGGACGAAGCTCGCGGTCTCGGGCCGGACACCGGTGGCCTCCTCGAAGCGGCACAGGTGATAGGCGAGGTGGAGCGTGTTCGCGCTGGTCGTCGGCAGCCGGGGAAACGGGCGGGGCCGGCCGAGCGTCATCTCCCGGAGCGCTGGACGCCAGCGTTCAGCCCAGTCGGCGCGGCGTCGCAGGTGACGGAGCTCGATGGTGACCGGCCGATGGCCCCGCTTGACCATCGTGGTGCGCACGGGCGGCCACCGCATGAACCGCGCGGGGTCGCCGGTGGCGAGGAGATGTCGAAGCGCGGCTCGCTTGGCCTCCCAGAGCGGATCGGCGACGATCCCCTCGGGAGGCGCCAGGGACAGCTCGACGGTGTCGGCGCGGAGCCTCGCCACCAGCGCGGGGTCCGCGGCGCGGCGCTCGAAGCACACGGCGCCCACGGCCACCTCGGCGAGGTACGACAGCGGTCGGCGGCGGCTCATCCAGCGGCGAACATCACGTGTCCATCCGTTGGGGACCCCCTTTTGTTCTAGCGCGGCCCAAACATATCACGGTGAACGGCCTGAGCGTCGTCGACGTGTTCGTGTGACCCCGCCGCCTCACTTCACCGGCACCGCCCCGTTGGCGACGATGACGGCCGTTCCGGCGGGACTCCGAACGAAGTCGAGGAACCGGGCGACGGCAGGCGCGGGTGGTGCCTTCGTCACGAGGAACGAGTCGCGGGTCAGCGTGTAGATCCGGCGCGCGACGTTCTCGGCGCTGGGGGCGATGCCGTTGAGCGCCAGGGCCTTGATCTGCCCCCGGCTCTGCTCCACGACCGTCGCCGTCGTCATCCCGATCGCGCCGGCGGTGGCGGCGAGCTCCTTCGCCATGTCGCCGGACCGTGCGGCGACCTGCACGGAGGCGGGCATCTTCAGATCCTTCAGGCACCCGATCCTGTCGCGGACCACCTCGGTGTCGACCTCGGAGTCCGGCCGGGTGCGTGGCGCAATGGCGAGGTCGGGTCCGCCCAGCCCTTTCCAGTTCGTGAGCGTCCCCGCGTACACGTCGCAGACCTGACGGTCGGTGAGGTTCGTCGCGGCCACGCCGGCGTTCACGCCGAAGACGACGGCCACCTTGGCGATCTCGTGGGCGACCATGGCCCGGCGGGCCAGCTCCTCGGCGACCAGGCCGTGGCTGGCCAGGGCGATGTCGATCTTGCCCTCCGCCAGCGCCTGGAGACGCGCCT
>DASTOJ010000026.1:0-9216 GCA_035762565.1 Candidatus Methylomirabilota bacterium | reverse complement strand
CTGCACGACCTCCCGGTGCGCGCCCGTCATGTCGAGGGGATGGCTGCCCGGCACGCTGGGTCGGCCCTGGTACTCGCCGCCGAGATCGACCAGCGGCGCCGCCAGCCGCTCGGCGAGCCGGCCGAGCGGCGCGGTCGCCTCCGGCCGGCGGCCCAGCCACTCGGTCAGGATCACCGGGAAGCGCGCCTCGACCAGGCGGCGCGCGGCCTCGTCGAGCGCACGGGGATCCGCGTGCGGCGGCGCCGCCGGCTGGAAGCGCGCCACGTCCGGAACCGCCATGGGAGCGTCGAGCGGCTGCTCCTGCAGGCCCGCGTCCAGGCAGAGATAGACGGGCCCCTGGGGCTCCGTGCACGCGACCCGCCACGCTCTCAGGACGGCCTCCGGCAGCGCGGCCACGCTGGCCGGCTGATCGTCCAGCTTCACGTAGTCGCGCACCTGGGTCCCCTGCACCAGGGCGGTGTGGATCCAGTCGATCCACGGCCGCCGCCGGGTGGCGTCCATGGGCCCGGTGGCGCCGAGGACGAGCACGGGCACCCGGTCGCAGAACGCGTTGAAGATGGCCATGCTCGCGTGCTGGAGACCGACGATGTCGTGGGCGACCGCCGCCATCGGCCGGCCCTTGGCCTTGGCGTAGCCGTGGGCGAGCGCGACGGCGATCTCCTCGTGGGTGGTGAGGATCAGCTCCGGGGTGCGGTCGCCGTAGTTGACGAGCGAGTCGTGCAGCCCGCGGAAGGTCGCGCCCGGGTTCAGCGCGACGTGCTCGACCCCGACGGCGCGCAGCAGGTCGACGACGAGGTCCGAGCCGTAGCGGGGCGGCGCCAGGTGTCCCTCAGGACTCGGGCACGTGGGCGACCCAGATCACCTGTCCCTCGTCCGCCCGCTTGTCCCCCTCGACGTTGGCGATGATGAGGTACCCGATGATCAGGAGCCCGGCCACGACCAGCGTAGCGATGGCCACGATCACCAGCGCCTCCACCGCTTCCGCCTTGGCAGGCGTCGCCGCGACGACGAGGAACACCGTGACGAGGACGAGCGCGATCATTCGAAAGGGCATGCCATGGCTCATGGCGAGCAGTATACGGCGCTCAGCGAAACCGCGTGATCGAAAAGGGCTCGAGGTCGGTGCCGGGCGGCTCGCCGAGCATCTGGCGGGCGACGACCAGGGCGCTGTATGGGCCCAGCGTGAGCCCCGACGGCCCGTGGCCGGTGGCGAGGAAGACGCCGCGCACGCCGGGGACGGCGCCCAGCACCGGCAGCCCGTCGGCCGCCAGCGGGCGCAGGCCGACGCGGATCTCCCGCACCTCCGCCGGCGCCAGCCCGGGGGCGACGCGGATCGCCTCGGCGAGCACCTCGCGGATCCCCGCGGCGGTGGTGTGAGGCGCGAAGCCGGAGCCCGTCTCCCGCGTGGCGCCGGCGACCACGCGGCTGTCCGGCCACGCGACGAGGTAGTGGTGGTGGAACGCGCTGACCACGGGCCAGCGGCTCGTGTCGGTCCCGCGCAGGCCGAGGTGGATGATCTGCCCGCGCTGCGGCGCCACGGGGATGCTGACCCCGAGCTGCTTGGCGAAGGCTTCCGACCACGCGCCGCCCGCGATGGCCACCGTCCCCGCGGCCACGTGCTCGCCGCCGACCACGACGCCCGTCACCGTCCCACCCTCGAGCGCGAGCCGGTCGACGCTTCCCGCCCGGCTGATGAGCCCCCGGCCGGTGGCCGCGCTCAGGAGCGCCCGGTTCAGCAGGCGCCCGTCCACGCGAGCGCCCGTGCGCGCGTGGATGGCCCCGTGCACCGGCGCGAGCGCCGGGAACAGCTCGCGCGCCTCGGCGGACGAGACCTCGTGAAGGTCGCCGGGCGCCGGCAGCCCGCGGCGCTGCTGGCGCTCGAGGATGACGCCTCGGGCACGCTCGAACGCGGGGATCTCGTCGTCGGTGACGGCGACCACCAGCTGCCCGCAGCGGGCGTACCCGGTGTCGCCCCCCTGCTCGCCCCGGAGCTGGTCGATCAGCGCTGGGTAGTACGCGCCGGCCTCGACCGCGAGGCGGAACCAGACCTCGGAATCGCGGCTGTTGGTCTCCGGCGAGATGATGCCGGCCCCGGCGTCCGTCGCACGTCCGCTGTCCGCCCGGTCGACGAGCAGCGTCAGCGCCCCCGCGCGCGCGAGGTGATAGGCAGTCGCGGTCCCCAGCAGCCCACCACCCACGACGATGGCGTCGAAGGACGGGCGCCCGGGCATACTCTAGACGCCGTCGACCAGGATCAGATTGCTCGTCGACGCCTTGAGCCGCATGGCCTTGAGGGGTCGGTACTCCTCGGAGTCGTACCACCGCTTCGCCTGGTCGAGACTCGGGAACTCCAGCAGCACGAGACGCTTCGGCTGCCAGCTCCCCTCCAGCGCCTCGAACGTGCCGCCCCGGACGACGAAGCGCCCGCCGTACGCGCTGATCGTGGCGGGGACTCGCCGGCGGTACTCTTCCAGACCGGCTGAGTCGTGCACATCGATATCGACGATGAAGTAGGCTGCCATGGGGCCTCCTCGTTGGCGGGTGAGGGCCGGGCGGTTGGTCAGTAGGTGGGCTTGACCCGGTAGTACTTCTCGCGGTCGCTCGACGTGACCGTCACGCTCTGGACCTTCCCGGCCCGCAGCACGTCGAGGCGGACCTCGACGCCGGCCGCGCCGTGCGACCAGAGCCGGGTGTAGAAGTCCGCCTGGCCCTTGACGTGCTCGCCCCCGATGGCGATGATGACGTCGCCGGGCCGCATCGCCGCCAGGTCGGCCGGACTCTCCGGAGACACCCGCGTCACGATCACGTTGCCCTGGACTTCCTGGGTCTGCACGCCGAGCCACGGGCGCGGGCGCGCCGCTGACTTGCCGTGCGCGACGAGGTCTTTCATCAGCGGCTTCAGCAGGTCGATGGGGACGAACAGGTTGCCGGGCACCTGGCTGTCGGAGCCCACCGCGTCGTTCACGGAGAGCGAGCCGATGCCCAGCAGCTTGCCCTCGCGATCGAGCAGCGCCGCCCCGCTCCAGTTCACGGTCGCCGGCGCGGTGTAGATCGCCTCCTCGAGCAGGTACTCCCAGTACCCCACGAAGGGCCGGCGGGACACGACGATCGCCGGGGCCACGCCGTCGAAGCCCACGATCAGCACGCGCTCACGGAGCGCGAGCTGCGCGGACTGCCCGAAGCGCACCGGCGCGATCGGCAACGGCCGCAGCGAGCGCAGCAGACCGAACCCGGTGGTGCTGTCGTAACCGACCACGGTCGCCGGGAAGGCCGTGCCATCCGCGGTCGACAGCTCCACCGTCTCCGCCTCGAGAATCAGGTAGCCGATCGTGAGCACCAGCCCCTCGGCGTCGAGCACGACCCCGGTGCCCTCGCGCTGGGGCCCCAGCGTCCGGCTGGAGCGCGCGCCCGCAAACGCCTTGCTGCGCAGCTTCACCACCGACAGCACGTCGACGGTGCGCTCGGAGGGCTGGGGCCGGACGGCCGGGGGCGCGGGGCTAGATTGATCCGGTGCGCCGGCCGCCGGCGCCGCGCACAGCCAGGCAACGATCGACGCGCCCAGGGCAGCGGAGATCAGTCTAGGCATAATCGGATAGTAGCGCAGGCCGGCACGCGCAGTTTCAGGAATCCCCCCGGGTGCTGGATGGCCCTTGCCGGCCTCCCGGCAACCGGGATCAGGGCGCCCGCTTCACGCCGATCGGCTGGCAGCGCCCCACGACCCTGTATGCGCGGATGAAGGTCGCCTGCAACATTCCACACCGGTCGTATTCGATGGCCCCGATCGCCCCGTCAGGCAGCGAGACGTGGAATTCGCTCGGCAGCCCCAGGGCATAGTAGTCAGTCCCGGGACCCACGACCACCTGAACGCACGGTGAGTTTTCGACTCTGCGCCGCCGCTCGGTCTCGCACGCAACCAGGCTGCTCGTATAGACCAGCGCGCGGGGCCCCAGCACGACGTCGGTGTCGGTGAAGAACGCCCACATCGACCCCGTCGGGGGCGACGGCGGACGCTCGAGCGTGACGCACCCGGCGACCATCAATAGAGCCCACAGGAGGAGCTGTGACGCGAGCCCGGGGAGACTTCGCACGAGTCGCCGGCGATGGCTCGGGGCTGCCCCAGCCGGAGGGACTCGCGGGGGACCGGGACGCCGCAGCGCTCGCACAGCGCCGCATTGTAGCGCCTATCGCCAACGGCGTCGGCTCGCGATATCGTTGAGCGCGCTCACCATCGGACGCGGGAGGCCCCTCATGCCCGTGCTGCGACCGCTCGGTCTGGCCGTGCTCGTGCTGGCCCTCGCCGCGCCGGCCGCCGCCGCGACGAAGGACTGCCGGAGCTCGACACCGCTGCCCGACGACGTGCGGCTTGTCGCACCACCGGCGGACGTGCCGCCGAACGCGGCGCAGTTCGCGGGCGCCTGGAGCGGCGTGTGGCTGGACAAGGCGGGCGACGAGGTGATGTGCCAGACCCTCCTCGTCGAGGAGGTCTTCCCCAACGGATACGCGCGGGTCGTTTACAGCCGCGGCGCATACCTCGGCTGGGGCACGCGGCACCCGAACTTCTGGCGCGCGACCGGTCGCGTCGCCGACGGCGCGCTGCGGATCGTGCTGCCGAACCCCGAACGGACGGAGCTGCTGTACCGCCTCGACGGCGCCGGCCTCGCCGCGGTCGTGGGAGAGGTCCGCGGCAAGCTGGCCCGCCTCGGCGACGTCGCGCCGATCGATTGTGTCCGTTCCGAGCGCGCCGCGCCCGTGACCCCGCCGGCCGGTGTGCGCGACCGGCTGACGGCGGATGAGTTGACCGCGGCGGCGTTCTCGGGCCGGGGCCCGGTCCACAACGACTATTTCATGCCGCTCGGCGCATGGGGTCCGGCCAGGCACACGCTCAGAGGCGCGCTCACGGTCGCGGCGGCGTCGATGTCCGGCTCGAGCCGGGGCTGCCCCAGCCTGCCGACGCCGGTGCCCGCGTTCACGGTAGCGTTCTTCACCGCCGGCGAGCACCTCGTGCCGGTCATACGGGACATCGTGCCGGCCGGGCGGCTGATCGTCTCGCCCGGGCGCGTGTGGTCCGAGCCCGGCGACGGCGGCATGTCCCGCGCCTCGTTCCCGTTCGTCCTCGTCAACCAGGTCCACAACGGGGCGCACAACGGCCTGGCCACCTTTCTCTTCGACGACACTCGGGTGTCCGCGCTCCGCCTCCAGATCGTGCAAGAGACGTCGGCCTGGTCGAAGTTCGACTTCTGGGGCCACCTGCCGATGACCTACACCCCGGGGCCCATCGCGAGCGAGCCCGCGCTGCGCGCCGAGTTCGCCGAGGAGCTGCGGGCCCGCACGCCGATGCGCCCGTGGTCCACGCTGCCGGCGTCGCCGGCGCTGGCGACCTTCGACGGCGATGCCGAGCCGGGCGACATCAGCGCCAACGGGCTCGTCCTCGACGGCACCCTCTACGTGCGCGGCTGCAACACCCGCCACGGCCCGTTCCCGTACTGCCGCGAGATGCGGCACGGCGTCTTCTCGGTGACGAAGTCGCTGGGCGCCGCCGTCGCCCTGCTGCGCCTGGCGCAGAAGTACGGCGACGCCGTCCTCGACGAGAAGGTGGTCGACTATCTGCCGCCGGGGAGCCGGCCGCACGCGGGCTGGAACGACGTCACGTTCGCCGACGCGCTCAACATGGCGACCGGCATCGGCGACGAAGGGAGGGAGCGGGACGGAAGCACCTCGGCCGACGAGAACCGGCCGAAGATGTTCGGCTGGATCGTGAAGCGATCGCTCCGGGAGAAGCTCGAGATCGCGCTCTCGTACGGCAAGTACGCGTGGAACCGCGGCGAGGTCCTCCGGTACAACAGCACCCAGACCTTCGTGCTGGCGGTCGCGCTGGACGCTTACCTCAAGCGGCGCGAGGGCCCCCACGCGCACCTGTGGGACATGGTGCGCGCCGAGGTGTTCCGTCCCATCGGGATCCTCCACGCCCCGAAGATGCACACCATCGAGAGCGACGGAAGCCGCGGCGTCCCCCAGCTGGGCTACGGGCTCTATCCGACCGTCGACGACGTCGCCAAGCTGACCGCGCTGCTCCAGAACGGCGGCCGTCACGACGGCGCTCAGCTGCTGAGCGCCACGAAGCTGGCCGAGGCGCTCTACCGGACCAGCGCGACCGCCGGGCTGCCGTCAGGCTCTCGCAACCGCTTCGGGGCGGGACGCTACCACCTGTCGTTCTGGTCGGCGCCCTACCGGACGAGCACGGGCTGCTTCTTCCAGATCCCCCTGATGCTCGGCTACGGCGGCAACCTCGTGGCGCTGCTCCCCAACGGTGTCTCGGTCTTTCGCTTCGCCGACGGGATGAACTTCGACGTCGACACGATGATCCTCGCCGGCGAGTCGCTCCGCCCCTTCTGCGCCGCGCCGCCCACCACGGAGCAGACCACGCCCCGCGCCGCCCTCACGGCGGCGGAGCTCGCCGCCGAGATCGGCGGGCACGTGCTGGCGGTCGGGCGACAGCGCCTGTTCTTCGCGCCCGGGGGCCACCTCTTCGGGTCGTTCCCGGAGGCCATCGACGTGGGGACGTGGGAGATCAGGCCCGAGGGCCGGGTCTGCCGCCGCTGGAACGTCGGCGACCGGGGCCTGCTGCGCTGCTACGTCGTCTATCGCCAGGACGACACCTACGAGCTCGAGCTGCTGGACCGGTTCACGCGGTTCGTCGCGCGGCGTGCGCCCGAGGGATTCGAGAGGTGAGCGACGTGTAGTCTCAGCGCTTCGGGCAGGCCTCCGCGAGGAGCGCGGGGTCGATCGGCACCTCGGGCGGCCGCCAGGCGGGCGCGATCCTCTTCATGGCGGCGATGAACTCCGGGGAGCTCGCGAGCAGTCGGCGGGCGACCTGCCGGAGCAGCGTCACCTGCGCGGCCGGGAGGCGGAAGGACGTGGCGAGCCCTTCGAGGCACGCGCGCAGGTCGCGGTCGGCCTCGGCGGTGAGCTTGTCGAACGCCAGCTCGACCGCGTGGAAGTCCACGTCGGGTGGCGGCGCCGTCCGCATCGTGAACGTCTTGCACTGGGCGCGCCCGTCCGTCTCGCACGCGTGCCAGCCCGCGAGCTGGTTCGTGAGCCCCTGGAAGTGGTCGGCCACGAGCTGGACGGTCTCGAACGAGTAGTTGCCCATCGGCCCCGTCGTGACGACCCCGAGCACGCCCGAGACGCCGGGCGGCGATTCCTCCTTGTCCCAGCCCGGATCGCGCCCGGTCTTGGCGTTCGCGGTGATGACGAGCACGCGGTGCACCGTGCGCCGGTTGATCTTGGTGTAGAGGCTCCACGCGCTGTCCTGGCCGCTGAGCGCGATGTAGGGACCGCGCAGACCGATGTTGTCGGCCAGCCCGCCGTCGAGCAGGTGGACGAACGGCCGGTCCTGGGCGTTCTCGCGGTAGGAGGCGAGCGTCTGCGCGAGCTGGAGCCGCCGCGGTGGGTTCTCCGGCTTGAGGGCGTTGGTGAGCCAGGCGGGGGCCACGTACCCCTGGCAGGGCTCGGCCGAGTAGTTGCGCAGGGTGAGCGGGCTCAGCAGCACGGGGAAGGCGGAGGACGCGGCGACGGCGCGCGCCACCTTCACCTCGGACAGATCGGAGCACAGCAGGTCGAACTGGTCCTGCGTGAACTCGAAGCGCGAGCCTTGCGTCATGTCGGTCGCGTTCAGGAGCAGGTACGGGCGCCTCCGTTCCCCGAGGAGCGTCCTGAAGGTGGCGCCACCGAACACGACCTCGTCGTAGAGCTCCGTGGCCAGATCGATGCGGCTGAAGTCCGACCGGGCCAGCCGCGCCCAGTTCCACGGCGCGAGCGCGCGCAGGATGAGCTCGCCCTGGATGTCCCGGTAGAGGAAGTTCCTCTCGAAGCTCTCGAAGCCCTCGGCGCCGAAGATCGCGTAGTGGGCGGCGGTGAAGCTGCCCCCCGAGACGGACGAGATCACGTCGACGTCCTCGAGCAGCGTCCGGCGGGTGCCGTCCGGCCGCTGATAGCCCACGCTCCGGAGACCTTCGAGGACCCCGTAGGAGAAGGCGGCGGCCCGAGTTCCGCCGCCCGAGAACGCGAGGATGACGAACAGCGACTCCTCCGCCTCGTCCGGACGTACGTTGGCGTAGCGATAGCCGACCTTCTCGTCGTAGGCGGTCAGCCGCGGGTTGGGATGGCTCGCGCAGCCGCTAAGGACCCAGACGGCGGCGGCGAGCGCGAGGGCGCGCGTGGCGCTCACGCGATCACGCGGTCTTGGCGAAGATCACGGAGAAGGGCGTTCCGATGGAGACCTCGGGAACGAGAAGCGTCTGACTGGGCGGCGCGAAGTTCGGCGCTCCGCCGAGGGTGAACGTGTGCGTCCCCGCGTTGACGAGCAGCGGATTGAGGCGGCCCTGCGCGTCGACGTTGTCGCCCTGGTTCTGGTCGTCGATGAAGACTTCACGGCACTCGGCGAACTGTACGACGACCCAGCTCATGCCGGTTCTCCTCCGCGGTCAGCACGCCCCCGGAAACGCTGCGCGCCCGCCCCCGTGGACGCTGTCACGCAGACGCTTGTAGCACACCCGGCACACGGCCGCCGTCGGGGAAACCCCGACGGGGCTCGGGGGCAACTGGTCGCGGTGGGCGCCGCTCCTATCCCAGCGCGTCGAGCAGTGAGCGCTGGCGGGCCAGACGCTGCGGGCGCTCCCGGGCGAACCGCTGCACGCCGGCGAGAATCGACTCCGGGTCCAGGTGCGCCTCCGCGATCACGTCGGCTTCCAGCCCGCCGGTGAGCCACTGGTTGTCCCAGTCGGAGGTCAGCGAGTAGGCGTCGGTCAGCGAGCCCACGTTTCGGAGCGGCCACATGCGCCGCGTGCCGCTGCTCACGAACATGAGGTCCTGGCGGGCCTCGGGGGGCAGCACGGCGTTCCGGTAGGCGTCCGGCTGGCGGTCGAACAGCTCCTCGCTGATCGCCGCGATCACCTTCACGTTCACGCCGGCCTGCTCCAGGCGCGGCAGCACGGTCACGAGATTGAAGGTCGAGCTGGATCCCTGCGCTACCACGTAGCCGTGCCTCGGCTGGCCGGGCGCGAACTCGCGGATGACGTACAGGCCCTTGGCGGCCGCCCGGACATCCGTGTCGGCGAACGTGCGGCGATCGGCCACGCGAAAGTCGGGGCGCGCCACCTCGATGACGATGACGCCCACCTTCTTCTCGCGCGCGGCGATCTCCGCCGCGGCGAAGTA
>DASTOJ010000025.1:0-14686 GCA_035762565.1 Candidatus Methylomirabilota bacterium | reverse complement strand
AAGCTCGCGCTCGAGCCATGAGCTGGCTCGGCGCCGCCGTCGACTGGCAGAGCCGCGCTGTGGTCGGTCGACACCTGCGCGTGTACCTGCGGAACTGGTATACGGCTTTCTTGCCGCCGGCCCTGGAGCCGGTGACCATGCTGGTCGCCTTCGGGCTCGGGCTGGGCGGCTACGTCGCGAGCCTCAGCTGGCAGGGGCGGCCGGTCGAGTACATGACCTACGTGGCGCCGGGTCTGCTCGCCTATGCGACCTTCATGACGGCGATCTTCCAGTCGCTCTTCGGCGCCTTCATCCGCATGCGTTATCAGCGCACGTGGGAGGGCCAGCTCACCACCCAGATCGAGCTGGCGCACGTCATCTGGGGTGAGGTGCTGTGGGCCGGCCTGCTGGCGACGATGTACACCGCCATCGTGGGCGCGGTGCTCACCGGCTTCCACGCCGCCGGTCTCGTGACCCTCGACGTGGCCTGGCTGCCCGCGCTTCTGCCCGTCAGCTTCCTGGCGGCGTGCGCGTTCGGGGCCCTCGGCCTCTGCTTCACGGCCGTCTTGCCGACCATCGACCACATGAATCTCCCCGTCTTCCTGCTGGTGCTCCCCATGGGGCTGCTGTCCTCGACGTACTTCCCCCTCGAGCACCCGGTTTTGGTGGCGCTCAATCTCGCCAACCCCCTCTATCACCTGGCCCAGGCCTTCCGCGGCGTCCTGATCGGCGGGCCGGTGGCGGCGCCGCTGGCCGGCGTCGCCGCGCTCTCCGCCGTCATGCTCGCCGTCCTGGTGCCGCTCGACCTTCGGCTGCTGCGGCGTCGCGTTCTCGGGGAATAGCACCGGCTCGGTGGCCGAGGCCGCGGCGCTACTCCTCCTCCGCCCAGGCCTGCGTGAGACGGCGCGCCAGCGTGCGGTGGCCGGAGAAGTAGTAGGCCAGCATCGCGGCGGCGGCCAGGATGTTGCCGACGAAGATCGTCCAGCCGGCCAGCTCGTCGAGGACCCAGCTGGCCACGATCACGATGGCGCCGAAGAAGCCGATCTCGAAGGCCGTGAACAGGATCACCAGCGCGAACACCAGCAGCGGCTGGCGCTCGGCGCCGGCGATCAGCAGCGCCCCCACGAGGCCGAAGGCGATGAAGGCCAGGCCGTGGAGCGCGGTGTAGGCGGTCAGCCCCACGATCGGGTCGGACGCCCGCAGCAGCGCGGCGCCGAGCAGCCGGGGCGTGCGCAGCGGCTCGCCCTGGATGGCGTCGATGGCGAAGAACCAGGCGGCGACGACGGCGGCGCCGAGCAGGCCGGCCACCACGCCCTCGCGCAGGACGCCGCCCCAGGAGCCGATCAGCGTGCGCGGCAACGCGCGGTGGGCGCGGAAGAGGAACCACAGCATGGCGACCGACGCCAGCAGGTTGCCCACCAGCACCGACCACCACACCAGCGCCGCCTGGATGCCCTGGCCGAGCACGCTGAGCACGCCGAAGAAGAAGACCTCGAAGGCGGCGAACAGGATGACGAAGGCGACGAACAGCGCGGGCTCGCGCTCGCTCATGGCCATCATCGTGGCCGCCATGATGCCGAAGGCGACGAACGCCAGCCCGTGCAGGACGGTATAGCCGAGGATCGGGGCCGGCGCGGGCTCCATGCCGACGGGCGTGTTGACGCCGTAGAAGACGAAGGAGCCGAGCAGCGTGGGCGTGAGGAACGGACGGCCGCGCAGGATGTCGAAGACGAAGAACCAGATGGCCACCACGGCGGCGCCGATCAGGCCGGCGACGATGCCCTCCCGGAGTACCGAGCGTTCCGCCGGGTTCATGGGCTGCTCCCCGGGCGCAATTCTAACAGGTTCGGGCACGCACCGAGTCTGTGCTACGCGTCGCGGGCCAGCCGGACCCCGTAGTCGGAGTAGCGCAGGTGCGGCGGCAGCGACGAGCGGTGAGCGACCGCGCTCCACGGATCGGCGTGGCGCCAGGCGCCGCCGCGGCTCACGCGGCGCGTGCCGGTGGCGGGACCGCGCGGGTTGCGTGACGGGGACGTCGTGTACGCGTCCTCGGCGTACCAGTCGGTGCACCACTCGTGGCAGACGCCCGAGAGGTCGTGAAGGCCGAGCGGATTGGGCGGCGTCGAGCGCACGCGGGGCGGCCGCGCGAACCGGCCGGGCGGCGGCGGCGCGTCGCCCCACGGGTAGCGCGCGCCCTCGCGACCGCCGCGCGCCGCCTTCTCCCACTCGGCCTCGGTCGGCAGCCGGGCCGAGCTCCAGGCGGCAAAGGCGACCGCCTCCGCCCACCCCACGCCGACGACCGGCTGGTCCGGGGCGTCGAAGCCCGGCGCGCCCCAGAACGCGGGCGGTGGCGCGCCCGTGGCCGCGAGCCAGGCGGCCCACGCGGCGTTGGTCACCGGTGCCGTCGCGATGCGGAACGCGTCCACCCACACCGTCCGCGCCGGCCGCTCGGCTGGATGCCCGTCGGCCCAGCCCATCGTGAAGGCACCCGCGGGGATCTCGACGAAGTCCACGAGGATATAATCCCCTCACTCGACGAGGAGGAACGCATGAACGTCGCGGAACGCATGGGCCGGCTCGGGACCGAGTCGGCGTTCGAGGTGCTGGCGCGGGCCCGGGCGCTCGAGCGCCAGGGGCGGGAGATCGTGCACCTGGAGATCGGCGAGCCGGACTTCGACACGCCGGCGCACATCAAGGAGGCGGCCAAGCGCGCGCTCGATGCCAACGCCACTCACTACGGGCCCTCGGCCGGCCTGCCCGAGCTGCGGGAGGCGATCGCCAAGCACACCGCCGAGACGCGCGGCGTGCCGGTCTCGCCCGAGCAGGTCGTGGTCACGCCCGGCGCCAAGCCGATCATGTTCTTCACGATCATGGCCCTGGTCGGCCGCGGCGACGAGGTCATCTATCCCAATCCGGGCTTCCCCATCTACGAGTCCGTCATCAACTTCGTGGGCGGGGTGCCGGTGCCGATCCCGCTGCGGGAGGCGAGCGATTTCGGGTTCGATCTGGCGCTGTTCGAGCAGCGGGTGTCGTCGAGGACGAAGCTGATCATCGTCAACTCGCCGGAGAACCCGACCGGCGGCGTGCTCGACCGCGGCCAGATCGAGCGCATCGCGCGGATCGCCGCCGAGCGGCGGATTCCCGTGCTCACCGACGAGATCTACCGCCAGTTCCTCTACGAGGGCGAGTTCGTGTCCTTCTACGCGCAGCCCGGGATGCACGCGCAGTCCATCCTGCTCGACGGCTTCTCGAAGTCGTACGCGATGACGGGCTGGCGGCTCGGCTACGGCGTCATGCCGGTGGACCTCGCCGAGCACGTGACGCGGCTCATGGTCAACTCCGCGTCGTGCACGGCGTCGTTCGTGCAGCTCGCCGGCGTGGCGGCGCTCCAGGGCGACCACGGCCCGGTCACCCGCATGGTGGCGGAGTTCAAGCGGCGGCGCGACCTGATCGTCGACGGCCTCAACCGGATGCCCGGCGTGAGCTGCAGGCGCCCGCGCGGGGCCTTCTACGTGTTCCCCAACGTCACCGGCACCGGCCGCACGTCGGCCGAGGTCGCCGAGCGGTTGCTGCAAGAGGCCGGCGTGGCCGTGCTGTCGGGCACGGCGTTCGGCGCCCACGGCGAGGGCTACCTGCGCCTGTCGTACGCGAACTCCGAGGCCAACCTCACCAAGGCGCTGGAGCGCGTGCGGCCGGTGTTCGAGTCCTGGGCGCGCCGCGGGTGACGCGCGGGTGATGGCCCGCACCACCGTCGCCGACGTGCTGGTCGACGGCCTGGCGCGGGCGGGCGCGGCGCGCGTCTTCGCCGCTCCCGATGCTCCCACCAGCCTGCGCGCGGCGGTGCACCGCCGTGCGCTCGACGTCGTCGAGGCCCCGGACGCGACCGCGGCCGTCGTGCTGGCCGCGGTGACCGGCGAGGTCGGCGAGGGCCCGGGCGCGCTGGTCGCCGGAGTCGACGACGCGCGCGGCCTCGTGCGCGGCCTCGCCCACGCGCAGCGCGAGCGCCTGCCGCTGATCGCGGTCACGGCGGAGGGGGCCGACACCAGGCTGCTGGCGCCGGTGGTCAAGGCTAGCCTCGTCGTCGAGCCGGCCTCCGCCGGCCACTGGATCGCCCACGCCGGGCAGCTGGCGATGGGAGATCCCCGCGGCCCCGTGCACGTCGTGGTCGCCGCCGACGTCGCCGGTGAGCCGGCGCTGCCGGTCGCGGCCTCCTGCCGCCCGGCGCCCCTGCCGCCGCCCGAGCCCGCCCGCCTCGACGCGCTCGGCGCCGCCATCGCCGCCGCCACCCGGCCGCTGCTGATCACCGGGCTCGAGTGCGACGTCGGCGACGTCCGCTGGATCCGCGCATTCGCCGAGACGCTGCCGGCGCCGGTGCTGGCGACGTCACGTGGCAGGGGCGCGCTCGCTGATCCCCATCCCCTCGCGCTCGGCTCGCTCGTGCCCGGCCACGCCGCGCTGGCCCGTGCCGACCTCGTGATCCTGCTGGGCGTGGACGCCGGCGAGCTGCCGCCGGCCGTGGTGGCTGCCGGCACGCCGGTCGCGCGGATCGGCCGCGCGCGCTGGCCGGGCTGCGGCCTGGCCGCCGAGGCCGTCGGCGACCTGGCGCTGGTCATCGAGGAGCTGGCCCCGTACGTACGCGCGCGCCCCGCGGCCGACTGGGACGTCGCCGAGCTGGACCGCATGAAGCGCGCGGTCATCAGCGCCGCGAACGCGACGCCGGCGGCGCGGCTGGTGGCCCTCGCACGCGAGGCCACGCCGGCCGGCACGCTCGCCGCCAGCGACACTCCGGTGTTGGCGGCCTGGCAGGCGGTGGGCCCCCGCGAGACCCTCACGCCGCTGGGCCCGGCACCGCGGGGCTACGCCGTCCTGGCCGCGCTCGCGGCGCAGCTGCACCACCCCGATCGCCGGGTCGTTGCGTTCACCCGGGCGGCGGCGCTCGTCTCCGGCGTGAGCGTCCTGGCGCAGGCGGTCGCGCTGGGCCTGCCACTCGTCGTGGTCGTGCTGGAAGCGCTGGAGCCCGCGATCGCGGCACGGCTGGAGCGCGCCGGCGTTCCGCCGATCGCCTGTCCCGGCGAGCGCGAATTCGCCGTCGCCTTCTCGCACGCGTACCAGAGCGGGCGACTTTCGGTGATCTCGGTGGACCCCGGGCGCCCATCGCCATAGTCGGGCCACTCCTCAGACCGAGAACGGTCGCTGCTTTTCGAACTCGGGGTTCGGCGCGCCCACGGTGAAGTAGTTCGGAGTCTGGTCCGGCGGCATCCGGCTCACGATCCTGCTCCGGAACGTTCGATAGCTGCCCCGGAACTTCCCGCCGTTCCAGACGCGCTTCAGCGTGCCCGTGAACAGGCCGTTGAAGGTCCCGTCCGCCGAGAGCTGGTTGTCCTGACACCCGGACAGCAGCAGCACCGAGGCCTTGACCCTGGCACGCGACTCACGGACTTGCCGGTCCTTCAAGATCGGGTCGTACATCGCCTGGTTCGCCTGGTAGGTCCGGAGCGCAACCGCCGCCGGCATGGCTCTGAAGCGCGCCTCACGAGCCCCCTCACCGGGTTCGGCCGCCGTGCGCGCCGCGTAGCCGTCGGTCCGGGACGCGGCGTAGTAGGCCGCCTTCACGACGCTCCCGCTGTGACAGCTATCGGAGACCACCAGCACGCGAACATCCGCCGGGAACGCCGCCAGCCCCTGATAGAGCTCGTCGTCGAGCAGTTCGCCGTCGTAGAGGCACCACGTCTCGTCCTCGGCGTCCTCCTCGTCACCGTTGAGGTCGGGCAGCTGGCCGCCGTGCCCCGAGTAGGACAGCAGGAAGATGTCGCCTGCCCCCAGTGACCTCGCATGTGAACGGAGCATCTCGGTGATGGATCCTCGTGTCGCGTGCTTGGTGAGGAGCGTGCTCGTGGTGAATCCCCGCGACTTGGCGATCTGCGCCATGTCCTGAGCGTCGGCCTCGCACGCCATGAGATCACCGCTCCAGCCCTGATAGTGACCGGGATCGACGGAATTCAGACCGATCGCGAGTGCTGCCCCCTTGGCCATCACCGATCCTCCGTGCGCTACGACGAAGCTGGCCCCAGTACGTTTTCGATCCGCGACGATCCGGCGATCACCTCCCCTGCACGACCAGGCGCCGCCAGTGGCCTGACCAATGCGGAGGACCGGAGGAGCGGATCGCAGCGCCGGTCCTTGCATCCGGCAGCGATCGGGCCAGGGCGCGGCGGTGAAGTCCGGCCTCAGGAGCGGCTGGAGGTGCTCAATTGACCGGTGAATTGCCGCTTTTGACCAGAGCGACGGGGTACCATACGGCCCTCATGGACCCCCTGGACGAGCTCCTCGGCGAGAGCCGGAAGATCGTCGCTCTCCGGCAGAAGGCGCGCGCCATGCTCCAGCACTACAGCGGCGCGCGCCGCCCCCCGCCGATCCTCATCCAGGGGGAGACCGGGACCGGCAAAGGGCTTCTGGCGCGGCTGATGCATCGCACCGGGCCGCGCGCGAATGGACCGTTCATCGACCTCAGCTGCGCAGCGATCCCGGAGACCCTGCTCGAGGCCGAGCTGTTCGGATACGAGCGGGGCGCGTTCACCGACGCTCGCCAGTCGAAGCCCGGGCTCTTTCAGGTCGCGCACGGGGGCACGCTCTTCCTCGACGAGGTGGGCCTGTTGCCACGCGCCCTCCAGGCCAAGCTCCTCACCGTGCTCGAGCAGGGCAGCGTTCGGCGGCTTGGCGCCACGCGGAGCGAGCCGGCGAACGTGTCGATAGTCGCCGCCACCAATGAATCGTTGCTCTCGTGCGTGCGCGACGGCCGGTTCCGCGAGGACCTCTATCACCGTCTGGCCGTCCTCACGCTCGAGCTCCCGCCGCTGCGGGAGCGGCGGGACGACGTCGAGCTGCTGGCAGGAAGATTCCTCACCCACATGTGCGCGGAGTACAACCTGCCCGCCAAGTCGATGTCGGAAGACGCGCGCGGCGCCCTGCGGGCGTACGACTGGCCCGGCAACGTGCGTGAGCTCAGCAACGTCCTCGAGCGCGCCGTCCTCCTGTCCGACACCGACTCGGTGGCCGCCGCCGACCTCGAGCTCCGCGACGCCACGTCGCCCGGGCTGGACCGCCCGCTCATCGTGCTGACGCCGGAGGACGCGAACCGCGAGCGCCTGACCGATGCCCTTCGGAAGACCGGATGGAACATCACCCGGACCGCGACGGTGCTCGGCATCGCGCGGAATACGGTGCGCGCGCGGATACGCCACTATGGTCTGCGGCCGATGGGCGACGCCGGCCCCCGGTCCGTCCCGGCCGCGCCCGGCGCGGCGCCGGCGAGCGAGCCGACCGTGAGCCCTCGGGCCGAGCGGGCCGAGCCGCCGGTGGCCGATGTCCGCTGGGGGCGCCGCCGGGTGACGTTCATGAGCGCGCGCATCGTTGCCGACCCCGAGACACAATCGGCGATCGCGACCCGCATCCTCAGCCGGATGGTCGAGAAGGTTCAGAGCTTCGGTGGACGCGTCAACGAGGTGGGCCAGAGGAGCGTGCTCGCGATCTTCGGTCAGGAGCCCGCCGAGGACGCGCCCCGCCGGGCCGCCAGCGTGGCGATCGCGATCACGAGAGCGGTCGAGCGCGAGCGGCTCGATGGCCGCCTCGCGGCGGACGTCTCGGTGGCGATCGGCATCCACGTCGAGCACGTGGTCGTGGCCCGTATCGCGGGCCAATCGGTGATCGACCAGGACGCCACGCGTCAGGCCACCCGCGTGCTCAAGGAGCTGGAGCCGGACGGGGGCGGCGAGATCGCCGTGAGCGCCACCGCCGCCGGCTTTCTCATCCGCCACTTCGACATCCAGCCCTCGGCCCATGTGCCCGGGGCCCGCCATCGCCTCGTCGCGCGCTGGCCGACGCCGGCCGGTGGCCAGCCGGCGGCCTTCATCGGGCGCCAGCCGGAGATCGATCTGCTCCGCAGCCTGCTCGATCGGGCGATGTCGGGGCAGGGGCAGATCGTGACGATCGTGGGTGAGCCCGGCATCGGCAAGTCACGGCTGCTGCACGAGTTCCGGGAGGCCGTGCGGAGCGAAGGGGTCGTCGTGCTGGAGGGACGCTGCACCTCGTATGGGACCCACGTGCCGTACTTCCCGGTGCTGGAGGTCTTGCAGACGGTCTGCGGCGTCGAGGAAGCCGACCCGAGCGACGTGGTGGACGCGAAGGTGCTGGCCGCGCTCCGCCCGCTCGGGGACACCGGCGTGGCCTCGGCCCCCTTCCTTCAGTACCTGCTCTTCCCGCGCAAGAGCGGCGAGCTGCGAGGCCGATCGCCTGACGCCATCAAGGCGAAGACGTTCGAGGCGATCCGGCAGATCGTCCTCGCCCAGCAGGAGCACCGGACGCTCGTGCTCGTGACCGAGGACCTCCAGTGGATCGATCAGACCTCCCAGGACCTCCTGTCCTCGCTCGCGAGCGCGATCACGGGCAGCCGCGTGATCCTCGTCACGACCGCCCGCCCGGGCTACCAGGCCCCGTGGAGCACCCAGTCGAACGCGACCCAGGTCGCCGTCGGCCCGCTCTCCCTCCCCGAGAGCCGGGAACTCGTCGAATCGCTCCTCGGGGACCGGCCGAGTGACGAGACGCTGGTCGCCCGCATTCTCGGCCGCGGCGAGGGTAATCCGTTTTTCCTGGAGGAGCTGACGCGCGCAGCCCGCGAGCAGCCGGACGCGCCAACCCACCTCGCCGTGCCCGGCACGGTGCACGACGTCCTCGCGACCCGCATCGACGCGCTCACCGACGCCGACCGGACGGTCCTCGACGTCGCCGCCGTCATCGGCCGCGATGTCGGGGTGGGGCTCGTCCAGGAGGCCTCCGGCCTCCCGCCCGACGGCGTCCGCGCCAGCCTCGGACGGCTCCAGGCCGCCGACTTCCTCTCGGCCTCGCGCTTCGGCGCCGAGTCCGAGTACCGGTTCAAGCACGCGCTGACGCACGACGTCGCCTACGAGAGCGTGTCGGAGGAGTCGAGGGTATCACTGCACGCGCAGGTCGCCGCCGCGATCGAGAAGCTCGCGCCGGAGAGCCGCGAGCGGCGTCCGGAGGTGCTGGCCCGCCACTACACCGTGGCCGCCCGCCCCCTGGAGGCCATCGACTGCTGGTGTCGGGCCGGGCAGCTGGCGATCCAGCGTTCGGCGCACGGCGACGCCATGGTCCACCTCGCCCAGGCGTTGAGGCTCCTGGCCGAGCAGCCCGAGGGGGCGGCGCGGGCCGCTCAGGAGGTCAGGGCGCAGCTCGCCATCGCCACCTCGCTCAGCGCCGCGCGCGGCTACGCGGTGCCCGAGCTGGAACGCACGCTCGACCGGATCCGCACCCTCGCCGGCCAGCTGCACGATCCCGCGCAGGAGTTCTCCGTCCGCTGGACTTTGTGGCGGTTTCAGATCTCGCGGGCCGATTTCCGGCGCGCCGAAGAGCTGGCGGTTCAGCTCCTGTCCCTTGCCGCAGGGCAGGAGGATCCGGTGGGCAGCGTCGCGGCGCACGTCGCGGCCGGCGTCGACAAGTTCTATGTCGGCGACTTCGCCGACGCGCAGCACCACCTGGCCCGCGCCGTCGGATTCTACGAGCGCGAGCAGACCGACGCCCAGCGACTGCGATACGGCCAGGACCTGGGCGTCGCGGCCTGGGGCTTTCTCGGCTGGGTGGAGGCGGTGGTGGGTGATCTGCGCGGCGCCCTGGCGCGCGTCGAGCACCTGCTCGAGCTCGCCCGGGGTATCAACCATCCGTTCAGTCTCGCGCTGGGGCTGTTCCTGGCGTGCGAGATTCACGAGCAGCGTCACGACCCGGCGGCGGTTCGACGCCTGGCCGATGAGCTCGTCGCCCTGTCGCGCGAGCACTCGTTCACCTTCTTTTCGGCCATCGGCCTCATGCACCGCGGCTGGGCCGAGGCGACGGCCGGCGACGTCGGCGCCGGCGTCGCCCTGATGCGGGAAGGCGCCGGGCTCTTCCGCGCGGTCGGCCAGCGGGTGGGCCTCGCCCATCGGGCACGCCTGGCCGAGGGCCTGATCGCCTCGGGCGCGGTGGACGAGGCGCTCGCCGTCATTGCGGACGCCGTCGACCAGTGGCGGCAGACGGACGAGCATGCGTTCGCCGCCGTCCACCTGCGCCTGCGCGGCGAAGCGCTCGTCCGGCACGGCGACGTCGACGAGGCCCAGCGGGCATTCCGCGAGGCCATCGACGTCGCAAGCCGGCAGGGCGCCTGGTTGTTCGCGCTCCGCGCCGCGATCGGCCTGGCGCGGCTCGACCCGCACGCCCGGGAGATACTCGCCGGTATCACGCGCCGCTTCCCGCCCACCCCGCCATCACCCGAGCTGGACAGTGCGCGAGCACTCCTGGAGCAGCAGCCATGACCGTGTCGAACTGGAACGGCTCCACCCGCTTCACGCCCACCGCGGTGGTCGCACCGAGAAACGTCGCCGAGCTCATCGGCGTCGTCACCGATCCCAACCTGCCCTCGCCGCTCCGCGCCGTCGGCGAGCTGCACTCGCTCAACGACTCGGTGACGACCCCGGGCACCGTCGTGTTCATGAAGCACTTCGCCGACATCGGCGAGCCGTTCGGCGAGCCCGGGAACCAGCGCGTGACGGTCGGCGCCGGCGTCCGGATGATCGATCTGAAGAACGCCCTGAAGCGGAGGCGCCTGCAGCTGGAAGTCGTACCGGAGATCGGCAATGCCACCGCTGGCTCCGTCGCCTGCTGCGGCACCAAGGACTCGTCGCTCGGTCCCGGCCGCGGCCAGATCAGCTCGATCGTCCGCGCCGTCCGGATGGTGACCGCCGCCGGACGGGACGACGAGGTACCCGAGAACCATCCGGACCTGCCCCTGATCCGGTCCAGCTACGGCCTGCTCGGGATCATCTACGAGGTCACCTTCGAGGTGCGGCCCCGCCAGAAGGTGAAGTACCGATACGTGTCGGTGGATCTCGGCCGGTGCCTGAAGCAGGGCGAGCCGCTCCCCGAGCCCGGCGGCCCCAAGATTCTCGGCGGGGCGGACGGCTTCCTCGGCTTCCTGCTGCCCTACCGCGGGCAGCTCATCGTGGAGCGGCGGATAGTGGCCCGCCACCACCTGGCGCTCTGGGGCCTCGATCGCGTGAAGCTCTGGCTGCGCACCTTCGCATGGACCACCGGCGCCCGCCCGTTCATGCGGCCGCTGCGTCTGCTGCCCAAGCCCGCCCGGCATCGCATCACTACGGCCTGGATCAAGGTGCTCGATCGGGGGTTCCTGAGGTTGTTCTTCCTGCGGCTCATCTGGCGGTTCGCCAGCTTCCGGGCCGACGCCATGATCGACTTCAAGCGCCCGGTCTCCAGCTATTTCGATTTCACGTTCTGGGCGTTCCCGGTCAGCGACTGGGACCGGACGGTCCGCCACTTCCTGAAGTTCTGTGAGGAGTTCCAGCGCCGAACGGGTTTCCGCCCCGGGCTGCCGGCGGAGGTCTACTTCATTCGCCGGGACGATCGCGGACTGCTCTCGTTCAGCTTCGACGAGGACATCTTCACGCTGGACCTGGTGAACTGGACCGACGCCGAGCCGGCCTGCTGGCGGCAGATGAACCAGGAGTTCAACGAGTTTGCCGCCCTGCACGGCGGGCGACCGTTGCTCAACCAGACGAAGGAGCTGTCCCGGGCCGTGGCCCGGCACGTGTGGACACCCGGCTGGCACGCCCTCGCCGCGGCCCGCCGCCAGCGGGATCCCGGGGCGCGGTTCCTGACACCGTTTTTCGAGAGCGTGCTCCCTGAACCACGCGGCTGACCGACGGAGGCCCTCATGGCGCTGAGGATCCGGATACCCTTCGTGCTCGACCTTGCCATCGTTCGGGACGACGCGGAGATGACCCGGCTCAACAACGACCGGGACATCTCCCGGGAGGTGTCGGGGACCGGCGGTATCTTCCACCGGCTCATCCGGAAGCGGATCGAGAGCCTTCGGGTCGACGCGGCCCGGCGGCTGCCCACATTCGAGCCCCGCGCCAACCAGGCTCGCGAGGCCGCCCAGAAGGCGGCCGAAGCCCGGCTGACGGCGCTCGCCTCGACGGCCCAGCCATTCGATCGCCACGCCGTCGCGACGCTGGCACGCTACGTCGCCGGCCATGACCCGGCCGTGCCCGTGGGCGTGACGGTCCAGCATCTCGTCGGTCGCATGCTCGATCCGGCCTACGTCGCGACCGCGGAGTCCTACCGCGCCGCGCGGGACGTCGCCGCCGTGTTCAGCGCCTGTCCCTTCAGAGCGCTCCGGGTGCTGTGGTGGCGGCTGACCGGACGGCTCGCCGCGAGCAAGCAACGGATCTGGGACCTCGCCCAGAACGACCCCGTGGTCATCCACGCCACGGCTCTCGCGATGCACCAGCTCGTCGAGTCGCTGGCGCGGATGCGCAAGGCGATGCGCACCGACGGCCCGTGGGACACGACGCCCGCGGAGGCGGCGGCCTGGGCGCTGTCCGCTCCGCCCCGGCTCGTTCGCGAGTGCGTGATGAAGACCAAAGGGGCGACGCGGTTCCGGCGGGGGACGCTCGTCTTCTTCCGCCTGGGCAAGATCCACAAGGACACCGAGAGCAACGACCTCGGCTTCTCCCGCAAGCAGTGGAGCGAATGCCCCGCCCACGCGATCGTTCCGCGGCTTCTCGCGGACGTCTGGGCCGCGGCGGTGCGAGAGCGCTCGGCCCAGCGCTACAAGCCACGCCCCTCGCTCGCACGCCGCCTGCTCCTGCGTCCCGTCATGGCGGGCGTCGGGTGGCTCAACCGGCGGGTTCCGTGGTACCGGCTCCCCGGCTGGCCGCTGCAGTTCGTCAACCTCTGGGTGCTCCGCGAGGTGCTGCGCGAGCGGAACCTCCACGACACGTCGCTGCTTCCTTCGCAGGGCGGCGGTCCGCTTCCCCAGCCGACGCCCGACGTGCTGCGCTGGCGCAGCGCCGACGGGTCGTTCAACAGCCTGGAGGATCCGACGATGGGCCAGGCGGGCACGCGGTTCGGCAGGAACGTCCCCCTCGGCTACGCGCATCCCGAAGACGGCCGGACGCTGCTGGAGCCGAACCCACGCCTCGTGAGCCGCGAGCTCCTCACCCGCAAGACGTTCATTCCGGCCGGCTCGCTCAACGGGCTGGCCGCTGCCTGGATCCAGTTCCAGGTCCACGACTGGTTCCACCACGGCGATCCCGACCACGGCCGGCCCTTCGAGATCCCGCTCGAGGAGTCGGACCCCTGGCCCAAGAGCCAGCGCCCGATGCGGGTCGGGCGCACGCGTCCGGACCCCACGCGCAGCGACGACCCGCCGGTCGGGCCGCCGACCTACATCAACAGCGTGACGCACTGGTGGGATGCCTCGCAGCTCTACGGCAGCGATCTGGCCACCCAGCGGGCCCTGCGCACGTGGCCGGACGGCACGCGGCGGGGCGGCCGGCTCGCGCTCAGCAACGGGCGGCTGCGCCGAGGCGAGAACGGGATCGAGATCACCGGCTTCAACGCGAACTGGTGGCTCGGCCTGAGCCTGTTCCACCAGCTCTTCACGCTCGAGCACAACGCCATCTGCGGCCGCCTGCGGGCCGAGTATCCCGGGTGGGACGACGAGCAGCTCTTTCAGACCGCGCGCCTGATCAACGCCGCCCTGATCGCCAAGATTCACGACCTGGAGTGGGTGCCCACGGTCCTGGCGAACAAGGCCGTGCAGAAAGGTCTCTACTCGACGTGGTGGGGGCTCCTGGGCAAGCGCATCGCGACGACCTTCGGGCGCCTGGGGTCCGAGCTGCTGAGCGGGATTCCCAGCTCGCCCACCGACCACCACAACGCGCCCTTCGCGATCACCGAGGAGTTCGTGTCCGTGTACCGCATGCACGCCTTCATGATGCCGGACGAGCTCGCGGTCTTCGACGCGGCGACCGGCGGCTGGCTCTACACGTTGCCGCTCCCGACCATTCTCGGCCCGGGTGCGGGCACCGTCGTCGACAAGTACGGCTTCGCCAATCTCTTCTATTCCTTCGGCCGCAACGTGCCCGGCGCGCTGACGCTCGGCAACTACGCCGGCGTGTTCCAGTCGCTGCAGCCGGTGCCGGGGGACGATCGGCTGGTCGACCTCGCCACGGTCGACATCCTGCGCGACCGCGAGCGCGGCGTTCCCCGCTACAACATGCTCCGCCAGCTCCTCCAGCTGCCGCCCATCCGCTCCTTCGAGGAGCTGAACCCCGCGTGGGCGCCGAAGCTGCGCGAGGTCTATCGCACCGTCGATCGCATCGACCTGATGGTCGGCCTGCTTGCCGAGACCCCGCCTCCTGGCTTCGGGTTCAGCGACACGACGTTCCGCGTCTTCTTGCTCATGAACTCCCGGCGCCGGAAGAGCGACCGGTTCTACACGACGGACTACACGGCGGCCGTGTACACGCAGGTCGGCCTGGACTGGATCGCCGACAACGATCTGCCGCGCGTCCTGCTGCGCCACTATCCGGCGCTCGAGGGCGCCCTCCGCGGCGTGCCGAACGTGTTCGGCCCGTGGCCGGCCCCCGCTAAGCCAACTTCCGCAGCTTGATCAGGCGGGGACGCCGCGCCGAGCGGGCCAGCGGGGCGGTCCCCCGCCGCGCCACGCTGGCTCGCCTGTCGCCGTAACTCGCTCCGGGGGCGGCTCGCGCGGCCCCCCATCCCCCCAAGGGGGCTGGCGTGACGACGAGTCGATGCCGTTGCGGCGCGCTCGCCGCCCCCTCCGCTCGAACGGCGA
>DASTOJ010000024.1:0-3673 GCA_035762565.1 Candidatus Methylomirabilota bacterium | reverse complement strand
GCTCGATCTCCACCTCGTGGTGCTCCACGTCCCAGTGGTCGACCGTGGCCAGCCAGCTGAGCAGGCGCCGGCGGGCGGGCACGAGCCGCCGGCCGCGATAGGTCAGCGTCCGGCGGTCCGGCGTCGCCCGCCGCGACTGCTCCTCCACGTCCGGCCCGCACAGCCGGAGCACCTCGTCGTACGAGGTGACGCCCGGGACGATGTCGTCCAGCACCGCCCGCTCCAGCACGACGCCGTGCTGCCGCGCCGGCGGCTGGGCCGCGGACCGCGCGAACAGCACCCGTCCCGACCAGCGCTTGCTCAGCCGCTCGGCCACGATCCGGATTAGCACGCCCGCCGCGTTGCCGAGAACGAAGAAGAGCGTGGGGATCAACACCGGGGCCCACGACTGCAGCCCCGTGAAGTAACCGAACTGCACGGTGAGCACCTGCGGCGTGATCCCGTCCGAGCGATCGAGGAAGAGCGAGACGGTTTCGGTGCTCTCCAGGGTCTCGCTCAGCTGGCGCCGGGCCGATTGCGGGAACATCTCGTCGATCTTGAGGCGCTCGGCGTCGGCGAAGTTGATGATGAGCTGCGCGGGCTCGTCGCCGAGGCGGATCACGCGGTCCCGGTGCTGGAAGTAGACGGGGAAGACGGCGCGGTGGCGGATCTCGTTGAACGACAGCGACAGCCGGTGCCGCGGTCCCCAGAACGTCCGCTCGATCCACGTCGCCGGCTTGTCCTTGACCAGCCCGCGCGTCACCATGCGCAGCCGCATCATGTAGACCCGGTTCACGTACCGGGGATCCCACGGCAGCCGCACCCACGTGGCCGGTGACGACAGGCCGAGCGCGCCGCCCTCGCGCACGAAGGTCGCGAACGTTGCGCCGCCGCGGACCGACTCGGCGGGGGCGCGTCCGCCGTCCTCGCCGGTGTAGAGGTTGCGGGCGCTCAGCTCCAGCCGCCCGCCGTCGACCACGGTGAAGCCGCGTTCGGTGAGGTACCGCTCGAGGGCGGGATCCGGAGGGCCGGCCGCGGAATCGGCCACCACCGCGCTCGGCCAGACCAGGAACAGATCCTGCTCGGCGCCGGCCGCGCTGCGCGTGGGCGGGACGTCGATCGAGAAGAGCACGTCGACCACGACCGGCCCCATCGCGGGTGTGAGCGAGGCGGTCACGAAGAGCGGTCCGATGGCGAAGGGAGGGTCGGGCCGGGACGCCAGGAAGAGCTGGGCGTGAGCGGCCCCGGGCGCCGCCAGCAGCAGCAGCGCGGCGAGCGCCCACGCCCGATAGGTCATCCGAGCTTCACCGGGGTATATCCCCGGGCGACGTGCTCTTCCAGCGGCAGGCGCTTCTTGATGGTGCCGTGCTCCAGCAGCGTGTCCTGGATCGAGCGCAGCGCCTCCAGGCTCACGGTGCCGTCGTGGGACATGAGGCTGCCGGAGATCTTGTGGGCGGCCAGCACCGCCTCCGGGCTCCAGCCGATCTTCCTGGCCACGATCTCGGCGGCCTCGTTCGTCTGCTCGGTCATGAACTTGATGGCCGCAAACAGCCCCTTCATCACCTTGCGGATGTCGTCGCCGTGCTTCTTGATGCCGTCCTCGGAGACGTACTGGATCTGGCTGATCCAGCGCGAGGTGACCTTGTCCAGCCGCATGAGCACCTTCGATTTGCCGGCCAGCTGGGTGACGGCGCCGCCGTCGCCCCAGACGAACGCGTGGATCTCCTTGCGGGCCAGCGCCGCCAGCTGGGCGTCGAGGCCACCGAGGGCGACGACCTTCACGTCACGGTCCGGGTCCCAGCCTTGCTGCCTGGCCACCATGCGCGCGAAGACCCAGGTGGTGGCGCCGACCGCGGTGACCCCGATCGCCTTGCCCTTCAGTTCGCCGACGCCCTGGACGTCGGGCGCGACGTTGAACGTGAAGTGATTGCCCTCGGTGTGCGTGGCCACCATCTTGAGCGGCATGCCCGCCTCGCGGAAGACGAGGATGTCGGTGCTGCCGGCGGCGCCGAGGAGCACCTCGCCGGCGATGACGGCCTTCACGAGGTTGGGGCCGCCCCGGAAGGGGACGAACTCCACGCTGAGGTTCTCGGTCCGGAAGAAGCCCTTGTCGACGGCGACGATGAACGGCCCCGCCAGCGCGTAGTCGCCGAGGACGGCGGTGCCGATCTTGATCGAGGTCTGGGCCCGCGGCGCGGCGGGCGCCAGCGCGCCCGCGACGACGGCCCCGGAGGCGGTGAGGAGGAAGCGACGCCGGCTGATCACTGGCATGAGAAGAGCCTCCTTATGGGCGCGCACCGCGGGGGCGCGTTGCTTGACATTGTGCCGTTTGTTCCATACGTTAGGCCGCATCGTACAACCTCCGGCGCGCTTTCCACAATCCACGCTGACCGCGCCGCCCGTGAGTTACCGGGCCGCCGCTGGAGTCGCCTGGATCACGCTCGACCGGCCCGCCGTCCTCAACGCCCTCGACACCGAGCTGGCGGCCACGCTGGCCGACCACGCCGAGCGGGCCGCCGCCGATCCCGAGGTGGGCGTGGTGGTGGTGGCCGGCGCCGGGCGCGCGTTCTGCTCGGGGATGGACCGCACCGCGCTGGCCGCGGGCGCCATCGGCGAGGCCTTCTACCGTCACTGGATCCGCGCGCTGAACTGCCTGGAGGACATGCCGAAGGTCTCGCTGGCCGTGTTGCACGGCTACTCGATCGGCGGCGGTCTGCAGCTGGCGCTCGCCTGCGATCTCCGCCTGGCGGCGGCCGACGCGACCATCGGCCTCGGCGCTTCGCGCCACGGCATCATCCCCGACGGCGCGGTTCTCCGCCTGGCGCGCATCGTAGGCCTGGGCCGGGCCAAGGAGCTGGCCCTGCTCAACGAGGACGTCACCCCAGCCGACGCGCGCGCCATCGGTCTCGTCAACTGGGTCTGTCCGCCGGCGGAGATCGAGGCGACGGTGACGCGCATCATCGAGCGCCTGCGCCACCAGGCGCCGACCGCAAACGCCCACATCAAGCGGTTGCTGCACGACTCGTTCCATCGCGATCCGCGGGCGAGCATCGAGGACGTGCTGGCCGCCCAGCGCGACTGCATGGCGTCGTGGGAGACGACCGAGGCCAACCGCGCGTGGCTGGAAAGGCGCGAGCCCGTCTTCCACCCGCGCCCCCGCTGAGACCGCCGCGGTGGGCGACGGCTTCGAGCGCGATCTCGATCAGGGACCGGCGAACTGGGCCGCGCTGACGCCGCTGTCATTCCTCGCCTGGGCGGCCGGCGTGTACGCCGAAAAGCCCGCCGTCATCCACGGCGAGCGCACGTTCACGTACGCCGAGCTCTACGCCCGCTGCCGGCGGCTGGCGTCGGCGCTGACCCGGCGCGGTATCGGCCACGGCGATTGTGTCGCTCTGATAGCGCCCAACGTGCCCGCGATGCTGGAGGCGCACTACGGAATTCCCATGGCCGGAGCCGTGCTCAACGCGTTGAACTATCGCCTCGACGCGCGGTCCATCGCGTTCATTCTTGACCACGGCAACGCTCGGATGCTCATCACCGACCGGGAGTTCTCGCCGACTGTCGAGGAAGCGCTCCGGCTCCTCGGCCGGCCGATCCCCGTGATCGACGTCGACGACCCGCTCCACGAGGGCGGCCGGCTCCTGGGCGAGAAGGACTACGAGGCGCTGCTGGCCGAGGGCGACCCCGGGTTCGC
>DASTOJ010000023.1:0-28865 GCA_035762565.1 Candidatus Methylomirabilota bacterium | reverse complement strand
CAACCTCGTCATCATCGCCGCCTTCCTGCTGCTCATCGGAGGCGCTACCGCCTTCGACCTCGGCACGTTCGCGCCCGAGCTGCCGGTCGCCTCCAACATCGTCATCTTCGCGCTCTTCAACCTGAACCTGATCGTGCTGCTCCTCCTGCTCCTGCTGCTGTTCCGCAATCTCATCAAGCTGTGGCTGGAGCGCCGCCAGCAGGTCATCGGCGCCCGGTTCCGGGCAAAGCTGGTGCTGGCGTTCCTGCTGCTGTCGCTGGCGCCGTCCGGCCTGATCTTCCTCATCGCGTCCAACTTCATCACCAAGTCGATCGAGGGCTGGTTCAAGCCGCAGGTGGAGCGCCCCCTCGACCAGGCGCTGTCGGTCGCCCAGACCTACTACACCAACCTCGAGCGCACGGCCCTGCGCCACGGCCAGCACGTCGCCCGCGTGATCGATCGCGACGGGCTGCTGGCCGAGGACCGCCGGGAGGCGCTGGCCGCGTTCCTCGTCGACCAGCAGGAGCTCCTGTCGATCAGCACCATCACCGTGTTCAACGCGGGCGGGCAGGAGCTGGCCCACGTGAAGGACCCGATCCTCGGCGACCTGCCCACGCGCGACCTCGACGAGAGCCAGCTGAAGCAGGGACTGGGCGGCCAGGAGACCACGCGGGTGCGCGAGCTCTCCAACGGCGACCTCATCGAGGGCGTCACCCCGGTCTGGACCGCGCGCGAGGGCGAACGGCAGGTGGCGGGGGCGGTGGTGATCGGCAGCCACGTGAGCGAACGGCTGGAACAGCGGGTGCGCGGCATCTCGCAGGCGTTCCTCGAATACAAGCAGCTCAAGCTGCTCAAGAACCCGATCAAGGGTATCTACATCCTGCTGTTCCTCCTCATGACGCTCATCGTGATCTTCTCCTTCACCTGGTTCGCGCTCCACCTGGCCCGCGGCATCACGGGCCCCATCGAGCAGCTGGCCGAGGGCACCCGCGAGGTGTCGGCCGGCAACCTGAGCTACAAGGTGCAGGCGCGCGGCGACGACGAGATCGGCACCCTGGTGGAATCGTTCAACCGGATGACGGACGACCTCACCCAGTCCAAGCGCCAGCTGGAGGAGGCCTACATCGACCTCCAGGACAAGCACACCGAGCTGGAGGACCGGCGGCGCTACATCGAGACGGTGCTGGAGGCGATCACCACCGGCGTGGTGTCCTTCGATCCCCTCGGCCGGGTGACGACCATCAACCGCGCGGCCGCGCGCATGTTCGGCCTCGCCGAGGCGGCCAGCGTGGGACGGCTGCTGGAGGAGGTCTTCGCCGGACCCGAGGGGCGCGAGATCGTCACCCTCGTGCACCGCGTCCGGCGCCCGCGGGCGGGCAGCGCTGCGGCCGAGCTACACCTGCGCCGCGGCGGCGGCGCGCTCGTACTCCTGGCCGCCGCCACCGCCCTGCGCGGCGAGACCGGCGAGTACGCGGGCGCGGTGCTGGTCTTCGACGACCTCACCGAGCTGCTCAAGGCCCAGCGCCTGGCCGCCTGGCGCGAGGTGGCGCAGCGCATCGCCCACGAGATCAAGAATCCCCTGACGCCGATCCAGCTGTCGGCCCAGCGCCTGCGCCGGCGCCTGGGCGCGCGCGACGACGAGGAGCGCCGCCTGGTCGCCGAGTGCACGGAGACGATCATCGGGGAGGTCGACGGGCTGCGGCGGCTGGTCGACGAGTTCTCGCGCTTCGCCCGCATGCCGGCCTTCGTGCCCCGGCCCACCGACGTGCGGCCCCTCGTGGAAGGGGTGGCCGGCCTCTACCGCGAGTCGCACCCGGGACTGGCGCTGGTCACCCGGCACGCGGACGATGTCCCGCTGTGCAAGGTCGATCCCGACCACATCAAGCGTGCGGTGCTGAACCTGGTGGACAACGCGGTGGAGGCGGTCGGCGCCGGCGGTGGCGAGGTGCTGGTCGAGACGCGGTACGCGGCCGAGGGCGGCCTCGTGCGCATCGTCGTGAGCGACACCGGCCCCGGCATCCCGCTCGAGGACCGCGACAAGCTTTTCCTGCCGCACTTCTCCACCAAGGTCGCCGGCATGGGGCTGGGCCTGCCCATCGTCAGCGAGATCGCCACCGAGCACGGCGGCGCCATCAGCGTGGAGGACAACGAGCCCCGGGGCAGCCGCTTCGTGCTCGAGCTGCCGGTGGCCCCCACGCCCGCCCCCGTGGAAGCGTAGGAGCATGCCGAACCATCGAGGGGCGCCACCACTCCGCGGGGGCCTGATGAGCGTGGGGAGCGACAGGTCGGAGATGGGGCCATCTCGAGGCCCTCGCGGGTCATCGAGGAGCGCCCCGGCGGCGCCGGGGCGCGACGAGCGTGGGGGGGAGTGGGGGGCCATCTCGGGGCCCCTCATGTCCTAGGAACCATGCCGGGCGAGCACATCCTGATCGTCGACGACGAGCCGGCCATCCAGAAGGCGCTGCGCGACGTCCTCGAGGACGAAGGCTACCGGGTGCGGGCCGTGGGCAGCGGGCCCGACGCGCTCAAGGCCGTCAGCGACGAGACCCCCGACCTCGTCTTCCTGGACATCTGGATGCCGCGCATGGACGGTCTGGAGACCCTGGCCGCGCTCAGGCGCCTGCGGCCGGAGGCGCCCGTCGTGATAATCTCGGGCCACGGCACCATCGAGACCGCCGTCAAGGCGACCCGCCTGGGCGCGTACGACTTCATCGAAAAGCCGCTGTCGCTCGAGAAGACGCTGGTCACGGTCAGCCGGGCGCTCGAGCACGGCCGGCTGGAGCGGGAGAACGCCGCGCTCCGGGCGCAGCTGGACGAGCGCACCGAGATCATCGGCGACAGCGAGGCCATCCAGAGCCTGCGCGAGCAGATCGCCACCGCGGCCCCGACCAGCGGCCGCGTGCTCATCCACGGCGAGAACGGCAGCGGCAAGGAGCTGGTGGCCCGGGCCATCCACGCGCGCTCGGCCCGCCACGACCGGCCCTTCGTGGAGGTCAACTGCGCGGCGATCCCCGAGGAGCTGATCGAGTCCGAGCTGTTCGGCCACGAGCGGGGCGCGTTCACCGGGGCGACGGCCCGGCGCCGGGGCAAGTTCGAGGCGGCCGACAGCGGCACGCTCTTCCTCGACGAGATCGGCGACATGAGCCTCAAGACGCAGGCCAAGGTGCTCCGCGCCCTGGAGGAGCAGGCCTTCGAGCGGGTGGGCGGCCGGGAGACGCTGCGGGTCGACGTCCGGGTCATCGCGGCGTCCAACCGCGACGTGCCGTCGCTCATCGCCCATGGCACGTTCCGCGAGGACCTCTTCTATCGCCTCAACGTGATCCCCATCGAGGTGCCACCACTGCGGGCGCGCAAGCAGGACGTGCCGGGTCTGGTCGAGCACTTCATCCGCGTCTTCTGCGCCGGCAACGGCAAGCGCCTCAAGACGGTCACGCCGGCCGCCCTCACCTACTTCATGACTTACGACTGGCCCGGCAACGTGCGCGAGCTGCGCAACATGGTCGAGCGGCTCGTCATCATGGTGCCCGGCGAGGCGATCGGCGCCGAGGACCTGCCGCCGCCGCTGCGCGCGAAGACGGAGGCTGCCGCCACGGCGGCGCCGGCCGACGGCAAGCCCCTCAAGGAGGCGCGCGACAACTTCGAGCGCGCCTACATCCTGGCCGAGCTGCGCGCCCAGGACTGGAACATGACGCGCACCGCCGAGCGCCTCGGCATCGAGCGCAGCCACCTCTATCGCAAGATCCGCGCCTACGGAATCACCCCCCCGAAGTAGGCGCGATCCGTCTCACGGGCCGCCCCGACGAACGAAGCGATTCCGTGGTGTAGTATCGGGCGGTGCCCGTCCGGAACTTCGTTCGGCGCAGCGTCTATCAGGACTCGGTCACGCTGATGCGACTCACCCGCGACCTGGAGGCGGTGGCCGGGGTGCGCCGCGCGGCGGCCATGATGGGAACGCCCGCCAACCGCGCGCTGCTCGGCCAGGCCGGCCTGCTCGTCGCCGAGGGCGAGGCCGCCGGTCCCGTCGACCTCGTGATCGCCGTCGCCGCCGACGATGACGCCGTCGCCGAGGCGGCGGCGGCGGCAGCCGTGGCGGCGCTGGCCACGCCGCGGGCGGCGCCGGCCGCCGCCGCGTCGCGCCCGCGAACGCTGGCGGCCGCGCTGCGCGCCCTGCCGGGCGCCTCGCTCGCGCTGATCTCCGTGCCCGGCATCTACGCGGGCGCGGAGGCGCGCCGCGCGCTCGACGCCGGCCTGCACGTGATGATCTTCAGCGACAACGTCCCGCTCGAGACCGAGGTCGAGCTCAAGCGTCTGGCGCGCGAGCGTGGCCGGTTCCTGCTGGGGCCCGACTGCGGGACCGCCATCGTGGCCGGCGTGCCCCTCGGCTTCGCGAACGTGGTGCCCCCCGGCCGCATCGGCGTGGTGGCCGCCTCCGGCACTGGCCTGCAGGAAGTCACCTGCCGGCTGGCCGCCGAGGGCGAGGGCGTCTCACACGCGCTTGGCGTGGGCAGCCGCGACCTCACCGACGCCGTCGGGGGCATCATGACGCTGGCGGCCCTGGCCGCGCTCGCCGCCGATCCCGCCACGGAGGTGATCGTCGTCCTCGGCAAGCCCCCCGGCCCGGCCGCCGCCGCCCGGCTGACCGGGGCGCTGGCTGCGCTCGGCAAGCCGTGCGTGGCCCACTTCCCGGGAGACGACCGCGCCACCCCGGCGACAGCCGCCACGCTCGAAGACGCGGCACTCGCCGCCGTGGCCCTGGCGCGGGGTCGATCGCCGCGGGCGGCCGAGTTCTCGCGGCCGGCGGCCGAGGTGGACCGCCTGGTGGCCGAACAGGCGCGCGCGCTGACGCCGGGTCAGCGGTTCGTGCGCGGTGTCTATTCGGGCGGCACGCTGGCGTGGGAAGCCGTCGCCGTGCTGAGCGCGCAGCTGGACGGGGTGGCGCCTGGCGTGCTCGGCAGCGGCGCCGGCCATCGCATCGTCGACCTCGGCGACGACGTGTTCACGGTCGGCCGGCCGCATCCCATGATCGACGGCGCCGCGCGCCGCGAGCGGATCGCGCGCGAGGCGGCCGACTCCGCCACCGCCGTGCTGCTGCTCGACGTCGTGCTGGGCTACGGCGCCCATCCCGACCCGGCCGGGGAGCTGGCGCCGGCCCTGCGCGCGGCGCGGTCCGCCTCGATCGCCGCCGGTCGCGGGCTGGCGATCGTCGCCAGCGTCACGGGCACGGAGGGCGATCCGCAGACGCGCTCGGCGCAGGTGGCGGCCCTGCTGCGGGCCGGCGCGCTCGTCATGGACTCCAACGCGCAGGCTGCCCGCCTCGCCGCGCGGATCGCGGCGGCCGCCCCCGGCGCGCGGTGATCCGCCGCGCCCTGCTCGTGGCCGCCTTCGCCGCGCTCCTGGTCCTGCCACCGCTCGGCCAGCGAGTGATCATGAGCGGCGACGAGGCACGCTTCGCGGTGCTCGCCCAGGACATGCTCCGGCGCTCGACCTGGTTCGACGCCCGCGTCCGCGACCAGCGCTACCGCAACAAGCCGTTGCTCTACCCGTGGGCAATCAAGGTGCTCTCGCTGCCGCAGGGGCGCGTCACGCAGACGACCGCCCAGCTGCCGATCGCGCTGGCGGCGATCGGGGGCGTCTTCTTCACGGCCCTCCTCGGCCAGCAGCTCGTCTCGGCGCGCGCCGGCGTCTTCGCCGGCCTCGTCCTGTCCACGAGCTACGCGTACTTCGCGCACAGCCAGATCCTGCTGCCCGACATGCTGGTCGTCGCCTTCGGGCTGGCCGCGCTCTGCGCCTTCTGGGCCGCGGTGAACCGCCCGCCCGGGCGTGCGGGCACGCTCGCGCTCGCGGCGTTCTACGCGGCGGTGGCGCTCGGGGTCGCCGCCAAGGGCCCGATGGGGCTCGTTCCGGCGCTGATCGTAGTCGTCTGGCTCCTGACCGAAAAGGGCGTGGCCGGACTGCGCCGGCTGGTCTCGCCCCTGGGCGGGTTCGCGTTCGTGGTGGTGAGCGCCGCGTGGCTGCTGCCTTACCTCTTCGCCGGCAGCCGCAGCTTCGCGCACGGCGTCGTGTGGGAGGACTGGCTGGCCTGGTACCTGGGCATTCCCCAGCCGCACAAGATCGCGAACAAGCTGCTCGATCTCGCCAAGGGTTCGATCCCGTGGACGACGCTCCTGGCCCTGCCGCTGCTGGACGCCCGCCGCGAGTGGCGTGATGGCGCTTTCCGGTTCGCGCTCTTGGCGTGGGTCGTGCCCCTGGTCGTCGTGCTGCTCTCGAACAACCATCGCGCGCGCTATCTGCTGCCGACCTATCCCGCGGCCGCGCTGCTGGTGGCGTGGTGGGCCGACCGGGGGATCCCGGAACGCTCCCGCGCGGTCCACGTGGTCGCCACGGCGACGGTGGCCGGCGCCCTGGTGGCGGTGGCCGTACTCGCGCTGCCGTGGGTCGATCCCGCCGAGCGCGCGCTCGTCGACGGGTTCTGGTGGAAGGCCGGGTCCATCGCGTCGGGCGCGCTCGGCCTCTCCGTGTTCGCGGCCTGGGCGCTGTGCGCGCAGCGCCCAGGGGCGCTTGTCACCGGCACGGCGCTCGGGATGGCCGTGCTGCTCGGCTGCGGTGTGTCCGTGTACAACGGCTGGGTCAACCGCGGGCAGAACTACCCGGTCCTGGCCTCTGTGGTCGAGCGCCACGCCCGCGGTGGGGACGTCGCCGTCACCGGCGGCCGATTCTTTTCGATCGATTTCTACCTGGGCCGCGGGCTGACCCCCGCGCGGACACCCGCCACGCTCGACGCGTGGCTGGCCCGGCCGGACCGGCCCGTCAGCGTGGTGACGGGCCGCGCCTGGGGCTTCATGCGCGGCCTCGTGCGCTCCGAGGTCGAGGTACTGGACACGATGCGCGTGCGCAAGCACGTCATCCTCGTGGTCCGCGCCGCGGATCCCGCCTCGCGGCGGCCCTGACGGCGGATATGACCGATTTTCTCGGGACACCGCCGCGCGTCGTCAGCCTCGGGCTCGAGCTGTTCGCGCGCGTCCTCCAGCAGCTCGACGTGCCGGTCGTCCACCTGGCGTGGACGCCGCCCGCCGGCGGCGACCCCCGGCTGGCGGCGCTGCTGGCCGGGCTGCAGGCGCGGGCGGCGGCGATCGAGCGCGCCAACGCCGAGGCGCTGGACCGGCTCACCGGCGCCGATCCAGTCCTCACCGACTGCCGGCCGGCTTGGGAGGCCCTGGAGCTGCCCGAGCGCGCCGTCCTGCACGCGGGCCCGCCCATCGCCTGGCCCCGCATGTGCGAGCCGATGCAGGCGGCGGTGCTGTGCGCGATCCGCTACGAGGGCTGGGCCGCCAACGACGACGCCGCGCGCCGGCAGGTGGAAGACGGCCGCGTGCGCCTGGAACCCTGCCATCACTGGCGCGCGGTGGGGCCGATGACCGGGGTCGTCACGCGCTCGATGCCGGTGTTCGTGGTCGACAACCGCGCCCACGGCAACCGCGCCCACGTGACGATCAACGAGGGGCTCGGCAAGGTCCTGCGCTACGGCGCCAACGACGACAGCGTGGTCGCGCGCCTGCGCTGGCTGGCGGGCGAGGCCGGGCCGCTGCTCGGCGCCGCCCTGCGGGCCGGCGGCGGGGTGCCCTTGCGGCCGTTGATGGCGCAGGCCCTCACGATGGGTGACGAGATGCACCAGCGCAACGTCGCCGCCTCCGCCCTGCTGGCCCGGAGCCTCATGCCCCATCTGGCCGCCGTCGGCGGGCGCCATCACGCCGTCGCGAGGCTGGCGGCGTTCATGGCCGGCAACGACCAGTTCTTCCTGAACCTGGCCATGGCGGCCGGCAAGGCGACGGCCGACGCGGTGGGCCACGTCGCCGACTCCACGCTGGTGACGGCACTGTCCCGCAACGGGACCGAGTTCGGAATCCGGGTCGCCGGGCTCGGCGACCGCTGGCTCACGGCGCCGGTCACGATGCCGGTGGGACTCTACTTTCCCGGGCTGGGGCCGGACGACGCCAATCCCGACATGGGCGACAGCGCCATCGTGGAGACGATCGGACTGGGCGGCCTGGCGATGGCCGCCTCGCCCGCCGTGGCGCGCTTCCTCGGCGCCGGTGGCGCCGCCGAGGCGCGGGCCGTCACCGACGAGATGCGCGAGATCTGCGCGGGCGAGCATCCGCACTTTCGCGTGCCGGCGCTCGACGAGCGCGGCACGCCGGTTGGCGTCGACGTGCGCCGTGTCGTCGAGACCGGTGTCACGCCGCTGATCAACACGGGCATCGCCGGACGGCGGGCGGGCGTCGGACAGGTCGGCGCCGGTGTCGTGCGCGCGCCGCTCGGCTGCTTCACCGCCGCGCTCGAGGCGCTGGCGGCCGGCTGACCGACCTCAGGCGGCGTCGCCCAGCCGGCGGCGCACGAGATCCAGCAGCGCCGCGTCGCTGAAGGGCTTGGCCAGGACGTCGCAGCCGGCCTCGCGCGCCATGTCCTCGGCGGCGCGGCCCGTCGTCAGGATCACCGGCACGTGCTGCCAGCGGGGTGTCGCACGCAGCCGCTTCAGGAACTGGCGCCCATCCATGCCCGGCATGGCGAGGTCCAGCAGGATGAGGTCGGGCGCGACCTCGATCAGTCGATCGAGCGCCTCCCGGGCAGTGGCGATCGCGGTGGCGGCGTACCCCGCCTCGGTCAACAGAAGGACCTGGACGTCGCGCAGGTACTGCATGTCGTCGACGACCAGTATGCGTTTTGGCATGCGCCCTCCCGGGTGCAACACGCCTGCCACGCCTAAGCCCTCGCGCTCTCGGAGCCCCGTGTGGCGACCGCGTGACGAGGTGACGCCGACGTGTCAGAAACACGCGTATCGGCGGCGCGCCACCGCCGTCCGCTCCACTGTCCCCGCTCAGCCCACGATGCCCGCCTCACGGAGCCTGCCAATCTCGCCGGCCGTCAGGCCGGCGTCGGCAAGGACGGCCTCGGTGTGCTCTCCCAGCGCAGGGGCCGGGCTGCGGAGGGTCCCGGGGGTACGGGTGAATCGGATGGGGGTGTCGAGGGTCCGGATGCGGCCGGCGCGCGGATGGTCCTGCTCGACGAGCATGCGGCTGGCCACGACCTGGGGATCCCGTGGAAGATCGGCATAGCGGTTCACCGGCGCGCAGAGCACGTCGTGGGCCTCCAGGCGCGCCATCCAGTCGGCGACGTCACGCGCGCGGAAGGCCTCGGCCAGCAGCGCGGTCAGCTCGGCGCGCCGCGCGAGCCGGTCAGCCCGGGTGGCGAAGCGCGCGTCGTCGGCCAGCGCCGGGCGCTCGATGGCCTTGCAGAAGGGGGCCCACAGGCGGTCGACCCAGACCGCAACGTAGACCCAGCCGTCGCGCGCCTCGAAAGCCTGGAACGGGACGATGTAGGGATGCCCGCTGCCCCAGCGCCCCGGCTCGGCGCCGGTCGCCAGGAAGATCGCCAGCCGCGCCGCGTGCGCCAAGAGCGTGCCGTTCAGCAGCGAGACGTCCACGCGCTGCCCCTGCCCGGTGCGCTCCCGGTGGAGCAGCGCCGTGAGGATGCCCTGACCGGCCATCAGCGCGCCGATCGTGTCGAGCACGGGCGCGCCGCAGAGCACCGGCGGCCCGTCCGGCTCGCCCATCACGGCCATGAGCCCGCCCATCGCCTGCACGAGCATGTCGACGCCGGGCTTGTCACGCCACGGTCCGTCGGGACCGAACGCCGATAGGGAGCAGTAGACCAGCCGGGGGTTGAGCGGGGCCAGGCGCGTCCAGTCGACGCCGAGCCGCTCGGCCACGCCGCCGCGATAGGCCTCGATCACGACGTCGGCTTGGGCGGCGAGCCGCTCGAACACGAGCCGCCCTTCGGGCCGCGCGAGATCCACGGCGACGCTGCGCTTGTTCCGGTTGATGGTCAGGAACACCGCGCTCTCGCCGCCGTACTGGGTGCCGTACGTCGTGCGCGAGGCGTCACCGCTGCCCGGCTGCTCGATCTTCACGACGTCCGCGCCCATGTCGGCGAGATACATCCCGCACGCCGGTCCGGCCACGAGATGCGCCAGCTCGAGCACCCGATATCCCGCCAAGGGCAGCACCGTCATGGGCTCCCTAGCCTACGACGCCAGATCGCCGAGCGCCAACGCCTGGACACGCCGCGCCCCTCGCCGTGTAAGAATGCTCTCGCCGTGGATCTCCTGCTGCGTGGCGCGCGTCTGCCCGACCGGGAGGGTCTCGTGGACATCGCCATCGACGGCGAGCGCATCGCCGCCATCGACGCCACCGGCCGGGCGGCCCGCGAGACGCTCGACCTCGACGGCCGCCTGGTGACCCCGGGCCTCGTCGAATCGCACATCCACCTCGACAAGGCCCTGCTGAACGACCGCATCAGCGCTACCGCCGGGACGCTGGACGAGGCGATCCGCCTCACTGGCGAGGCCAAGCAGGCCTTCACCGTGGAGGACGTCCAGGCGCGGGCGCGCCGCGTCCTCGACCTGGCGGTGCGTGCGGGGACCACGGCCATGCGGACGCACGTCGAGGTGGACCCGCTCGTGGGGCTCACGGGGATGGAAGCCATGCTGCCGCTGCGCGAGGAGTACGCTCCGGCCCTCGACCTGCAGCTCTGCGCCTTCGCGCAGGAGGGCATCGGGCAGGCGCCCGGCACCGAGGGGCTCCTGCGCCGCGCGCTCACGATGGGCGCCGACCTGGTGGGGGGCTGTCCCTACAACGACCGCGACGGCCTCGAGCACATCCGCATCGTGTTCGCCCTGGCCACGGCCTTCGGGGTGGACGCCGACTTCCACGTGGATTTCGCCGACGAGCCCGAGCACCTGCACGTGCGCGAGATCGCGGCTCAGACTGTGCGGGCCGGCTGGCAGGGGCGCGTCGCCGTCGGCCACGTGACCGAGCTGGCGGCGGTGCCGGGCTTCCGGCAGGACGAGATCGTCGCCGAGATCGCCGCCGCCGGCCTCGGCGTGATCTGCCTGCCCGCCACCGACCTCTACCTGATGGGGCGCAAGGACGACGGCAACGTGCGACGCGGCCTCGCCCCGGTGCGCCGGCTGCTGCAGGCCGGCGTGCCGGTGGCCCTGGCCTCCAACAACATCCGCAATCCGTTCACGCCGGTGGGCACGGCCGATCTCGCCCACATGGCCTTCGTGGCCGCCGTGGCGGCGCACATGGGCACGCCGGCGGACCTCCGCGCGCTGCTGGCCGCCATCACGCTGCATCCGGCGCGCATGCTCCGCCTGCCCGACTACGGCCTGGCCCCGGGCTGCCGCGCCGATCTCGTCGCCTGGGATTGCGCCAGCCCCGACGACGCGATCGCCACGCTGGCCCCCCGCACGCTCGTCGTCAAGCGCGGGCGCGTGACCATCGAGGCGCGCCACGAGGTGATCGAGCGATGGCGGGCCTAGCTCCCCCCGTCCTGGCCCGCCGGGGACGCCGGCCGGTGGCGGCGTGCTGGCCTTCATCCACCCGGTGGACGTCGTCTTCCACGAGGCCGGGCACGTGAGCTTCGGCTTCTTCGGCCGCTTCCTCGGCATCCGCGGGGGCTCGCTGAACCAGGTGTTGATCCCGGCGGTCTGCACCGGCTACTTCCTGCGGCGGGGCCGGCCGGCCGCCGCCGTCACGCTGTTCTGGACGGGCGAGCGCCTCACCGACGTGGCCATCTACGTCGCCGACTGGCCGGACCTCCGGCGGGCCCTGAAGAAGCCGCCGCTCGACCGCATGCTATCCTCGGACAGCCTCTCCGGCCACAGGACCATGCAGTGAGCAGTGACCCACGCCGGCCGCTCGAGCTTCCCGGGATCCTCCGGGCGGTTCTCGACGCGCTGGTCGAGCCCGTCCTGCTGGTCGGCGCCGACGGCGTGGTCGAGCGCGTCAACCTCGCCGCCGTCCAGCTCCTCGGCGCCGACCGCGACGTGGGCCGTCCCATCGGTGAGCACCTCGCGCGGGTCATCGCCCGCACGCCGGACGGCGCCGAGCTGCCGGCTGCGCTGCACCCGATCGCGCGGGCGCTGGCCCAGCGTCAGGCGGTGATCGGCGCCGAGCTGTCCCTGGAGCTCGACGGGCGCGCGCTCACCTGCGTCGTCAACGCGGTCCCGCTGGCGGCGGGCGAGCGCGTGCTGGCGGTCTTCCACGACATCACCGAGGCCGCCCGGCTCGAGCGTGAGGTCGCCCGGGCGGCGGCCCGCCTCGAGGCCATCGTGCACCTGGTAGAGGAGGGCGTCTTCGTCGTGGACGCGGAAGGCCGGCTCGTGTTCGTCAACGACGCGGGCCGGCGGATGCTCGAGTTCCGCGAGGGCATGAGCCTGGCGGAGCGCGTCCGCCGGCAGCCCCTGTTCGACCCGGAGGGCCGTCCGCTGCCGCCCGACGCATACCCCTCGTCCCGGGCCCTGCGCGGCGAGTCGGTCACCGACCTGCCGGTGACCGTCGAGCATCCGCTCGACGGCCGCCGCCACCTGCGGGCCAGCTCGCATCCGCTCCGCCGGCCCGACGGCAGCGTCGAGGCGGTGCTGGTGACCTGGAAGGACGTGACCGACCAGGAGCGGAACCGGGCCGACCTCGAGCGCGCGCGGGAGACGGCCGAGGAGGCCAGCCGGCTCAAGGACCAGTTCATCGCCGCGCTCTCCCACGAGCTGCGCACGCCGCTGCAGCCGATCCTGGGCTGGACGGAGGTGCTGCGCCGCCATCGCGGCCTCGACGAGGTCACCACCCGCGCCCTGGAGGCGATCCACCGCAACATCCGCCAGCAAGTGCGGCTGGTCGACGACCTGCTCGACCTCTCGCGCATCGTGCACGGCAAGTTCACCCTGCGGTTCGAGACGCTGGACCTGCGCGCGCCCGTGCGCACCGCCGTGGAGATGTTCGAGGAGCCCGCCGTCCTCAAGCGCCTGCGGCTGACCGCCGCGCTGCCGGACACGCCGCTGACGCTGTGGGGCGACGGCGCCCGGCTGCAGCAGATCACCTCCAACCTCATCGCCAACGCGCTCAAGTTCACGCCGCCGGGCGGCCGCGTCGCCGTGCGCCTGCGCGCCGACGGCGAGCAGGCCGTGCTGGAGGTCGAGGACACCGGCGAGGGGATCGCGCCCGAGGACGTGCCGGTGATCTTCGAGGCCTTCCGGCAGGGCAAGGAGACACGGGCTGGCGGGCTCGGCATCGGGCTGGATCTCGTCCGGCGCCTGACCGAGCTGCACGGCGGCCGCGTGGGCGCCAGCTCCGAGGGCGCCGGCCGGGGGGCGTGTTTCCGCGTGGAGTTGCCGCTGGCGCCGAGCCAGCCGGCGGCCCTGGACGACGTCGGCCGCCGGACCGGACGGCTGGGCCGGCGCTCGATCCTCGTCGTGGAGGACGACGACGATACCCGCGCGGTGCTGTCGTTCATGCTGGAGGCCGAGGGCGCGCGCGTGGAGGGGGCCGGCCGGGGGGAGGAGGCGGTGATCCTCGCCGGGCGCCTGCGTCCCGACGTCGTGCTGTGCGACATCGGGCTGCCCGACATCGACGGCCTGGAGGTGGCGCGCCGCCTGCGCGCCCACGACGCGCTGGCCGGCACGCGCCTCATCGCGCTGACGGGCTACGGCCAGGCCGAGGACGTGCGGCAGGCCATCGCCGCCGGCTTCGACGCCCACATCACCAAGCCGGTGAACCTCGATCAGCTCATGGCGCTGCTGGCCGCGCGCGACGAGCCGTTGACAGGAGTGCGACCGCCCGGGTAGAGTGGCATTCGACCGTTGCCCTCTTCCTTTAAGCGGGCCCCGTGAGGTTCGCAAGGAGAGTTCATGACGACCCGACCGCCCCGCCTGCGCGAGAAAGCGCAGGTGCTCGACGACGCCGCGCTCGACCGCGCGCTCACCCGCATCGCCCACGAGATCCTGGAAAAAAACGGCGGCGCCAAGGACCTGGCCTTCGTGGGCCTGCGCACCCGCGGCGTGACGCTGGCCCAGCGCCTGGCCGCCAAGATCGCCGCCATCGACGGCGCCACGCTGCCGGTGGGCACGCTCGACATCACGCTCTACCGGGACGACCTCGACATGCGCGGCGCTCCGGTGATCCGGGGCACCGACATCCCGTTCTCCATCAAGAACAAGACGGTGATCCTGGTCGACGACGTGCTGTACACCGGGCGCACCGTCCGGGCCGCGCTGGACGCCCTGATCGATCTGGGACGGCCGGGAATGATCCAGCTGGCGATTCTCGTCGATCGGGGGCACCGCGAGCTGCCGATCCGGCCGGATTTCGTCGGCAAGAACCTGCCGACGTCCAAGCGCGAGAGCGTGGCCGTACGGCTGCGGGAGCACGACGGAGAGGATCGCGTGGTCATCGAAGCGCCGGAGGAGGCCTGACATGGGCTGGAGCCGGAAGGACCTCGTGTCGATGCGGGAGCTGGACGCCGTCGAGATCCTGATGCTGGTCGACACGGCGGCGTCGCTCCAGGAGATCGCCGGGCGCGAGATCAAGAAGGTGCCGGCGCTGCGCGGCAAGACGATCGTGAACCTGTTCTACGAGAACTCCACCCGCACCCGCACCTCGTTCGAGATCGCCGGCAAGTGGCTGTCGGCCGACGTCATCAACTTCTCCGCGGGCGGCTCCAGCGCCGCCAAGGGCGAGAGCTTCATCGACACCGCGAAGAACATCGCCGCGATGAGCCCGGACGTCGTGGTCGTCCGCCACTCGTCGGCAGGGGCGGCCGACGTGTTGGCGCGGGCGCTGCCGTGCGCGGTCGTCAACGCCGGTGACGGCGCCCACGAGCACCCGACCCAGGCGCTGCTGGATCTGTTGACGATCCGGGAGCACAAGGGCCACTTCGAGGGGCTCAGCGTGGCCATCGTCGGCGACATCGCCCACAGCCGGGTGGCCCGCTCCAACATCCACGGCATGCGCAAGCTGGGCATGACGGTCACGGTGGCGGGGCCGCCCACGCTCATCCCCCCGTTCGTCCAGGAGCTGGGTGTGAAGGTCTCCTACCGCCTGGAGGACGCCATCCGCGACGTGGACGTGATCATGATGCTGCGGCTGCAGCAGGAGCGAATGACGGCCGGCCTCATCCCCTCGGTGCGCGAGTACTCGCGCTACTGGGGGCTGACGCTCGACAAGCTCTCCGCCCACGCCCGGCCCGACGTGCTGATCATGCATCCGGGGCCGGTGAACCGCGGTGTGGAGCTCTCGCCGGAGCTGGCCGACGGCCCTTACTCGGTGATCCTCGACCAGGTGGCCAAGGGCGTGGCCGTGCGCATGGCGGTGCTGTTCCTGCTGGCCGGCAACAAGGGCGGGGGCGAGCCATGAGCCTGCTGATCCGCAACGGGCGCGTGGTCGATCCGGCCGGCTCGATGGACGCCGTGCAGGACGTGCTCGTCAAGGGCGACCGTGTCGAGCGCCTCGGCAGCGGGCTGCCGGCGCCGGACGGCGCGGCCGTCATCGACGCCGCCGGCAAGGTCGTGTGCCCGGGCTTCATCGACATCCACGTGCATCTGCGCGAGCCCGGCTTCGAATACAAGGAGACCGTCGCCACCGGCACCCGGGCGGCGGCGGCGGGCGGCTTCACCGCCGTCTGCTGCATGGCCAACACCCACCCGGTCAACGACAACCGCTCGATCACCGACTACATCCGCGCCAGGGCCGCCGCCGAGGGCGCGGTGCGCGTCTACCCGATCGGCGCCGTGACCCGCGGCCTGGGCGGCAAGGAGCTGGCCGAGCTGGCGGAGCTGGCCGAGGCCGGCTGCGTGGCGTTCTCCGACGACGGCAAGTGCGTGATGAACGCCGCCCTCTACCGGCGGGCGATGGAGTACACGCTGCCGTTCGGCGTGCCGGTGATCAGCCACGCCGAGGACGACCACCTCGCCGACGGCGGCGCCATGCACGAGGGTGTCGTCTCCACCGAGCTGGGCGTGCCCGGCGTGCCGGCCGCCGCCGAGGACGTCATGGTCGCCCGTGACATCCTGCTCGCCGAGCTGACGGGCGCCCACCTGCACGTCGCGCACCTGTCCACGGCCGGCGCCGTCCGGCTGGTGCGCGAGGCCAAGGCGCGGGGCGTGCGCGTGACCGCCGAGGTGACGCCCCATCACCTGCTGCTGACCGACGAGGCGGTGCGCTCGTTCGACGTCAACACCAAGATGAACCCGCCGCTCCGGTCCCGGCGCGACACCGAGGCCCTGCTGGAGGGCCTGCTCGAGGGGACGATCGACTGCATCGCCACCGACCACGCCCCCCACGCGCTCAGCGAGAAGGAGGGCGAGTTCGACCGGGCGGCCTTCGGGATCGTCGGGCTGGAGACGGCAGTTGGACTGTTGCTGGACCGACTGGTGAGGCCGGGCATCCTGCCGCTGCCGACCCTGGTGGCGCGGCTGAGCCGCGACCCGGCCCGGCTGCTCGGCCTGCCCGGCGGCAGCCTGGCACCGGGGTCGCCGGCCGACCTCACCATCCTCGACCCCAGCGCCGAGTGGACGGTGGACCCGGCGCGGTTCGAGTCGCGCAGCCGCAACACGCCGTTCGGGGGCTGGACGCTGACGGGACGGCCGTGGATGACCATCGTGGGAGGCCGGATCGCATGGCAGTGAAGGAAGCGCTGCTCGTCCTTCGCGACGGCCGCGTGTTCCGCGGTGAGGCGCTGGGCGCCGAGGGCGAAGCCACGGGTGAAGTCATCTTCAACACTGCGATGTCGGGGTATCAGGAGATCCTGACCGACCCGTCGTACCGAGGCCAGATCGTGACGCTGACCTACCCGATGATCGGCAATTATGGGTGCAACGACGAGGACGTCGAGTCGCGGCGGCCGTGGGTGAACGGGCTGATCGTCAAGGAGGCGTCCGCGTCTCCGTCCTCGTGGCGCGGCCGGGTGAGCCTCGATCAGTACCTCAAGACCCACGGGATCGTCGGGCTGCAGGACATCGACACCCGCGCCCTCACGCGCCACCTGCGCGACCACGGCTCGCAGGACGGGATCGTCTCCACGGCGGAGACCGACCTGGACCGCCTGCGCGCGCGCGCCCGGGCGCTGCCCCAGATCGTCGGCCGCGACCTGGTGAACGAGGTCACCGTCGGGACCCCCTTCGGCTGGCCGGAGGGGGAGTGGACGCTGGAGCGGGGCTATATCGCTCCGCCGCCGGCCCGGTTCAAGGTCGTGGCCTACGACGCGGGGATCAAGCTGAACATCCTGCGCCAGCTCCGCACGGCCGGCTGCGAGGTCACGGTCGTGCCGGCGGGGACGCCGGCCCCGGCGGTCCTCGAACGGAAACCGGATGGTGTGTTTCTCTCGAATGGGCCGGGGGACCCGGAAGGCGTGCCGTATCTGATCGAGGCGGTGCGCGAGCTCATCGGCAAGGTGACGGTCTTTGGCATCTGCCTGGGGCACCAGATCATCGGGCTGGCCGCCGGCGGGCGCACCTACAAGCTGCCGTTCGGCCACCACGGCGCCAACCATCCCGTGCGGGACCTGGCGACGGGCCGCGTGGAGATCACCTCGCAGAACCACAACTTCGCCGTCGACCCCGCCTCGGTGGCCGGCCGCGGCTGGGAACCGACGCACCTGAACCTCAACGACGGCACGTGCGAGGGGCTGCGACACCGCGAGCTGCCGGTGTTCTGCGTGCAGTACCACCCGGAGGCGTCGCCCGGCCCCCACGACGCGAGCTACCTGTTCGGACGGTTCACGGACCTCATGACACGCGAGCGTGACATCCGGAACGGAGGCTGATCCAGGACCATGAACAAGTACCTGATCTCGTACCGCAAGGTGGAGGGGGCCGGGCAGAAGCCCGAGTGGGCGTCGTTCACGAGCCAGAGCGAGGCGTCCCTGGAGGCCAAGGCCATCCGCGAGCGCGTCGACCGCCGCATGAGCGTGCTCGGCGAGCAGCTGTGGGGCGACGGCCAGGTCGTCTGGGTCGGCAGCGGGCGGATCGACGACGTGCTCTACAAGCGTGAGGAGGCCGCGCCGGAGACGTCGATCGTCTACGGGCTGGTCGAGGAGTAGGTGCCAAGGCGCGCCGACCTCCGGAAGATCCTGATCATCGGCTCGGGACCGATCGTCATCGGCCAGGCCTGCGAGTTCGACTACTCGGGCACCCAGGGCTGCCGCGCGCTACGCGAGGAGGGCTTCGAGGTCGTCCTCGTGAACAGCAACCCGGCCACGATCATGACCGACCCCGAGATGGCGGCCCGCACCTACGTGGAGCCGCTGGCGCCGGAGTTCGTGGCGAAGATCATCGAGCGCGAGCGGCCGGACGCGCTGCTGCCCACGCTGGGCGGCCAGACGGCGCTGAACCTGGCCGTCGCGCTCGCCGAGGACGGCACGTTCGACCGCTTCGGCGTCGAGCTGATCGGGGCCACGATCCCGGCGATCCGCAAGGCCGAGGACCGCGCGCTCTTCAAGCAGGCGATGGAGCGCATCGGGCTCAGCCTCCCCCGCTCCGGCTACGCGCGCTCGCTGGACGAGGCCCGGGCGATCATCCGCACCGTCGGCTACCCTGCCCTCATCCGCCCCTCCTTCACGCTGGGCGGCACCGGGGCCTCCATCGCGTACAACCCCGAGGAGCTGGAGGACGGCGTGCGCTGGGGGCTGCAGGCGTCGCCGGTCGGCAGCGTGCTGATCGAGGAGTCCGTGATCGGCTGGAAGGAGTTCGAGCTGGAGGTGATGCGCGACCTGGCCGATAACACGGTGATCATCTGCTCGATTGAAAATCTGGACCCGATGGGTGTCCACACGGGGGATTCGATAACAGTCGCACCTGCTCAAACACTCACGGACAAAGAGTATCAACTGATGCGGGATGCCGCCGTCGCCATCATCCGCGAGATCGGCGTGGAGACGGGTGGCTCCAACATCCAGTTCGCCGTGAACCCCGACGACGGCCGGATGGTCGTCATCGAGATGAACCCGCGCGTGAGCCGCTCCTCGGCCCTGGCCTCCAAGGCCACCGGCTTTCCCATCGCCAAGATCGCCGCCAAGCTCGCGGTCGGCTACCGCCTCGACGAGATCCGCAACGACATCACCCGGGAGACGCCGGCCTCGTTCGAGCCCGTGCTCGACTACTGCGTGGTGAAGATCCCGCGGTGGGCGTTTGAAAAATTCCCCGAGGCCGACCGCACGCTCACGACGCAGATGAAGTCCGTCGGCGAAGTCATGTCCATTGGCCGTACCTTCAAAGAGGCGCTCCAGAAAGCCGTTCGATCTCTCGAGCAGGACCGCTGGGGGTTGACGCTCGACCGGCCGGCCGACGCCGACGAGCTGCGGCAGCTGATCCGGGTGCCAAATCCCGACCGGCTGTTCGCCATCGGCGACGCCTACCGGACCGGCCTGTCGACCGCCGACATCCACGCGCTCTCGAAGATCGACCCGTGGTTCCTCGACAACATCCGCGAGATCGTCGCCTTCGAGCGCACGATCGCCGCCGCGCCCGACGACGCGCGCGTGCTGCGCAAGGCCAAGCAGCTCGGCTTCGCCGACCGTCGCATCGCCACGCTCACCGGGCGCGCGGAGGCCGAGGTGCGCGCGCTGCGCACGCGCCAGGGCATCACCGCGACCTTCAAGACCGTCGACACCTGCGCCGCCGAGTTCGTGGCCCACACGCCCTACCTCTACTCGACCTACGAGGAGGAGGACGAGGCGCCGCCGTCCGCCCGCCGCAAGGTCGTGATCCTCGGCTCCGGCCCCAACCGCATCGGCCAAGGCATCGAGTTCGACTACTGCTGCGTCCACGCCGCCTACGCCCTGCGCGAGCGCGACGTGGAAGCCATCATGATCAACTGCAATCCGGAGACGGTCTCCACCGACTACGACACCTCGGACCGCCTGTATTTCGAGCCCCTGACGCTCGAGGACGTCCTCAACATCGTCGACAAGGAGCGTCCGCTGGGCGTGATCGTGCAGTTCGGCGGGCAGACGCCGCTCAAGCTGGCGGTGCCGCTGCAGACGGCGGGTGTGCCGATCCTGGGCACCTCGCCCGACGCCATCGACCGGGCCGAGGACCGCCAGCGCTTCAACACGCTGATCACCGAGCTGGGCCTGCACCAGGCGGCCGGCGCCACCGCCCGCTCGATCGACGAGGCGCGCGCCATCGCCGGCACCATCGGCTATCCGGTCCTCGTGCGGCCCTCGTACGTGCTGGGCGGCCGCGCCATGCAGATCGTCCACGACGACCAGGACCTGGTCCAGTTCGTCCACGAGGCGGTGAAGGTCGCGCCCGAGCACCCGATCCTCATCGACAAGTTCCTGGAGGACGCCCTCGAGATCGACGTGGACGCGGTGAGCGACGGCCAGGACGTGGTGGTGGGCGGCGTCATGGAGCACATCGAGAAGGCCGGCGTGCACTCGGGCGACGCCGCCTGCGCGCTGCCCCCCTACTCGCTGGACGAGGTCCAGGTGCGGGCACTGGCGGAGCAGACCAAGGCGCTGGCCCGGGCGCTCGGCGTGGTGGGCCTCATCAACGTGCAGTTCGCGATCCGCAATGACGTCGTCTACGTGCTCGAGGTGAACCCGCGCGCCTCCCGCACGGTGCCGTTCGTCTCCAAGGCGATCGGGGTGGCCCTGGCCAAGGTGGCCACCGGCGCCATGCTGGGCGAGAGCGTCGCCGGGTTGACCGGGATCGAGGACGTCGAGCACCGCCACGTGGCGGTCAAGGAGTCGGTGTTCCCGTTCATCAAGTTCCCCGAGGTGGATACCGTCCTCGGCCCCGAGATGAAGTCCACCGGCGAGGTGATGGGCATCGCGCGCGACTTCCGCAAGGCGTATCTGAAGTCCCAGATCGCGGCCGGCTCCACCCTGCCGTCGTCGGGCAAGATCTTCATCTCGGTGCGCCAGCGCGACAAGCGCACCGTCGCCTCGCTGGCGCGCCGGCTGGTCGAGATGGGCTTCGGGCTGGTGGCGACGACCGGCACCGCCCGGATGCTCGAGCGCCAGGGCATGACGGTGGAGGTCGTCCACAAGGTGGGCGACGGCCACCGCCCCAACGTCCTCGACCTCATGAAGCAGGGCGAGATCGCCCTGGTGATCGAGACTCCGGGCGACGGCCGCGCGCGCAAGGACTCCTACCTCATCCGTCGCACGGCCGTGAACCAGAACATCCCCTATCACCTGACCGTGGACGGCGCCCAGGCCGCCGTCGGCGCCATCGAGGCCTTGCTGAAGGGCGAGCACGAGGTGCGCACGCTGCAGGAGTACCACGCGGATGCCTGAGCCCACCGACCGGCTGTTCGTCGCGCTCGACGTCGCGCAGCTGGAGGAGGCCGAGGCGCTGCTCGAACGGCTCGCTGGAGTGGTCGGCGGCTGCAAGATCGGCTCGCAGCTCTTCACCGCCGCCGGCCCCGCCGCCGTCGAGCGCGCGCTCAAGCGCGGCTATCGGGTGTTCCTCGACCTAAAGTACCACGACATCCCGAACACCGTGGCCGGCGCGGCGCGCGAGGCCACGCGGCTGGGCGTGTTCATGCTGAACGTCCACGCGAGCGGCGGTCTGGCGATGATGCGGGCGGGCGCCGAGGCGGCGGCCACGGCGGCGAAGGAGTTCGCGATCCCGCGCCCGCTGGTGCTGGGCGTGACCGTGCTGACCAGCCTGGACCGCCGAACGCTGGAGACCGAGGTCGGGGTGCCGGGCACGGTGGACGCCCATGTCCTGCGTCTCGCGGAGCGGGCACGGGAGGCCGGCCTCGACGGATGCGTCGCGTCGGCGCGGGAGATCGCGCCGCTACGCCTGGGGCTCGGCCGCTCGTGGGTGATCGTGACGCCGGGCATTCGCCCGGCCGAGCGCCACGACGATCAGGCGCGGACGGCCACGCCCGGCGCCGCCGTGCTGGCCGGCGCCGACTACCTGGTCGTCGGCCGGCCGATCAGCGCGGCCCCCGATCCGGCCGCGGCAGCGCGGGCCATCGTCGCGGAGATCGGCCGAGCGAACGGCTGACCCCCACGCCCTCCGCCCGCCTGCCCCCCAGCGCTTGACGGCACCCCCCGGACGCGCTTAGATGGGCCCGCAAGTCCTCGAGGGGCGAAACGTCCGAGCGGCAAGGAGCGCCGCATGGCGCCAGGACGGGTTCGCGGGTGTTCTCGTCTGCGCCCTCATCGGCCATGCGATTGGCCGGTGGGGGCGTTCGTGCATTCAGAGGAGGGTTGGCGATGAGTCTCGTTGCCATGTCCGAGACGGTGGGAAGCCGGGGCACGGAGATCGGACGGGCGCTGGCCACGGCGCTCGGGTGGGAGTTCGCGGACCGGGAGATCATCACCAAGGCGGCGGAGTCCTTCGGGGAGGACGTGGGCGAGCTGAAGCACGCCACCGAGGAGAAGCCGACGCTGTGGGATCGGTTCCGCCAGAGCCAGCAGCGCTACGCAACCTACGTCGAGGCCACGGTGCTCGAGATGGCCGCCCGGGACAACGTCGTGCTGGTCGGCCGCGCCTCGACCGTGATCCTCCGCGACGTCCCGCACGCCCTGCGGGTCCGCGTGATCGCTCCCGAGGATGTGCGGGCCGAGCGGATCGAGGGGCAGCAAGGCTTCACGGCGGAGGCGTCGCTGGCGTACGTGCGGCACGCCGACCACGACCTGGCCGCGCGCGTCCGGTACCTCTATCACCTCGACTGGGAAGCCCCGCTGCTGTACGACATCGTGCTGAACACCGAGCGGCTGAGCGTGGCCCGCGCCGTCACCGTGCTCCGGGAAATGCTCGCGGACGATCGCCTCGTGTCGACCGACCTCGCGCGTCAGGCTCTGCGCGACCGCAGCCTGGCCGCCCTGGCCCGGGCGATGCTGCTGGCCAACCCGACCACACGGCCGCACGCCATCGGGGTGACCGCCGCCGGCGGCTCGATCGAGTTGACGGGGCGCGTCGTGACAGAGGCCGAACGCCAGGCCGCGGAGGCGATCGTTAAGCGGCTCCCCGGGGTCGTCAGCGTGCGCAATGGGCTCGTCGTCCATGCGGGGACGGTCGACGACCTCGCCCACGGACAGTTCCGCCACGGCGGGGAGCGGAGCTGGGGCGGCTATGGGAGCGGCGGCTACGAGCCCGAGCGGCCCGAGCAGGAGCGGCGCGAGGGCGACCAACGCCCGTGACGGCCGGCCCGAGAGCAGTGGCAGCCACGGCAGCTCGCTCAGCGCGCGGCGGAAGGTCCGGGCCGCGTCCTCGCCGAGGCGGCTGCGGGGCGCTAGAATCGCCCGCACCATGCGCATCGTGTTCTGGAACATCTGCGCCGGCGGCGGCCTCCGAGCCCGGCGCATCGGCGCGCGCCTGGCGACGTGGACGCCCGACGTCGTGGCGCTCTGCGAGTTCCGCGGCACCCCGCCCAGCCTCGCGGTTGCCACGGCGCTCGCCGAGCACGGGCTCACCCATCAGTGCACGACGGCCACCGGGGCGGCCAACGGCCTGCTGCTCGCGTCGCGCTGGCCGCTGCGCCGCGTGCGCGGGCGGGCCGAGCCGGCCGCCGAGCCCGGCCGCTGGCTGCTGGCCGAGGTCGCCGCGCCGAGCCCGTTCACCGCCGGCGTCATGCACGTCCCCAACCGGGTGACCGGCCGCAAGGACGCCTTCTACGCGGAGGTGCTGGCGATGATCGATCGCTGGCGGCGCGGCCCGGCCCTGCTCCTCGGCGACACCAACACGGGGCGGCCCGACCTCGACGAGGAGGTGCCGGTGTTCGGCCCGCGCGAGGTCGCCTGGCTGGAGGCGGTCGACCGGCTCGGGTGGGCCGACGCGTTCCGGCTCCTGCGCGGTCTCGAGCGCGCCTACACCTGGTACTCGCCGAACGGGCGCAACGGCTTCCGGCTCGACCAGGCGTTCGTCAACCGCCAGCTGCAGCCACGGCTGAAGGGCATCGTCTACGACTGGGGCGTGCGGCGTCGGGCCGGCCGGGGCCTCGCCCTGAGCGACCACGCCGCGCTCGTCCTCGACCTTCAGGACTAGCGGTATACTCGGGTCCCCGACCAGGGAGAAGGAGCCTTCGATGCGCTACGAGCTCATCTCCGCCGACTGTCACGTGGATCTCTGCTGGCTGCCGCCCGAGCTCTTCACCACGCACGCCGGGCCGGGGATGCGCGACCGCATGCCGTACGTCGCCGACGGTCCCCAGGGGAAGGTGTGGACGACGAAGAAGGGCGCCAACCTGGGCGTGATGAACGGGATGGGCTCGGCCGGCCGCCAGTACGTCCCCGGCAAGATCCATCGTGCCGACCGCATGGCGGAGACGGGCCTCTACGACGACGGCCGGCGCGGCATCCGCCGGCTCACCGACCCCGATCTGCGGATCAAGGACCAGGACCGCGACGGCGTGCAGGCCGAGGTGCTCTATGGCGTGCTCGGCGCCAGCAGCCGGCTGAACGATCCGGAGGCCGCCGTCGAGGTGATGCGCATCTACAACGAGTGGCTGGCCGACGACTTCTGCGCGCGCCACCCCGGGCGGTTCGCCGGGCTGGCGTCGATCCCGAACAACCCGATCGACGCCGCGATCACCGAGGTCGAGCGGGTGGCCAAGCGCGGCGTCCTGCGCGGACTGGACATCGCCAACTCGCCCGACCTCAAGCCGCTCTGGGACCCGTACTGGAACCCGCTGTGGGAGGTCATCAACGCCACCGGGCTGCCGCTGCACTTCCACACGGTCGGCGGCTACGTGCCCGATCACATCCGCAAGATCATGCTGGTCGGCTCCGACCCCACCCGGGCCGCGCTGCCCGACGCGCCGGACGTTCCCCTGCCGGTCGCGCGCGCGGCGTTCGCCACCAACATCACCGCGTTCCAGCTCAACATGTCCAATGTGCTGACCTCCATGATCTTCAGCGGCGCGCTCGAGCACTACCCGCGCCTGCGGCTGGTGCTGGGCGAGTCGGGCATCGGCTGGATCCCCTACGTGCTGTGGCGCATGGACGCCGAGTGGGAGGACCAGTTCAAGGACCTGTCGCTCACGATGCCGCCCAGCGAGTACTGGAAGCGGCAGTGCTGGGCGACGTACCAGACCGATCCGATCGGCGTGAAGCTGCTCGACGAGCTGGGCGCCGACAAGGTCATGTGGGGCTCGGACTTCCCGCACCCGGACGGCGTCTGGCCCGACTCGAAGGAGTACATCGAGCGCGAGCTGGGCCACCTGCCGGCCGGCGTGCGCCGCCAGGTCGTCTGCGAGAACGCCGCGCGGCTCTACGGATTCCAGCTCTCGTAGAGCCATGACGGTCCTCCGGGGGGCGACGCTGATCGACGGCACCGGCGCGCCCCCGGTGCGCGACGCGACGCTGGTCGTCCACGATGGGCGGGTGGAGGGCATCACGACCGGCGCCGCCGGCTCATGGCCGTCGTCGCACGAGGTGATCGACGTCTCGGGCCTGACCGTCCTGCCCGGCCTCATCGACTGCCACGACCACCTGGCATTCCACGGCTACGAGCTGGCGGCCCGGTGGGGACTGAGCGAGCCGGCCAGCACGCGCAGCATCCGCACCGGCCGAGTGATCGAGCGGACCCTCGCGGCGGGCTACACCACCGTGCGCGACGCCGGCGGCCTCGACGCCGGCTTCCGGGCCGCGGTGGACGAAGGGCTGATCCGCGGCCCCCGCCTCCTCACCGCCGTCGCGATCATCTCGCCCATCGGCGGCATCGGCGACCGCGTGAGCCCGTCCGGCCACGAGTGCCTGCTGCCGCACGACCCCGCGCTGCCGGCCGGCGTGGCCAACGGCGTGGCGGAGGTCCGGCGCGTGGTGCGCACGATGATCCGGGCCGGCGCCGATGTCATCAAGTGCGCGACGACGGGCGGCGCCTCCTCCCGCGCCGGCCACGGGCCCCGCGATCCCGCGTTCGACCTCGACGAGATGCGCGCGCTGGTGGACGAGGCGCACGCGCAGGGGCGGAAGGTCATGTGCCACGCGCTGGGCGGCTCCGGCCTGCGGCTGGCGCTCGAGGCCGGCGTGGACTCCATCGAGCACGGCTGCTATCTCGACGAGGACCCCGAGCTGATCCCGATGATGGCCGAGCGCGGCGTCGTCTTCACGCCCACCCTGCTCGTCTACGAGTACCACCGTGAGTCCAAGGCGCCGCACGTGCGCGAGCGGGCGCGAGCGCTGCAGGAGCACCACCGCGAGAGCATCCGACGCGCGCTGGCCGCGGGTGTGCGGATCGTGGCCGGCACCGACGCCGGCGGTCACGGCCACCCGCCCAACGCGGGCGAGCTGCCGCTGCTCGTCGCCGCCGGCCTCACGCCGATGCAGGCGATCCAGGCCGCCACCGGCTGGGCGGCGGAGTGCGTGGGGCTCGAGCGCGAGATCGGCACGCTCGAGAAGGGCAAGAGGGCCGACCTGATCGCCGTCACGGGCGACCCCCTCGCCGACGTCGGCGTGCTGGCTGACGCCGCCCGCGTCCGGCTCGTGCTCAAGGACGGCGCGGTGGCTGTCCGCCGCTGAGCCGCCTCTCGATGGCCTAGCAATGGAGTTCGGGTTCAGCGCCGAGGAGGAGGCCTTCCGCGACGAGGTGCGCCGCTTCGTTGCCGACCATCCGGCCGAGCGCTTCCCGCTCGACGGCATGGACGCCGGCTACGGCTCGGGCGCCCACTCGCGCGCGTTCCTGAGGGAGCTGGGCGCCCGCGGCTGGCTCGCCATGACGTGGCCGCGCGCGCACGGCGGACTCGAGCGCCCGATGCTCTTCAAGCTGGTGCTCTTCGAGGAGCTGGCGTGGGCCGGCGCGCCGTTCGGGCCGCTGGCCGGCTCCTGGCAGACGGCCGACGCGATCCTCGAGTACGGCACCGAGCGGCTGCGCCGCGAGGTGCTACCGGCCGTCGCCCGCGGCGAGGCGACGTTCTGGCAGGGCTACAGCGAGCCGGGCGCGGGGTCTGATCTGCTGTCGCTCACCACCGAGGCCAAGCGCGACGGCGATCACTGGATCATCCGCGGCCACAAGATCTGGTCGAGCCACGCCGGCATCGCCACCCATGGCCTCGTCTTCACGCGCACCAGCCGCGAGGCCCGCCGCAGCCGCGGCTTCAGCATGTTCGTGGTCCCCAACGGCACGCCGGGCATGGACATCCGCCCCATCAGGAGCCTCACCGGCGAGGTCTACCACTACGAGGTCTTCCTCGACGACGTGCGGCTGCCGGCCGACCTGATGCTCGGCCCCGAGGGTGAGGGGTTCCAGGCGCTGCTCAACGGCCTCGACTCCGACCGCTTCTGGGGCCGCTACTACAAGGCGCCGGCGCTGGAGCGCGTGCTCCGCCAGCTCGTCGAGTACGCCAACACCACGATGGCGAACGGCGCGCCGCTGGCGCGCGATCCCGTCGTCCGGCGGCGCCTGGCGGGCATGGCCACCGACATCGCGGCGCTGCGCACGCTGTTCTACCGCGCCGCCTGCCTGCTGCGCGACGCCGCGCCGATCACGTACGAGACGGCGGTCGCCAAGGTGATGGCCGACGAGCTGGGCCAGAAGCTGGCGCGGCTCGGGATGGATCTGCTGGGCCCGTGGGGCCCGCTGCGCGAGGGCTCGCGGGGCGCGCGGCTCGGCGGCCGCATGGCGCACGACTACCTGACGAGCCTCGGCCATACGATCGCCGGCGGCACCGCCGAGGTCCTCCGCACCACCGTGGCGGTGCGCGGCCTCGGGCTGCCGGCCGACAAGCGCGCCTGAGAATGGATTTCAGCCCATCGCCCTCGCAGCAGCTGCTCGTGGCGACCGCCCGCGACTTCCTGCGCCGGCACTGCCCGCCCGAGACGGCGCAGCGACTGGCGCTCGACGAGCGCGGCTTCGACGAGGCGTTCTGGCGGCGGATGGCCGAGCTGGGCTGGCCGGGGTTGCTGGTCCCCGGCGACTTCGGCGGCAGCGACGGCTCCCTGCTCGACGTGATCCTGCTCGTGGAGGAGATGGGCCGGGCCGCGCTGCCGGGGCCATTCGTGGCGAGTGCGGTCGTCGCGACATCCCTGCTCATGGCCGCTGGCAGCGCCGAGCAGCGCGCGCGCCTGCTGCCCGGGCTGGCGGCGGGCGAGCGGATCGTCACGCTCGCGCTGGTGGAGGATGGTGGATCGTTCGACCCCGGGGCGATCTCGCTCCAGTGCGAAGTGCCGGGCCGGTTGACCGGCACCAAGCTTTTCGTCAACAACGCGCACGTGGCCAGTGATCTCATCGTCGGCCTGCGCGGTGGCGACCTGCTGCTGCTGCCGGCCGACCGCCGCGGCATCGCGCAGGTGCCTCTCGACACCCTCAGCGGCGAGAAGACCTTCGAGGTGACGTTCGACAGGGTCGAGGTGCGGACCCAGGATCGCCTCGGCCTTCCCGGCTGCGGGGCGGAGGCGCTGGCGGCAGCGCTCGCCGCCGGCGCGCTGGCCCGGACCGCCGAGATGGTCGGCGCCGCCCAGCGCGTGCTCGACCTCGCCGTGGAGCACGCCAAGACCCGCGTGCAGGGTGGCCGGCCGATCGGCGCCTATCAGGCCATCCAGCACGCCTGCGCCGACCTCGTGCGCGACGTCGACACCTCGCGCGGGCTCGTCTACGTCGCCGCCTGGAAGGCCAGCGAGGGCTTGCCGGCCGGCGCCGAGGTGGCGACGGCCAAGGCGTACGCGGGCGAGGCGTGCCTGACGGTCGCCCGGCGCGGCCACCAGATCTTCGGCGCCATCGGCTACTGCGAGGAACACCCGCTGCACCTGCTCCACAAGCGCATCCACGCGGCGAGCCTCGACTTCGGCGACGCCGGGCTGCACCTGGAGACCGTCGCGCGGGACATCGGCCTGCGGTGACGCGCCCGGCCGGCAGCGGCCGTCCCGGCTCGACGCCCGCGACGGAAAGGATGACCATGGATCTCGCGCACGTCGACGAGCTGCTGACCACGACTCGCTCGATCCGGAGGCGCCTCGACCTGACCCGCCCGGTACCGCCTGCCGTCATCCAGCAGTGCCTGGAGATCGCCGTTCAAGCGCCGACCGGGGGCGACACGGCGCGGTACCACTTCATCGTGGTCACCGACTCGTCGAAGCGGGCGGGACTGGCCGAGCTGTATCGCCGT
>DASTOJ010000022.1:0-3902 GCA_035762565.1 Candidatus Methylomirabilota bacterium | reverse complement strand
CCGCAGGTTGAGCTCCGGGTCGTCCCAGCCGGTGTGGGGCTTGTTGATGGAGATCAGCCGCCGGTGGCGCGGGAACGTGCGGAAGAAGCCGCCGGGAGCGGGTCCGGCCTCGAGGATCGCGTAGTCCCGGCCCGCCTGCTGAAGGTGGTGGCCGAGCTGGAGCCCCGCCGGGCCGGCGCCGACGATGAGGTACTCGGTGTTGGTCATCGCGCCTCCAAGGCCTTGTGCAGTTCCGCCGAGGTGATCTCCTCGAGCCCGCGCCGGCGCGTCTCGATCCCGAAGCGTCCGACCGCGACGGCGGCGAGCGCGACCGGGAGCGCCCCGAGGAGTGCCGCGCCGCGGATGCTCGGCGGCGCGATGCCGACGACCACCACGCCGACGCCGAGCAGCCCGCCGGCGCGGGCGCACATGCCCGCGAGCCCGGTGCCGCGCGCCCGGATCCGCGTCGGATAGACCTCCGAACCGTAGGGCGTGAGCATCGCCAGCATCGAGCTGGTGCCTACCAGCAGCAGCACGATCAGCGCCCGCATGACGTCCGCGTTGCGCCCGACCTCGTCGCCGAGCGCGGCGAACGTCCCAAGCGTCGCGGCGGTGAGCGCGGCGAGCGCGATCATCGTCCACCGGCTGCTCCAGAACCCGTACAGCCAGGCGACCACGAACGTCGCGGGCAGGCCGATCAGCGCGGCGTCCGCGAGCAGGCGGTCGGCCGCGGCCGCGTCCAGCCCGCCGGCGCGCAGGTTGGTGGGTAGCCAGAGCAGGAACCCGTTGTTCACCAGTCCCCAGCCGATCCCGAACAGCGCCACGCTGACCGTGAGCCCGCCGAACGGCCTGCGGAACAGCTGGGCGTATCGGCTCTCGAGCGCGTGGTCTTCGGGCTCGTCCGGGTCGGCCGCCACCAGGCGGGCCCCGAAGCGCTCCATGACCGCCCGCGCCTCCGTGGCCCGGCCCATGGCGAGCAGGAAGCGCGGCGACTCGGGGATCCAGCGGTTCAGCAGGATCAGCATCACGCCGGTCGGCAGCCCGAGCAGCCACATCACGCGCCACCCGAACTGCGGCTCCAGCCACGATGCGAGCAAGCTCGTGATGACGTAGGCGCCGGCGACGTCGCCTCCGATCAGCACCATGAGCCAGCTGCGATGGCGGACCGGCATCGTCTCCGCGAGCAGGGCGAACGCGATCGGCAGCATCCCGCCGACCGCCATGCCCATCAGGAAGCACATCACGAGGTTCAGCTCGAACATCGGCATCGAGCCGCAGATCGATGTCGCGATGAACATCAGGCCCGCGAGCAGGATCGACGCGCGGCGGCCGATCCGGTCCCCGAGCCATCCCCACGTGAACGAGCCGACGACCATGCCGACCAGCGCGCACAGCGGGAAGATGGCGACGGGCACGTTGCCGTCCGGGTGCAGCGCCGACTTCAGGCCGTACTCCTCCGCCATGCCGGGCACCACGAACGCGAGCGTGGTCGGCTTCATCACGTCGATCGTCACCGCCGCCGCCATCACGAGGAGCAGCAGGACGTGCGTGAGCCGCAGCGGTGCCTCGTCGAGCGTCTGGACGCGCAGGTTCGCGACGGCGTCGTCGGGCCGTCGGGCCGAGCGGGCGGGCACGAGCCCGTAGGTGGAGAGGGCCAGTCCGCCCACGATCAACCCCATTCCCGCGAGCATCCCGGGATCGAGGGGCATGCCGACGAGCCGGTACTCCATGTCGTGCGCACCGAGGAACATCGGCAGGTGCAGCACCACGCCTGCGACGACTGCGCCCGTCCCCAACCAGAAGGCGCGGCGATCGCGGAACATGATCGCCGGGCGCGCCGCTGTGCCCCCGGTTCCCACGGGACGCAATACGTGCGGGTGAGCGCGATGGTTCGGCGTCAGCGGCCGCGCAGGATCAGACGGAGGAGGCGGCGGCGGCGTTTGCCGTGCCAGGCGGTGCGTTCATTGCTCTCGGGGAAGGGCTGGTCGGGAATGGGGGTGCCGAGGAACTCGCAGAGGGGTGCCCATCCTTGACGGACGTCGAAGACCAGCAGGCGATCGGGCGGGATCGTGGCCTTCACGTCGGCCAGGTGGTGCTCGTAGACCTCGATGGCGTGCGCGCGGTCGTCGATGCGGCCGTCGAAGACCCGGTCGAAGATCGTTGCTTCGGCCATGCGCGGGTAGAGGGCGAAGTCCGGGGCGCGGCGTGTCACGAGCCGGCGGATCACGCGGCGGCGCAGCGGCAGCGGGCGGCGCTCGGCGAGTGCCCTGGCGAAGATGGTCTCGCTGACGCTGTCGTACCAGCGGTCGGGGTCGCGAACGGTGAGGATCACCTTCGCATCGGGGTAGTGCTCGGCGAGCTCCCGCCAGTACGCGGCGGCGGGCCAGTCCAGCGCGGCCTGGAAACCGGTGAACACCTCGTCCCAGCCGGGGCCGCGGCCCTCCCCGACCTCCAGCCACTGGCGGATCCGGTAGGGCTCCGCGATCACCGTGGACATGTGGTAGCAGGGGGCGTGGCCCAGCAGTTCCAGCGCCGCTTTCAGCGACCGCGTGCCTGTTCGGCCGAACCCCGCACCGATGGCCTTCACCGTCGTGTTCCTCTGCGCTGGAGAACCTTCGTGGTGGATGACACGTACTTCGTGGTGAACGACATCTCGGTTCGACGCCGCTATGGCTTCGTGGATAAGGGAGGAGCCGACGGTACGGGGTTCTAGCGAGCCACCCTTCCCGTACGCCCTGCTCGAGGCGCTGCGCGCGGCGCCGGGCAGCCCGGCCTTCGAGCACGGGGGAAGGATCGTGCCGCGAGGTGAGCTCCTGAAGCTCATCGGGCGGCTGGCAGCCGCCCTGCGTGCCGCCGGGCTCGGCCCTGGCCGGGGCCTTGCCGTCAGCCTGGCGGTTTCCCCCGAGGCCTTCGCTGCGCAGATGGCCGCGCATGTGCTGGGCTGCCGTGTCGTCGGGGTACGGCCCGGTTACACCCCCGGGCAACTCGCCCACGTCCTCGACATGGACGTCGACGCCCTCCTCGTCGACCGGTCGACCGCGACCTCCGATCTGCTGACCGCCGCTGGACGCACCCCGTTGCTGTCCGTGGGCTCCTGCCCAGATGCCGGCGACCTGATGGCGCCCTCCGAGGGCGGTGGAGCGGAGCCGGCGATCACGGCTCAGCCGGATGATGTGGCGTTTGTGGCCTTCACCAGTGGGAGCACCGGGAATCCCAAGGGGTGCGCGGTCACTTACCGGGCGCTCACGGCGCACTGGGCCTGGCAGCCCCGCGTCTGGTCGCCGGTCGCCGCCGAGTTCGCCACGGCGTTCCGGCGCTACATGCTGTTCGGCACGTTGTCGAGCATCGTGGTGATGGAGTTCCTCGGCCCCTGCCTGCTCGGCGGCGGCACCGCGGTGATCCCCGAGGACGATCAACGGCCGGTCTTCCCGTACGCCATCGAACGGCATCGGATCACCGGGTCCATCATCACCGTGCCTCGGCTGTGCCAGATGCTCGACCTGCTCCGCAAGGAGCCGGTCGACGTGAGCAGCCTGCGCGGGCTGATGGTGTCCGGCTCGCCGCTCAGCCCGGACCGGCTGGCCGAGGCCGTCGACCGGCTGGGCCCCGTGGTCTACCAGGGGTACGGGCAGACCGAGGTCGGCAACATCGCGATGCTCACCCCGGGCGACATCGCCGGCGGTCCGGACGGCCTGCTCGCCTCGACCGGGCGTCCGCACCCGCAGGCGGAGATCAGCGTCCGGGACGAGGGCGGGCGCGAGCTCGCCCCCGGCCACGACGGCGAGATCTTCGTACGCTGCCCGTACCAGATGAGGGGTTACTGGGGCGACCCGGGGGAGACGCGCGACGTCCTGCGGGATGGCTGGATCCGCACCCGCGACCTCGGCCATGTGGACGACAAGGGCTACCTCTATCTCGTCGGG
>DASTOJ010000021.1:0-15372 GCA_035762565.1 Candidatus Methylomirabilota bacterium | reverse complement strand
CATCGTGCCCACCGGCACGTCGACGACGTCCATGCAGGCCGCGCTCGACGCGCTGGCGCCCCTGGCGTGGCGCCTCGGCCGGGGGCAGACGGTCGGCCCGGCCGAGGTGGAGGGCTACGTTCCGCGCGGCGTGCGCCGGGTCCACGACCGCGGGCGTCCGGGCTATCAGCGCGTGCTCGACGTGCTCCTCGACAAGCTTCACGGCCGACCCTACCGGTCGGAAGTCCCGTACGCCGCGCCCGAACGCGTGCCGCCCGCGCCGCCCGTTGGCGATCTCGCGCGGGCGCGCATCGCCATGGTCACCACCGGCGGTCTCGTGCGGAAGGGCAACCCCGACAAGCAGGTGTCGGCCAACGCCGTGCGCTATCACCGGCACACGGTGGCCGAGCTGGAGTCGCTGTCGCCGGCGGACTGGGAGGCCTACCACGCGGGCTACTTCAACCACATCGTCAACAGCAACCCCAACTACATCCTGCCGCTGTCCTTCCTGCGCGACCTCGAGCGTCAGGGCCGCGTCGGCCGGGTGCACGAGCACATCTACGCGCTGCCCGGCGTGAGCACGCCGGTCGCCGTGTCGGTGGGGCACGGACGCAGCATCGCCGCGGACCTCAAGGCCGCCGGCGTCGACGGCGCGCTGCTCGTCGCCACCTGAGGGACCTGCAATCGTTGCGGCGCAACGATCGCCAAGGAGATCGAGCGAGCGGGCATCCCGGTGGGGATGATCTCGGCCATCTACAACTTCGCGCTCACCACCGGGGCGAACCGGGTGATCAAGGGCGCACGGATCGAGCACGTCTGCGGCGACCCCACGCTGAGCCCCGAGAAGGACTACGCCCTCGGCATGCGCATCGTGACAGGCGCGCTCGAGGCGCTGACCATCGCCGTGCCGGGGCCGACGCTCTTCGACCCGATGGCGGCCGGCAAGACCGCGGAGGCCGCCCATGCGTCTTGAACTGGGCACCTTCCCGGTGACGGCCGTCGCCTTCGGCGCGCAGACGCGCTATGACGCCGGCCGGCTGACGGTGGATCGCGAGGCCGTGCTGGCCGCCGTGCGGCAGGATCCGCGCATCACCTCGGCGGACCTCGAGATCGCGCGGCCGGGGGAGTCCGTGCGGATCTGGCCGGTGCGGGACGTGATCGAGCCGCGCGTCAAGGTGCAGGGGCCCGGCGTGTGCTACCCGGGCATCTGCGGGCGCGACATCGTCACGGTGGGCGAAGGCCGCACGCATCGCCTCGCGGGCCTGGGAGTGGTCGAGGTGTCGAGCGTCAACTGGCACGATGCCGGAGGCGATTTCGTCGAGACCTACCTCGACATGTCCGGCCACTACGGCGACATGTACCCGTACCGCAACCTCGTCAACCTGTGCCTGGTCGTCGAGCCCGACGCGACCCTCGGCGAGGAGATCAAGAACTACGCCGTGCACAAGGCCGCCCTGACGGTCGCGGATCAGCTCGGCGAGGCCGTGCGCTCGTTGACGCCGCCCGAGCGCGAGGTGTTCGAGCTGACGCCGGTGGACCCGGCGCTGCCCCGGGTCGTCTACATCTGGTGCGTGCACTCACCCCAGGCCATGTCGGGCTCATCCACCGCGTTCTGCACGGCGACCTACGGCCTGACCCAGCTCACGCCGCCCTGGTACCTGCACCCCAACGAGATCCTGGACGGCGCGCTCACCGGGCCCTATCGCACCGCCTTCGCCATGTCGTGGACGGTCGCGAACAACCCACTCCTGCTCGATCTCTATCGCCGCCACGGGCGTGACTGGAACTTCCTCGGCGTGATCTCGCTCCGCACCGAGTGGACCACGCAGACCGAGAAGCAGCTGATGGCGAACCAGACGGCCAAGCTCGCCAGGCAGCTCGGCGCGCAAGGGGCGGTGGTGACGTGGGACGCGGGCGGCAACGAGTTCATCGAGGTGATTCGTAGTATTCAGGCCTGCGAGCGGCTCGGCATCAAGACCGTGTTCCTGACCAGTGAGGACGACGCGACGGACGGCGCGCCGACCATGCTGGAGCCGCTGCCCGAGGCCGACGCGATCGTGAGCACGAGCTTCTTCAAGAACGTCACGCTGGGCGTGCCCCCGGCCCCCGCCGTCGCGCGCGTGATCGGGCTGCCCACGAAGAAGATCCTGCGCGGCTCGACCATCGGCCTCCACGGTGGCGCCGACGCGACGCTCCCGACGGCGGGCCCGCTGCCGGTGCCCTGGCGCTACGACGACCACTACGGCTTCGGGAGCCTGAGCTGCATCGAGTAGGCGCGCCGTTGCTCTGGTCGGAAGCGCTGTCGGCGGTCCACGAGCTGCGGTGGAGGCGGGAAATCTCGGAGGATCTCACGTCCCGCGCGCTCGCCGAGGTGCTCGACGCCCCCGTCCGGCGCCGCGGCCGAATACGTCGCGCTCGCTCGCATCCTTGACTGCCGGCTGTTCACCCTCGACGATGCCTCCGCCGCGGTGCCGGGCGCTGGGTCGATATCGTCCGCCCTCACGACCTGTAGCAACGACCTCGCGCCCATCATTGGGGACGCCTCGACCATCACGGCTCGACGACCCGGCAGGGCCTCGAACCCCACGATCCCCGGCGACGAAGGGCAGCGCAGTCGCAACGCGTGATCTCCCGGTCGCCGGTGAGCGCGCCCGGCCGTCCGAAGACGACGAGCGCGACGTCGGCCGGGTCGGCGGCGAGACGGCACACGTCGCGAGCCACCGCGCGGAAGACGCGATCCTCGGGATAGGAGGGTACCGCCAGCTCGTCCATCGACCACTCCCAGACGTCCAGCACGTTGGCGCCCATCCGGTTCCGGGCGACGTGACGGCGGGCGGGGTCGGGAAGCCGGGCGGCCACGGCGTCGGTGACGGAGAGCGCCGCCGCCTTGATGTTGCCGGAGTAGAGCGCCCCCGAGAGATACGCGTCCCAGCGGGCGGAGAAGCTCAGCGCGGGCAGGACTCCGAAGAAGACGAGCGCGGCGGCGTGGACGCCGAGGCGGCGCGGGACGAGGACGTGCCGCGCGGGCGCGGGGCCGCCGTTCCAGAAGAGAACGACGACCAGCGCCGCCATCGCCACGTTCCAGGGCCAGACGACGGCGTTGGTCCGGTGACCGAGCGGCCCGAGCAAGCCGAGGATGACGAGGTGGGTCGCAACCGCCGCCCTCACCGCGACCCGTCGGAGTCGTGGCACCAGCAGGCCGACGGCCACCGCGATCTCCATCGCCGGAACCAGCATCCAGCCGCCGAGCAGCACGCGTTGCAGCCCGAGCGGCAGCACGCCCGCGAGGGGCTCCACCAGCCAGGGGAAGAGATGCGTCATGAAGGTGACGTTGAGCTTCTGGACTCCGCTCCAGAGGTAGAGCCCGACGAGCACCGCGCGCCAGGCGGCCAGCGTGTCGCCGGCCTCGCGCGCGAGCGCGAGCGCGACCAGCATGGCCACGTACTGATAGAACCACGGCTGCCACCGCGACTGGTCGTCGGCCGCCAGGATCAGGGCGAGGACCGTGGCCGCCGCCGCCCACCCCCGCGGGCGCGGCGCCAGTGCGACACCGACCAGCGCGGCGAGCAGTGCCCCGAGGACCACGAGGTCGAGCGGGGCGGGGAGCAGCGGCCAGCCGTCCAGCACGGGCGCCCTCGGATACACGCGCGTCGCCAGGAAGAGCCGGGGCGCGAGCAGCAGACCGGCGGCGAGGGCGGCGGCCACCACGAGGCGTGCCCACCGGAGCTGCGGCGCGGGGCATGGCGTCACGAGCGGCTCGGCTCGAGACGGACGCCGCGACGGTGATGTTGCCGCCGGGATGGGCGAGGCTGCGAACGAATTTCAGGCCCACCGGATCGCCGACGTGGACCGCCGTCCCAGCGCCAGTCCATCACGCGGCTCCGACCCTCGGAGTACCCCAGGGCCCGCAGCTCGCTCAAGAACGCCTCGATCTGTGGTCGCACCCCCGACTCGGCGCCCCGGGCCAGGAAGCCGACGCGGTAGCTTCTGTGCTCTGGTGCGCCTCGGCGGCGCGTGGCCGGGTGAGGAACGCAAGCGACGCCACGGCGAATACGCGCCCGGCGAATCACCCGGTCATCCCGGCCGCCCGCAGCGTGCGCCAGCGGCCACGAGTTGTCCGGGTCGAGGCGAATGCTGGTCAGCCCTCGTCGCCATCGACAACCTCGGCGAATTATTGGCCGACCGCCGGGCGTCCGCAACGCCGGGCATTGTCGTCAGCTCCCGGGGGCCGGCCCGATGCTAGACTCGACGCGCCTCCCTGGGGACAGGGCAGCCGCGGGCCGGAGCCCGATCGACCGGAGGTGAACGGGACCGCCACTCGGCGCCCGGGTGGATGCTCTAATGGTGCTAGCATCGCCAGTCGCCAGAGGGAGACGCATGGCCGTCCGGCTCAGAATCCACCCCACGAGTCCCACCCTCGACGCGACGTATCGGGCCGCGCGCAGGGAGCGGTGCCGCCGCCGGCCGTGACACCCTCGGTGACGCCGGTCATCCGCGCCGTGTCTCTCGTGCTCGCGCACGTGCCCAGCCTCGTGCGCCTCGGCTCGAAGCCGCTCCGGGCGCTGCGCGAGGTGGAGCAGCCGATCGAGTACCTGCGACCGCACCTGCGCGACTGGGACGCCGCGCGCGCCTACGCCCCCCACCAGGTGTTCCTCGGCAACATGGACGGGGCCGACCTGGCGGCGTGGCCGACCCCGTGGCATCGCCACCCGGTCACCGGCGCCCAGCGGTTCGGCCCGGACGGCGAGATCATGCCCGAGGACGAGTTCCTCGGCCTGCTCGCCGCCTGCGACGGCTTCGACCTGCTGGCGCTCGACCATGACGTCGCCGAGCGCGCCCGGACCGCGCTCGACGCGCATCCGGTCGTCGGTCGCGATTCCGGCCGCCCGGTGGTGTCGGCCGGGGTCGCAGCCGGGGTGCTGCGGGAACGCATCGAGCGGCACCGCGCGGTACCGCTCATCGGCGTCGCCGGCCGGCTCCTCGGCGCCGTGCTGCCCGGCCACGAGGAGGACGACACGCTGACCGGCCAGGTACTGCTGGAGAACCTGGCGTGCAAGGCGACGGCGGCCCTCGCGCTGCGCCACCTGCTCGCGCGGCCCGGTGCGGTGGCCGCCGCGGACGTCCGGTACGTCATCAACTGCGGCGAGGAGGCGGTGGGCGACCGCTACCAGCGGGGCGGCGGCAACCTCGCCAAGGCGGTGGCGGAGTGGGCGGGGTGCGCGCGCGCGACGGGCAGCGACGTCAAGGCGTTCTGCTGCGGGCCGATGCACGCGCTCATGCTCGCCGGCGCGCTCGTCCGCTCCGGGCTGTACGGCGACGTGGTGGTGCTGGCGGGTGGCTCGCTGGCCAAGCTCGGGATGAAGTTCCAGGGCCACGTCAAGCACGGCATGCCGATCGTGGAGGACGTCCTCGCCGGCTTCGCCGCTCATGTCGCGCGCGACGATGGAGTCTCGCCCGTGCTGCGCCTGGACGCGGTCGGCCGCCATGAGGTCGCGTCCGGCTCGTCGCCGCTCGCGGTGGTGAAGGCGCTCTACAGCCAGCCGCTGGCCCGCGCGGGACTGACGCTGCTCGACGTGGACCGGTTCTCGCTCGAGCTGCACAACCCCGAGGCGACCGAGCCGGCCGGCAGCGGCAACGTTCCGCTCACGAACTACCGGACGCTGGCGAGCCTGGCCGTCGTCGAGAAGCTGATCGGCCGCGAGGGCATCGACGATTTCGTCCGGACGCGGGGCCTGCCGGGGTTCTCGCCGACGCAGGGGCACATCGCCTCGGCGATCCCGTACCTCGGCCACGCCCTCCGCGGGCTCACCGAGGGCAAGCTCACGCGGACGATGTTCACCGGGAAGGGCAGCCTGTTCCTGGGACGGATGACTCAGCTTTCGGACGGGATCTCGCTCGTCCTGGAGCGCAACCCCGGACGCGCCGGAACGGCCTGACGGCCGCGGCGCCGGAGAGAGGAGCGATAGCATGGAGCTTCGAGGCAAGAAGGTCATCGCGCTCGGCGAGCGCGACGGCGTGCCGGGGCCGGCCGTGGCCGAGTGCGCCCGCCAGGCAGGCGCCGAGGTCGTGCTCACGCTGACCGCCTGCTACGTCTGAACGGCGGCGGGCGCCATGGGCCTGGAGGATCAGGCGGCGGTGAAGCGGGTCGCGGACGAGCACGGCAGCGGCGTGGTGGTCCTGCTCGGGACGCCCGATGCCGAGAGCACGCAGACGCTCGCCCAGACCGTCGTCGCCGGCGATCCTTCCTGCGCGGGCCCACTGGCCGGAGTCCCGTTGGGGCTCCCCGTGCTCCACGTGTTCGAGCCGGAGGTGCGCGACCAGGTGCCTGCCGACGTCTACGAGGCCCAGGTCGCGCTGATGGAGATGAGCCTCGACCGCGACGCCATCCTCGCGGGGCTGCGCGAGGCGAGGCGGGCCGGTAGTGGTCCCCCCGGCGGGAGCCGGCCATTGACTCCTCAGGTGAATCGAGAAAACGTAAGTCCGGCATGACCGCCGGCCGTGTTACGCTGCCGCAGCCACTGCAATGTGGACTCTCGGCATCTCGCCATCGCACGACGCTTCGGCGGCCCTCCTGCACGATGGCAGTGTGATTGCCGCCATCGCCGAGGAGCGCCTGACTCGCATCAAGGGCGACGGCGGCAAGCTTCCGCGTCAAGCCATCGAGCAAGTCTTCCGGGTCGCCGGCATCGATCGCACGCAAGTGGACTGCGTCGCGATCGTGCCGGACCGCTTCCCTGAGGACTGCATCCGGCATCCGCACCCTGTTCGTGAACTCGACCGGCAGTTACGGCGCCTTCGGGATCGCGTGCGCGGGCGGCCGGTGCGCGACGTCGCCGTCGGCCACGTGCAGCGTGCGCTGCAACGGGCGGGACGCGATCCCAACCCAGAGCCGTATCTGCGGGCCCGGCGATTCCTGCGGCGGGAGGGCTTTCGTTCGGATACCTTGCTGCGTTGCTTCGATCACCACGCCAGTCACGCCATGGCTGCGGCATGCTGCTCGGGTTTTGAAGATGCCGCCGTCGTGACGGTTGACGGTGTCGGACACTTGGGGATACACCACACATCCGCTGGGTTCCGTGATGGCGCGCTGACTCGGATCGCGGTCTCGGACGTCCCCGGAACCTCGGCGGGCTGGTTCTACGAAGGCATCACCGGCTTGCTGGGATTCCAGCCGCTGCGCCACGAGGGCAAAGTGCTGGGTCTGGCCGCCTGGGGTGATCCCAAGCCCCTGCAGGAGGCGTTTCGTCGGGCTTTGTGCTGTGCTCGTTCCGGCCGAACCCTGACATCCGACTTCGCCGGAAGGCCGCGTGCCGACGCCGAACGGATGGCGTACCTCGGTGAGGTGATCCGCGGTCACTGCCGTGAGAACGTCGCGGCGGCGGCGCAGCGGACCCTGGAGGAGGCGGTCATTCCGCTCGTGCAGAATGCGATAGCGGACATCGGGGCGCGACATGTCGCGCTGAATGGTGGCGTGTTCGCGAATGTTCGACTCAATCAGCAGATCGCCGCCCTGCCCGGAGTCGAGCGCCTGTTCGTCTTCCCCGGAATGAGCGACACCGGCAATAGCATCGGCGCCGCCCTGCTGGCACTGGCGGATCTCGATCCACAGGCGTTTACCCGGGCGCGCCGGGCGCTCGACACCGTGTGCTGGGGACCGGAGTACGACGACGCGGACATCCGTCAGGCGCTCGACTCCGCCGGTCTGCGCTATCGACGCCTGGCGGCGGAACACCTCGCTGAAACAGCGGCTCGTGCGGTTCATGACGGGTTGGTCGTTGGCTGGTTTCAGGGTCGGATGGAGTTCGGACCTCGAGCACTTGGCAACCGCAGTATCGTGGCCAGTGCGGTCGACGCCGGGATCCACAAGCGCCTGAACGAGCGGTTGAATCGCACGGAGTTCATGCCGTTCGCGCCCAGCGTGCTGGTCGAGTGTGCTCGCACGATCTTCCAGGATGTGGAGCCGGTGGAGCACACCGCAGAGTTCATGACGACCACCCTCGAGGTCTTCCCGCAATGGCGCCCGCGCATCCCGGCGGTCGTCCACGTGGACGGAACCGCTCGGCCCCAGATCGTCCTCCGCGACAAGCACCCGCTCTATCATCGCCTCATCGAGTGCTACCGGGACTTGAGCGGCATCCCGCTCGTGTTGAACACCAGCTTCAACGCCCACGAGGAGCCGATCGTCTGCCGGCCGGCGGAGGCCATCCGCACCCTGGTCGAGAACCGTATCGACCGCCTGGCCATTGGACCGTTCTGGGTCGACGGCCGGTGATTGCGGAATTCTCGTCCCGTGCGTCGCCATCGAGACCCTCTTCGAAGGCCACTCCGAGTCCAAGCAGCTCACCGACCTCTTGTCGTCGCCGTCTGGGGCGCTGAGTCGAGGGTCGTCTCCCCGGCGGCGCCGCGCGCCGCGGGCGCCGTCTTGACACCCGCGGCACGCTCGCGCACAGTGCACGTGCCTTGAAGCGTGCCCACGATCCCCTCAGGAGGACGGCCATGCGTTCCCGCATTCTCGTCACGCTGTTCGTCGCGCTGCTCACGCTGCCGCTGCTCGGCACGCCGGCCCGCGCCCAGAACGCGCTCGTCGTCAGCGTGTGGGGCGGCAACTGGAAGAACACGGTGGAGAACGTGATCGGCAAGGCCTTCACGGCCAGGACCGGCATCCCCGTGGAGTACGAGGTGGGCGGCACCATCGACCGGCTGGCCAAGGCCCGGGTGGCCAAGGGCAACCCGCTCGTCGACCTGAACTTCACGACCACGCACGTCGCCCGGCTCTACATCTCCGACGGCCTCTACGCGAAGCTCGACATGGCCAAGCTGCCCAACGCCAGGGAGATCGCCAAGGAGGCGTTCCGCAGCGACTTCCACCTGGGCTCGTGGGCCTACGTCTACACCGTCGTCTACCGGCCCGACCTCGTGAAGGAAGAGATCACGAAGTGGTCGGATCTCTGGAAGCCCTCGCTCAAGGGCAAGATCGCCATGCCGGACTTCGACCCCTCGCACATCATCACGATCGCGGCCCTGATGGAGGGCGGCGACGAGGTCAACTGGCAGAAGGGCGAGGCCCGCCTCAGGCAGCTCAAGGACTCGGTGGCGGCCTTCTACTCGACGGACGCGCAGAGCCAGGATCTCATGAAGACGGGCCAGGGGCCGGTGCAGGTGATGCTCTCCGTCAACGCCTACCATCTCCAGGAGCAGGGCATCGCGGTCAGGCTCGTGCAGCCGGCGGACTACCCCGGCATCGTGGGCATCGACACGATGGCCGTGATGGCGGGGACCAAGAAGGCCGACGCGGCGCACCAGTTCATCAACCTGGCGCTGTCCAGGGAGATCCAGACCGAGCTGGTCAAGGCGCTGCGGGCGGGGCCGGTCAACCTCGGCGCCACGGTGCCCGCCAACCTCAAGGGGCAGCCCGGCATCTTCGTGAGCACGGCGGAGTGGAAGCAGCGCGGCTACATCATGAACGACGAGGCGCGGGCGAAGAACCTGCCCGGCTGGCGGGAGTGGTTCACGGCGAACATCGTCAAGAAGTGAGGCTGCTGCTGGTCCCGGCGGTCGTGGTGCTCGCCGTCTTCGCGGCGGCGCTCGCCGCGCTGTTCCGCTGGAGCCTGCTGGAGTTCATCCCGGGGTCGCTCCAGACGGGGGGCCTCACGCTCGCCAATTTCCGCGGCGTGCTGGCCCCCCAGTACCTCGGCGCGGTCCGGGACACCGTCGTGCTGAGCGCGCTGACGACCGTGCTGACGCTCGTGGCCGCCTACCCCGTGGCCTATGTGCTCGCGCGCACGCCGTCGCGCCGGGTGCGCTCGGCCCTCCTCGTCCTCACCCTCGCCCCGTTCTTCACCGGGGCGATCGTGCGCACCTACGCCTGGGTGCTCGTGCTCGGCAACACCGTGGTGAGCTGGCCGGTGCCGATGCTCTTCACCGAGCGGGGCGTCCTCGTCGGCCTCGTCCACTTCTCCATGCCCACGATGATCCTGATCCTGGCCGCCGCGCTCAGCCACATCGATCCCCTCTACGAGCGGGCGGCGGCCAGCCTCGGCGCCCGCCCGTCCCGCGTGTTCTGGCGCGTCACGCTGCCGCTGTCGATGCCGGGCGTCGTGTCGGGCGGCCTCATCGTGTTCGCCTGGACGCTGTCCGCGTTCCCCACGCCCGAGCTGCTGGGCGGCGGCAAGGTCAAGATGATCGCCAACGTGGTGAAGGACCTCGGGCTCGACTCGTTCAACTGGCCCGGCGCGGCGGCCTTCGCCATGCTCGCGCTGGCGCTCACCCTGGCGCTGCTCACGGCGGTGGGCCGCCTGTCGGCCGGCCGCCCGACGTGATCCTGCGCGCCGCCGTCCTGGCTCTCCTGGCCTTCATGACCCTGCCGACCGCGGTGGTGATCGCGGTGTCGTTCAACCCGACGGCGATCCTGTCCTTCCCGCCCGCCGGGTTCTCGCTCCGCTGGTACGAGAACGTGCTGACCTATCCGCAGTTCCAGCGGGCGGCGCTGAACAGCCTGCTCGTCACCGGCGGGGCCGCGGCGCTGGCGCTGCCCGTCGGCACCCTCGCCGCGCTGGCGCTCGAGCGCGGACGGCTGCGCGGTCGCAGCGTGTGGGCGGCCGTGCTGCTGTCGCCCCTCGTCGTGCCCGGCGTGGCGGCCGGGCTCGGCTTTCTCATCCTGGCCGCCGCGCTCGGCCTGCTCCGCAGCCGCAGCGTGCTCGTCGCGGCCCACGTGGCGCTGGTGCTGCCGTTCGTGGTCCGCTCGGTGTGGGTGAGCGTCCGCAACCTCGACCCCGCGCTCGAGCGGGCGGCGGCCAGCCTGGGCGCCACGCCGTGGCGCACGTTCCGGCGCGTCACCCTGCCGCTGCTGCGCCCGGGGCTCTTCGCCGGGTTCCTCTTCGCCGTCGTGGTCTCGCTGAACGAGTTCGTCGTGTCGCTCTTCATCTCCAACCGCGTCACCGAGATCCTGCCGGTGGCCATGTTCACCTACGTCGTGAACTACACGGACCCGACGATCGCGGCGCTCTCCTCGCTGTTCATCGCCGCGACCTTCCTCGTGGTGTGGCTGGCCGACCGGTACCTGCACCTCGGGCGCGTCTTCCTTCGGCATTGACGAAGGCGGTCGTGGAGCTGCGGGGCTGCACGCGCGACTACGGCCCGGTGCGGGCCGTGGACGGGCTGGACCTCGCCGTGCACGAGGGCGAGTTCCTGGCGCTGCTGGGGCCGTCCGGCTGCGGCAAGACCACCACGCTCGGCCTCGTCGCCGGCTTCGTCGAGCCGACCGCGGGTCGCGTCCTGATCGACGGCGATGACGTGACGGGCCGCCCGGCGCACCTGCGGGGGCTCGGCGTGGTCTTCCAGTCCTACGCGCTCTTCCCCCACCTCTCGGTCCGCGAGAACGTGGCCTTCGGCCTGCGCGAGCGGAAGCTGCCGGCGGCGGAGATCGAGCGCCGCGTGGGCGACGCGCTCGAGCTGGTGCACCTGGACCGCCGGGGCGGGCAGCGGCCGGCCGAGCTGTCGGGCGGGATGCAGCAGCGCGTGGCCCTGGCCCGCGCGCTCGTCTACCGGCCCCGCGTGCTGCTGCTCGACGAGCCGCTGGCCGCCCTCGACAAGAAGCTGCGCGAGGGGATGCGCGACGAGCTGCGCGCGATCCAGCGCTCGGTCGGCATCACCACCGTCTTCGTGACCCACGACCAGGCCGAGGCGCTGGGCCTCTCCGACCGCATCGGGGTGATGAACCACGGGCGGATCGAGCAGCTCGGCGCCCCGCGCGAGATCTACGAGCGCCCGGCCACGCGGTTCGTCGCGGATTTCATCGGCGCCTCCACCGTGCTCCGCGGCCGCGCCCTCGCCGCCGACCGGGTGGCGGTGGCGGCCGGGAGCCTGCGCGTGGCGGGCGGCCGGGCGTTGCCGGCGGGGACGGACGTCGAGCTGGCGATCCGGCCCGAGCGCGTGCGGCTGGTGCCCGGGCCCGGCGACAACGTGATCGACGCGTGGGTCGAGGGGCTCGTCTACCAGGGCGCCCAGACCGAGGTGACGGCACGGCTGGCGGACGGCCAGCGCGTGCTGGTCTTCGTCACCGAGCCCGTGCCGGTGCCGCTGGCGCCCGGCCAGACGCTGCGCCTGCACCTGCCCGCCGACGCCTTCATGGTGCTGGCGTGAGTCGCGTGCGGGTCGGCGTGGACGTGGGCGGCACGTTCACGGACCTCGTCGCCGCGGACGAGGCGGGACGCACGTGGTCGTGCAAGGTCCCGACGACCCCGGCGAACCCGGCCGAGGCAGTGCTCGACGGCCTGGCGGCGCTCGGCCGGCAGACGGGGCCCTGGGCCTCGCTCGCCCACGGCACCACCCTGGTCACCAACGCGATCGTCGAGCGCCGTGGGGCCCGCACCGCGCTCGTCACGACGCGCGGCTTCCGCGACGTGCTGGAGATCGCGCGCCAGAACCGCACTCATCTCTACCGCCTGGACCTGCCCGCCAAGCCCGAGCCGCTCGTGCCCCGGCATCTCCGGCACGAGGTCACCGAGCGGGTGGGACCCGACGGCACGGTGCTGGCGCCGCTCGCGCTCGACGAGCTGCCGGCCCTCGCCGGCGTCCTCCAGCGGGAGGGCGTCGAGGCCGTCGCGGTCTGTCTGCTCCACGCCTATGCGAACCCGGAGCACGAGCAGGCGGTGGCACGCGCGCTCCGCGGCCGCTTCGCCCACGTCTCGGTGTCGAGCGACGTGAACGCGGAGTTCCGGGAGTACGAGCGGACCTGCACCACGGTGCTCAACGCCGCGGTGATGCCGCTGGCGGCGCGCTACCTCGACGACCTGGCCGCGCGGCTCGAGTCCGATGGACCGCGCCGGCCCGTCCACCTGCTCCACTCCGCCGGCGGCATGATGTCGGTGGAGGCGGCCAGGGTGCGTCCGCTCGCCATGGCCATGTCGGGCCCGGCGGCGGGCGTGGCGGCGGCGGCCCATGTGGCGGCGACGCTCGGCCTCGACCGGGCGCTCGCCTTCGACATGGGCGGGACGACCACCGACGTCTGCCTGATCGCCGGCGGCGTGCCCGAGACCGCGGGGCAGCGCCGGCTCGGCGAGTACCCGGTGCGCCTGCCCATGCTGGCGGTGGAGTCGATCGGCGCCGGCGGCGGCTCCATCGCCCGCGTGGAGTCGACCGGAGCGCTGAGGGTCGGCCCGCACAGCGCGGGCGCCGTGCCGGGGCCCGCGTGCTACGGGCAGGGCGGTACCGAGCCCACCGTGAGCGACGCCAACCTGGTCCTCGGCTACCTCGCGCCGGAGCGCGTGTACGGCGGCGCCATCCGCCTCGACCGCGGGCGGGCGGCGGCGGCGCTCGAGCCCATCGCGCGGCGGTTCGGGCTCTCGCTGGTGGAGGCCGCGCACGGCGTGGTCGAGGTCGCCAACGCCAGCATGTTGCGCGCGCTCCGGCTGGTCTCCGTCCAGCGCGGCTACGACCTGCGCGAGTTCGCGCTCATCGCCTACGGCGGCGCCGGCCCGCTGCACGCGGGCGCCCTCGCGCGGGAGTGCGGGATCGCCCGGGTGGTGGTTCCCGCGCACTCGGGCGCCTTCTCGGCGCTGGGCTGCCTCGTCTCGCCGCTCCGTTACGACGCCGTCCAGACGCACCGGGCCCGGCTCGACGCGTGGGACGCCAAGGTGGTCGAGGACCGCTTTCGCGCGCTCGAGGCGCAGTGCCTCCGCCCGCTGCTCGCCGAGGGGCACGCGCCCGACCGGGTGGGCGTCGCGCGGAGCGCCGACCTGCGCTACGTGGGCCAGAACTACGAGCTGGAGACCCCCTGCGGCGATGGGGGCCTGGCCGGCTTGCGCGGCGCCTTCGAGCAGCGGCACCGCCTGCTCTACGGCTACGCGACGGGGGAGGGTGTGGAGTGCGTCAACCTTCGCGTGACGGCGCGCCTGGCGCGGGAGGAGCTGGCGGCGGCGGCGCCCGCGGTCCGGGGAGCGCCCGAGCGGCTGGGCCATCAGCCGGCCTACTTCCGCGAGACGGGACAGGTCGCGCTGCCGCGGTACGCTCGCGGCGCGCTGGCCGCCGGGGCGGCGCTCGAGGGGCCGGCGCTCGTCGAGGACGCGTGGTCCACCACGGTCGTCTACCCGGGCCAGCGCTGCGCCGCCGACGCCCTCGGCAATCTCGTGATCGACACGGGCGCGCGGGCATGACGGCCGACCCGCTCAGCCCCGTCACGCTGGAAGTCGTGCGCCACGCGCTGTACGCCATCGCCGAGGAGATGAGCGTGATCGTCATGCGCTCGGCGCGCTCGCCGCTGCTCAAGGAGGCGGGCGACCTCTCCTCCGCGCTCACCGACGCCCAGGGGCGGCTCATCGCGCAGGGCCGCGACATCCCCATGCACATGGGCGTCATGGGGTTCACGGTGAAGGCGTTCCTCGAGCGCGTGCCGGCCGCGCGCCTCGCCGACGGCGACGTCTGGTTCCTCAACCTGCCCGAGGTGGGCGGCAACCACCTCCCCGACGTCAAAGCGGTGCGGCCGGTGTTCGTCGAGGGGAGGCTCGTGGCCTTTGCCATCAACCTCGCCCACTGGGCCGACATCGGCGGCGCCGTGCCCGGCAGCTACGTGCCCGACGCCACCGAGTGCTACCAGGAGGGGCTCCGCATCGCGCCCGTGCGGCTGTTCTCCGCGGCAGGCCCCGACCGCGACGCGATCGGCCTCATTCTCGCGAACCTGCGCGGCCGCGACGAGCGCGAGGGCGACCTGTTCGCCCAGTTCGCCGCCAACGACGTGGCGGCCCGGCGGCTGCACGAGCTGTTCGCCCGCCACGGCGCCGGCACCGTCACCGCCTGCTTCGAGCGCTTGCACGCCGAGTCCGAGGCGCAGATGCGGGCGGCCCTGCGCGCGCTCCCGGACGGCGTGTGGGAGGGCGAGGACTGGCTCGACGACGACGGGGTCGAGGACCGACGCATCCGCATCCACGTGCGCATCGACAAGCGCGGCGACGAGGCCACGTTCGACTTCAGCGGCAGCGACGCCCAGGCGCGCGGCCCCGTCAACACGACGTACTTCATCGCCTGCTCCTCGGTCTACTACGCGATGAAGGCGCTGGTGGCGCCCGACGTGCCGCCCAACGAGGGCTGCTACCGGCCCCTGCGCGTCGTCGTGCCGGCGGGCTCGGTGCTCCGCGCCGATCCCGACCGACCGGTGGTGGGCGGCAACCACGAGACCTCCCAGCGCGTCGTGGACGCCATCTTCCGCGCGCTGGCCCCCGCGCTCGGCGACCGCATCGCGGCGGGCGGCCCCACCACCGCCGGGCTCATGATCTTCGGGTCGCGCCGGCCGGACGGCCGCTGGGGTATCTTCTACGAGGTGCACGGCGGGGGCGCGGGGGCCACCATCGGCGCCGACGGCTCCTCCGCCACCCGGGTGCACATGTCGAACGTGATGAA
>DASTOJ010000020.1:0-8260 GCA_035762565.1 Candidatus Methylomirabilota bacterium | reverse complement strand
CGCCCGATCGGCCAGTCGGGCGGCATCGGCGGGGGGGGTTCGCTTGAACGCGCCCCACAGCCCGCCGGCCAGGCCGCCCGCGGCGAGCGCGCCCACGGCCAGCGGCAGCGCCCAGCCACCCAGCGGCCCCTTGAACGCCAGCAGGACGACGGCGACGAGGCTGCCCCAGAAGGCCCCGCGCAGGGTGTAGTGCTCGACGCGCCGCCGGCGGACCTGGGCCGTCACGCGCCTGACGAGACGATCGAGCGTCTCCGAATGCGCCATTATCCCTCCCGCGTCAGCGGAGAAACGCTTCCTTGCCCTGGACGGTGACGGCCTCGGCGCTCTCGACGATCTGCCCGACCAGGGTGTCGACGTCGATGCCCTCGGCCTCGCCCTCGAAGTTGAGGATGATCCGGTGGCGCAGTGCTGGCGCGGCCAGCGCACGAAGGTCGTCGACGCTGACGTTGAAGCGCCCCTCGGCCAGCGCGCGCACCTTGGCCCCCAGCACCAGCGCCTGGGCGCCGCGGGGACTGGCGCCGTAGCGGACGAAGCGGCGCGCCACCTCGGGCGAATGCTCCCACAGTGGATGGGTGGCCATGATGATGGTGGACGCCAGCGCCCGCACGTGGTCGGCGATGGGCACCTCGCGGATGAGCTCGCGGAAGCCCATCACCTGCTCCCCGGTCATCACCCGCTCGACGCTGACCGGACGGGCCTGCGTCGTGCGGTCGATGATCGTGTTCAGCTCCTCGATGGCCGGGTATCGCACACGCAGCTTGAGCAGGAAGCGGTCGAGCTGGGCCTCGGGCAGCGGATAGGTGCCTTCCATCTCGATCGGATTTTGCGTGGCCAGCACGAAGAACGGCGCGGGCAAGGGCCGTGACACCCCGCCGACCGTCACACAGGCCTCCTGCATGCCCTCCAGCAGGGCCGACTGGGTCTTGGGCGTGGCACGGTTGATCTCGTCGGCCAGCAGGATGTGCGCGAAGATCGGCCCCTGCTGGAACTGGAAGTGCTTCCGGCCGTCGGCGTCCTCCACGATGATGTTGGTCCCGATGATATCGGCCGGCATCAGGTCGGGAGTGAACTGGATCCGCGAGAACGACAGCTCCAGCCCCTCCGCCAGGGTCTTGATCAGTAAGGTCTTCCCGAGGCCGGGGACCCCCTCCAGGAGGACGTGGCCGCCGGCGAACATGCCGATGAGGACGTGGTTGATTATCTCCCGGTGGCCGACGATCACCTTCTCGACCTCGGCGCGGAGGCCCTCGAAGGAGGTGACGAAGTTCCGCACTCGGGCGTCCTGGGTCATCTGGGCTCCTCTCCCATGATCGCAGCACGGCAGGATGCCGATCTGATCATTCCCTCGCCATTATAAGGACCCTAGGAAGCCCCGCCTAGAGGGCAAGTGGAAGCTTTCTTGGCAACCGGCGAAACTGCAAGGGGTGCGCCATTACTTGGGCGCGGCATCCACTCACCTCAGGGCGCTGAGGATCGGTACGAGGCCGCGATACACCTCCAGGTAGCCGTCCACCTCGCGCTCCGGCGGGTACTCGCGCGCGACCAGCGCGCGGCCCGCACGCCCGAGCCGCTCACGCAGCGCGGCATCCCGGACAAGCCGCGCCGCCTGCGCGGCCAGCTCGCGTCCGCCACGGAAGAGCAGGCCGGTGACACCATCCACGACCAACCCGCGGTTGCCGGGGATGTCGGAAGCGAGCACCGCGCGCTCCAGGGTCAGGGCTTCCAGCACGGAGTTGGCCAGGCCGCCCTCGGAGACCGAGCAGTTGAGCACGACGTCGGCCTGCCGCAGGAGCGACGCCATCTCGGCGTGCGGGACCTCGCCCAGATGCCGCGCCCACGGCCGCGCCGCCAGGGCGCGTTGCCACGCCGCGCCCTCCGCGCCATCGAGGATGGGCCCGGCGTAGGCCAACCGCACGCGGGGGTCGGCGGCGGCGAGCGCGTCGAGGGGCCCGAGCGGTGTCCGCGGCCCCTTCACGGGCCGGATGCCGGCGGGGAAGAGGAAGAGCACCCGGTCAGGCGGCAGCCGCCAGCGAGCGGCCAGGTCGACGGGCACGTCACTGGCAAACGCCACGGACTGCGGCACCACCACGAGCCGGGTGCGTACGTCGGGCAGCACGGCGGCGACCCCCTCGACGATGGAGGCGTGGAAGGCCGTGATGGCAGCCGCGCCCTCGAGAACCCTCCGCACCAGCGCCGCATGGGCGGCGTCCAGGAGGTCGTGGTTGGCGTCCGTGCCGGTCAGCGTGACGATGAGCGGCACCTCGAGCCGGCGGGCCAGCCGGAGCCCCGCCGGGCCGGCGCGGCGGGCGTGAAAGGCGTGGACCAGCGCCGGCCGGTACGCCTCCACACCCCGTTCGACGTCCGCCTCGGCCGTGCGAGAAAGGTCCCATACGTTCAGGTTCGCCCCACGCTCGCGGAGCCCGCGCGCCACCCGCTCGACGGTGATGGCGTTGCCCCGGACGGAGGGCGGGGCGAAGGGGGTCAGGAGGGCGAGCCCGGACATGGGCGCGAGGATACCCTGACCGGGAAGGGCCCGCCCGGCGCCGCCCTGAATCGACAGCGGTCAGACCGGCATCAATCTATAATGAGCGCCGATGCCAGACTGCGGCTCCGGGGGGCCTTCCGAGATCGAGTGCCGGCAGATCGCCGAGCTGCTCGGTGACTATCTCGACGGCTCCCTCCCCCGCGCAACCCGGGAGCTGATCGACTTCCACATCGACGGCTGCGCGCCCTGCGTCGCCTTCCTCAACACCTATCGAGGCACCGTGGACGCCACGCGCAAGATGGCGGACGTTGCGATCCCCCCCGAGCTGAAGAAGCGCCTGCTGGCCGTCCTCAAGAGCACGAAGACCTGACGATGACTCGAAAGCGCCCCGCCTACCCGCTGATCTCGCTTGACGTGATGGTGTAGCCGAAGGAGGCGGGGTCGAGGCCCCCGGCCTTGTCCTCGAGGACGACCTTCCGCACGTCGGCGGGGTCGCACCGGCAGCCACCCGTTGCCGGTCAGATAGACCTCGGTCCGACAGTGCTGGGCGCCCGCCCTAGACGTCGATTCATGAGCCTCTCCGGGAAGCGAAGCTGGATGCGTCTTTCGATCGGCGCGGAGCGTATCGAGATTCGACGCGAACACACATCGGTGAGCGCGATAGCGACGGCCGACCGAATCGGGACTGCCGATCGAATCGGTGGTCAGCCGAGGATGCGGAGCGTGGGTTTCGGCAGGACCTCGCCGATCTCCCAGCAGGACTCTCCGGCCGTCGCGAAGGCGTCGAGGGCGCCGCCGGCCCGGTCGGGGGTGATCGAGAAGAGCAGCCCGCCCGAGGTCTCCGCCTCGGCCATCAGCGCGGCGAGGGTGGTGTGGACGGTCGGGTCGATGGTGAGGCGAGGGCCGAGGACGGTGTCGAGGTGGCGGCGGTTGCGCTTCATGCCGCCGCTGAAGTGGCCGGCCTCGGCCAGCGCCAGCGCGCCCGGGAGCAGTGGCAGCCGCGCGGCCGACAGCGCCAGGCCGGCGCCGGAGGCCTCGATCATCTCCGCGGCGTGGCCGAGCAACCCGTACCCGGTGATGTCGGTGGCCCCGGTGGCGCCGAACTCACGCGCGACCCGGGCGGCCACGCGGTTCAGCTTCAGCATGCTGTCGACCGCGCCCTGGAGCGCGTCGGCCGGGGCCGCCTCGTTCTTGGCGGCGGTCGTGATCACGCCGGTGCCGAGGGGCTTGGAGAGGAACACGCGGTCACCGGCCCGGAGCCCCCCCTTGATCAGGACGTGATCCGGGTGCACGCGGCCCGTGACGCAGAGCCCGTACTTCGGCTCGGCGTCGACCACCGTGTGGCCTCCCGCGATGATGCCGCCGGCCTCGGCGACCTTCTCGGCTCCGCCCCGGAACACCTCGGTGATGATCGCCTTGTCGAGGTCGCGCGGGAAGCCGGCCACCGCCAGCGCGAACAGCACCTCGCCGCCCATGGCGTACACATCGGACATCGCGTTGACGGCGGCCACCGCGCCCCAGGTCCACGGGTCGTCCACCACCGGCGGGAAGAAGTCGACGGTCTCGATGATCGCCAGGTCGGGGGCCAGCCGGTAGACCGCCGCGTCGTCGGCACGGCCGAGGCCCACGAGCAGGTTGCGCTCGGCCTCGGCCGAGACGCCTCGCGGCCGCTTCAGCCCCTCCAACACCTCCTGGAGATCTCCAGGAGCCATCTTGGAAGCTCAGCCCGCGCAGGCGGCGTACGAGGTCAGCCGGACGCGGCTCCCCGTGGTCACCTACAGGCTCGCCTTCGACGGGCCTGCCTGCGGCAAGGCCGGGCGCCGTCGGCTTCGCAAAACCATGCGCTTACGACGGCGGTTCGAGCGGCTGGGATTCGACGAAGGCCAGGAAGGCCTGGGCCAGCGGCGAGCGGCGGAGGGTGCCGGCCGGGGTATGCGTGGCGCCGCGGCCGAGGCGGTCGAGCAGCTGCACGCCCAGCTCGTCTTCCAGCGCGCGCACGTGCTCGGAAACGGCCGGTTGGGTGAGGAAGAGGATCTCAGTGGCAGCCGCAGCCGCCACCGCCGCAGCAACCGCCGCCACCCGATACGCTGGAGGCCACGGGGCTGCTCCCGGCGCCGAGCCCGAAGACCGAGAGCTTGCGCATGATCTCGCCGCTGGCGCAGGCCGGGCACGCGACCTTGCTGGAGGCTCCGGGGACGTACTTCTCGAAATCCTTGCCACAGCCGCGGCAGCGGTACTCGTAGATCGGCATCGACTACTCTCCGCCCCGCTGGACGTAGCTCTTGACGAACTCCTCGGCGTTCTCCTCGAGGATGTCGTCGATCTCGTCCAGGAGCTTGTCGATGTCTTCCTTGATCTTCTTGCCCTTCTTGGCCAGCTCGGGGTTGGCGGCAGCACCGTCGCCCCCGCCCTCGGACGGCTTCGTGGGCCGCGTTTCTTTCCTCTTCTGCTCTGCCATGATGCCCTCCATCGGGGGCGCGGGACGGTTGGTCCGTGGCCGCCGGTGCCCTCGCCGACTTCAATTCTAACTGATGGGATCGACCCCGCAAGACCTTTGCAGCCGGCCTACCGCTTGAAGTGCTTGCTCAAGCTCAGCGTCTGGTGCTGGTAGGAGGATCCCAGCCCGACCCCGTACACGCGGGCCGGCCGGCTGCGCAATCGCTCGAACCAGACCTTGAACGACGTCTGCCCGTCGTAGACCAGGAACGGGACCTCGCGGGCCCGGACCTCCATGACGACCTTGGTGCCCAGCACGCCGCCGTCGCCGAAGCCGAAGCCGGGATCGAAGAACCCCGCGTAATGCGTGCGAATCTCGCCGGCCCCGGCGTCGTAGACCACCATCTCGGCCGCGAACTCGGGCGGCACCCGGATTCGCTCCTTGGAGACGAGGATGTAGAACCGGTTGGCCTCCAGGATGTACGCGTCGCGACTGGGCCGCTTGATGGGCTCCCAGTATTCCTCCGGATTGTAGTGGCCCACGCGCGCCAGGTCCACCGCCGGGGGATTGGGATGGGCCCGGTAGCCGATGATGCCGCCCGTGGTCCGCCCCGACAGATCCACCCCCATGCAGAGGCCGTCGTTGAACGTCGCGCGCGCGAGCGGCACCGGCCGGTCGTCGTCGTCGTAGAGTAGCGGGGCCGCCGCGTAGACCTGGCGCAACGCGGCGTCGCTCAGCGCGCCGTCGCCGCGGAGCAGCCGCATCTGGTTGAGCGAGGCGCCGGCGTGCACGCGCACCGGGAAGGACTGCGGCGAGACCTCGAGATAGAGCCGGCCGCGATAGCCGGACGCGATCTCGTCGAAGCGGGGCGCGCGGTCGGAAATCACGCGCGTGAAGATGTCGAGCCGCCCGGTCGTGCTCTTCGGGTTGGAGCGCCCCCGCACGTCGGGCGGCAGCGCCAGCGCCTCCACCAGCGGCACGAGATATACCGACCCGCGCTGCAGCGTCGCGCCCCCGGCCAGCTCCAGCCTGTCGATCACGAGGTCGGTGTCGCCGTCGAGCCGGGTCTGCACGGGCTCGCGGAACGGCAGGAAGCTGGCGCGCAGCTGGTAGGCGAGCGGCCCCAGGCGAAGGTCCAGGCTGGCGGGCTGGAACTGCTCGCCGGTGAGCGGCATCGCGGCCAGGATCCAGCCGGCCTCCGCCGCCGCGCGCAGCTCGTGGTCCGGCAGCACGCCAGCGGCGGACGTCCGTTCGGTGGCGGCGACCGCGTCGCTCATTGCGCCACTTAGCACCGCCAGCGCGCGGCCGTCAAGGCGCCGAGCGCGCAATCGGCGTGCTCACGCCGCCCGGCTCACGGCCCCCTCGGTGTCCACGGCGAACGCCCGGGCGCGCCCATGGACCCCGGCGGCCGCCAGCGCGCCCTCCATCGAGCGCGCCACCGCGTCGGTGTCGCCGCCCACCGCCGCCAGCAGCGAGGGCCCCGCGCCCGAGAGCACGCACCCGAGCGCGCCCGCTGCGCGGGCGGCCTCGGCCACCGGCGGCATCCAGGGAAACAGGCGGAGGCGATAGGGCTGGTGCAGACGGTCGTCGAGTGCCGTGCCGAGCACGTCGAGGCGGCCCGCCTGCAGCGCCGCCAGCAGGAGCGCCACGCGCTGGACGTTGAAGACGGCGTCGGCGCGCGGCACGGACGCCGGCAGCACGGCCCGCGCCTCGGCCGTCGCGCTCGTCACCTCGGGCACCAGCACCACCCAGCGCACCCCGCCCGGCACCGGCAGCCGCACGGCGGCGATGCGGCCGTCGTCGAGGGGGCACGACACGGTCAGCCCGCCGAGCAGCGCGGCGGCGACGTTGTCGGGATGGCCCTCGGCGCGCGCGGCCAGCGCCAGCAGCGCGTCGCGCGACAGCGGCGCGCCCAGCAGCGCGTTGCCGGCCACCAGGCCGCCGATCCACGCCGCCGCACTGGAGCCGAGGCCGCGCGCGGTCGGCACGCGGTTCACGCAGGTGAGCGCCACGCCCTTGAACGGCCGGCCCGCCGCCTCGTACGCCTGCCGCACGCCCCGCGCCACCACGTTGTCGCCGCCCGATGGCAGGCGGCCGGCGCCCTCGCCCTCGATCGTCACGCTGACGCCGTCGGCCTCGCCAGCGGTGACCTCGTTGTAGAGCGCCAGCGCCAGCCCGAGCGCGTCGAAGCCGGGGCCGAGGTTGGCCGAGGTGGCGGGGACGCGGACGTGGACGCGCAACCGCTCGCTCAGAGCCGCCTGAGCAGCCACTCCGGGGTGAGCGCGATCGCCCAGGAGTTGAGGACCACGTAGTAGTTGGTGACCACGAGCACGCCGACCACGACGAGGAGCACGCCGGCGCCCCGCTCCACCACCGGGATGAACGGCCGGTAGCGCTTGAAGAAGCGCAGGAAGGAGCCCAGCGCGAGCGCGGACAGCAGGAAGGGCACGCCGAGGCCGGCCGAGTAGGCGACGAGCAGGCCGACCCCGCGCTCGACCGTCTCGGCGGTGCCAGCCAGCGAGAGGATGGCGCCCAGGATCGGCCCCACGCACGGAGTCCAGCCGATCGCGAACGTCACGCCGACCAGGAAGGAGCCGACGTACCCGGCCGGCTTCTCGCGGATCTGCCACTGCTGGGTGCGTCCGAACATGGCGATCTTGAGCAGGCCCGCGATGTAGAGGCCGAAGACGACGATGAGGACGCCGCCCACGACGCGGATCGCGTCGCGGTACTGGAACAGCAGCTGGCCGGCGGCGCTGAAGGACGCGCCGAGCGCCACGAACACCAGCGAGAAGCCGAGCACGAACGTCACCGCGTGCAGGAGCACCCGGCGGCGGGCGGCGGCGGTGAGCTCGGCCGAGAGGTCGCCCACCGACATGCCGGTGATGAAGGACAGGTACGAGGGAAACAGCGGCAGCACGCACGGCGACAGGAAGGAGAAGAGCCCTGCGCTGAACGCCACCAGAACGCCGACCGAGCCGCTCATGGCTGGCGGGCCAGCCCCTCGACCAGCGAGTGCGCGGCGTCGTTGTCCCAGTGGCGGGGGCCGATCGCCAACGCGGTCAGATGGCCGTCGCGCCCGACGATGAAGCTCGAGGGCAGCGCCCGCACGCCGTAGGCGTTGGCCATCCCCATCCGCGGGTCGAGCCCGATCGGGAACGTGAGCTTGTGCTCGCCGACGAAGGGCGCGACCTTCTTGGGGTCCGCGTCGACGGAGACTGCGATCAGCGTGAAGCCGGCGTCCCGGTGCTGACGGTAGAGCCGCTCCATCGCCGGCATCTCCTCCAGGCAGGGCGGGCACCACGTCGCCCAGAAGTTGACCATGACGACCTTGCCCC
>DASTOJ010000019.1:0-42720 GCA_035762565.1 Candidatus Methylomirabilota bacterium | reverse complement strand
GGGGATGGGGGGCTCGCGTTCGCCCCGTCCGGAGCGAGCTGGCCGCGACAGGCGAGCCATGCAGGTGCCGCCGACGCCGACGCGCCCCGTCGCCAGCGCCCGGCCGCGCGCGTCGTGCCGTTCGTGAATAGTCCGCGCTAGGAAGACGGGGGGGCCGAGAGCAGGCGGACGAGGGCGGAGATGCCGGACTCGACGAGGCCGAACGACGCGCCGAGGTCGAGGCGCTGGACTTCACCAGGGACGCGGCGGAAGGCGCGCTCGATCGAGGCGCGGTCGGTGACCAGACGGGCGGGCAACGCGGGATCGACCGTGGTCCGGCGCTCCTCGGCGCGCTGGAGCTCGCCCACGACCTTCTGGACCTGGTCGGGGTCGAGCATCGACAGCGGCGCCCGGCAGTGCGGACACGCGGACTCGCGGGCGAGGTCGATCGCCGCCCCGCACGCCGAGCAGTTGACCGTGCGGGCGTACGCGCGCAGCTCGGCCAGCCGCTCGGGCGAGAGTGGGCGGACGAAGTTCTTCTCGCGCAGGAAGTCGAAGAACGTCGTGAGCCGGCCGTCCTCCGCAGGGCACCGCCAGTACGCGAACGTGATCGCGCGCTGCCGGTCGACCGTCGGCGCCAGGCGCCGGCGGCAGCGGGGACACGTCATCGTGTCGCGCTGGAGCGGATGCCGCCGCTCGCGGTGCGCGTCGAGCGCGGCGAACAGGTGCAGCACTGCCCCCGGTGTCAACGCGATGCTCTCCCGCCCGTCGAACCAGATGAGCCCGCAGCCGTGGCAGACGTCCAGCTCGACGGAGCGCCCGTAGTGCGCGTCCAAGCGGCAGGCGTCCATCGGCCCCTCGCAGCCGGGGCAGCTCAGCGGCGGGACCGTGGCGGGGCCGGTCACGTCAGGCGGGTACGGATGCGCTCGACGGCCTCGACCGTCTGCTCGCGAGAGCCGAAGGCGGTGAGGCGGAAATAGCCCTCGCCGCTCGGCCCGAAGCCCCCGCCCGGCGCGCCCACCACGTGAGCGGTGGCCAGCAGCCGGTCGAAGAAGTCCCACGACGACACCCCGGCCGGCGTGCGCACCCAGAGGTACGGCGCGTTGCGCCCGCCGTAGACGGTCAGACCGGCGGCGGTCAGGCCCTCCCGGATGGTCCGCGCGTTCTCCATGTAGAAATCGATCAGCGCCCGGATCTGCTTGCGGCCGTCCGGCGTGTAGGCCGCCGCGGCCGCCCGCTGCACCACGTAGGGCGGCCCGTTGGACTTCGTGGACGTGCGGCGCAGCCACAGCTCGTTGAGGCTCAGCCGCGCGCCGCCCGCGGTCCGGCCCCGCATGGCCTTGGGCACGACGGTGTAGGCCAGCCGCAGGCCGGTGAACCCCGCGCTCTTGGAGAAGCTGCGCGATTCGATGGCCACCTCGCGGGCGCCGTCCACCTCGTAGATCGAGTGGGGGACGTCCGGGTCGCGGATGTAGGCCTCGTAGGCCGCGTCGTAGACGATCACGGCCTCGTGCTCGCGCGCGTAGTCGACCCAGCGCCGCAGGGCCGCCCGTGTCATGACGGCCCCGGTGGGATTGTTGGGATAGCAGAGGTAGATGAGATCGACGTGGCGGTCGGGCAGCGCCGGCTGGAACTCGTTGTCGGCCGTGCACGGCAGGTACACGAAGCCCGGGTAGCGTCCGCTGGCGTCGGCAGGGCCGGAGCGGCCGGCCATCACGTTGCTGTCCGCGTACACCGGATAGACCGGGTCCATCAGGGCGACCACGCACTCCCGGGCGAACAGCTCCTGGATGTTGGCGCCGTCGCTCTTGCCGCCGTCGCTGACGAACACCTCGTCGGTCTCGACCGTGACGCCGCGCGCGCCGAAGTCGTGGGCGGCGATGTCTCGCCGCAGCCACTCGTAGCCGACGTAGGGGCCGTAGCCCTTCAGCGTCTCCGCGCGCCCCTGCTCGCGGACCGCCGCCTCCAGCGCCTGCACGACCGCCGCCGGCAGGGGCTGGGTGACGTCGCCGATGCCGAGGGAGATGACGCGGGCGGCCGGGTGGGCGGCGGTGAAGGCCTCCGTCCGCCGCTTGATCTCGGCGAAGAGATAGCCGGCCTTGAGGTTCAGGAAGGATTCGTTGATCCGCGGCATGGCGTCCCGCGCGATTCTAGCAGACGCGCGCTTGACCTCGGTCGGCCGTCACGCTAGCCTCGGACGGCCCGCGGGAGGAACGTCATCGATGCCGGACCGCATCCAGGTCACGCAACCGCACGAGACGGCGGACGCCGACAGTCCGACGAGCCAGCCGTGCGTCCTGCTGGTCTTCGGCGCCTCGGGAGACCTGACCAGGCGCCTGCTCGTGCCGGCGCTCTACAACCTGGCGTGCGACGGCCTGCTCGCGGAGCAGTTCGCGGTGCTCGGCGCCGCCATGGATCCGCTCACGACCGAGTCGTTCCGGGCGCGGCTGAGCGAGGACATCAAGAAGTTCCACACGCGGCACGCGTTCGACCCTGCGGTGTGGGACGGGCTCGTCCGCCGGTTCCACTACCTCCCGGCCGGCTTCGCCGACCTCGACGCCTTCGAGGCGCTGAAGACCGAGGTCGCCCGGCTCGGCGCCCAGTACCGGACCGGCGGCAACGTCCTCTTCTATTTCGCCACCGCCCCCCGGTTCTTCGGCCTCATCTGCGGGCAGCTGCACCGGGCCGGCCTCCAGGACGGCCCCGGCTGGAAGCGCATCATCGTGGAGAAGCCCTTCGGCACCGACCTGGCCTCCGCGCGGGAGCTCAACCGGGACGTCCTCGCCCACTGGCAGGAAGACCAGATCTACCGCGTCGATCACTACCTCGGCAAGGAGACAGTCCAGAACCTCCTGGCCTTCCGCTTCAGCAACGGCATGTTCGAGCCCCTCTGGAACAAGCACTTCATCGACAACATCCAGTTCAACGTGGCCGAGGCCGTCGACGTGGAGGGGCGCGGCGGCTACTACGACGGCGCGGGCGTGCTGCGCGACATGATGCAGAACCACATGTTCCAGATGCTCGCCTACCTCTGCATGGAGGTGCCCGGCTCGTTCGACTCGCACGCCATCCGCAACGAGAAGGCCAAGCTCCTGGAGGCCGTGCGTGTCTACACCCCCGCGGAGGTCGCGCGCTACGCCGTCCGCGGCCAGTACGGCCCCCAGCTCGACGACACGGGCGTGGTCGTCAAGCCGGGCTACCGCCAGGAGAAGGACGTCGCGCCGCAGTCCAAGACCGAGACGTTCGCGGCGGCGCGGCTCCACATCGACAACTGGCGCTGGGAGGGCGTGCCGATCTACCTGCGTTCGGGCAAGGCGCTGTGGAAGCGCGGCACCGAGATCATCGTGGAGTTCAAGAAGGCGCCCCAGGTGCTCTTCCGCAACACGCCGGTCCAGAGCCTCGGGGCCAATCGGCTGATCTTCCACATCCAGCCCTACCAGGGCATCGAGATCCAGTTCCAGGCCAAGATCCCCGGCCCCGCCCTGCGGCTGCAGCCGGTCAACATGCGCTTCGGCTACGGCGACGCGTTCAAGGCCTCCCGCTATACCGGCTACGAGGTGATGCTCTACTCGTGCACCCACGGCGACGCCACGCTTTTCTCGCGCGGCGACCTCGTGGAAGCGGCGTGGCGGATCGCGCAGCCGATCCTGGACTACTGGGACGCGGCGCCGGCCGACTTCCCCAACTACGCGCGCGGGACCTGGGGCCCGGCCGCGGCCTCCGGCCTCATCGAGCGCGACGGCCGCCGGTGGTTCGAGCTGATCACGGACGACGTGCTCAAGAAGGTCGACATCTTCAAGGACGGCGACCCGCTCTTCCTGTCCCAGGTCATCCTCGCCCTCCGGCCAGAGGTGGCCAGTGCCGGCGAGCTGCTCATCTGCAAGGACGACATGGGCAAGGAGATGTACGTCGTCGTCCGCGGCGAGGTGGAGGTCCTGGACGACGCGGGTCAGGTGGTGGCGACGCTGCGGGACGGCGCCTGCTTCGGCGAGATCGCCCTGCTGACCCACACCCCCCGCACGGCCACGGTCCGGGCCAGAACAGGCTGCGACCTGCTGGCGCTCGACCAGGCCGCGTTCAGCCGCATCCTGCACGACCATCCGCACTTCGCCGAGAGTGTGCTGACGATCGCCCGCGAGCGCTACAACCTGAACATCGGCGCCGAGACGCTGCTGCGCGGCGCGTCACGCGTCTGACCGGCTCAGCGGAAGTGGTGTCGCGCGAAGTCACCGGGCGATCACGCCCTATCCGCGCTCCATCACCTCGTACAGCTTGTCCCGATCGGCGAGGTCGACTCCGGGCAGGAGACGGCCGTCCACGGTCTTGAGCCGGAATCAAGCGGGCGGGCGGGTACGGCGGACGAGCCGGGCGGGACCCCGGGGGCCCCAGCGCAGCTGCGATTCCCCCGTGCCCTCCAGGCGGTCGGCGTCCACCAGACGGAGCCTCAGCCACTGCTCGCCGGCCGCCGACTGCGCGCGGACCGTCAGCACGAGGCCCCGGCCGGCGTCCGAGAGCAGCCCGCTCATGTGGGTGGAGACCAGCTCGCCGTCGACGGTCGAGGTCAGCACGCCGGTGGCGGTGGGATAGCGCTCGCCGAGCACCTGCCACGGGCCCAGCACGAGCCCGGACTCGCCGGACCCGGTCGCCTGCTCGCTGACGACGAGGCTCACCGGCGCGCCGCCCCACGTGCCCGTCCACGTCCCGCGCAGATCCGGCGCGAACGCCGCCGGCGGGCCGGCCGGGGGGATCGTCGCGCAGCCGGCGAGCAGCACGAGCGCCGCAAGCCACCGCATGCGTGAGCGTCGCTCAGGCTTTCTCGAAGGCCAGCCGCTTGACGCGCTCCATGTTGGTGCCCTCGATGCGGATCAGCTTCGTCGGCCCGTCGCGCCGCGGCGAGTGGACGTCGCCCTCGTTGTAGACGTGGGCATCGCCGGGCTTGAGGGCGTAGCTGCGCGCGAGCTTCACCTTGCCGGCCTTGCCCTCGGCCGCCGGCTCCACGACCGTCCAGTCGCTCATCACCGTCTCGCCGCGCGCCTGGCCGTAGATCGCCCACGACGGGCCGTGGTCGTGCGGCGCGCTCTCCTTGGCGCCCGTGTACCGGTGGGCGAGAATGCAGAAGCCGAGCGCGGGATCCTCGTAGAGGATCTTGCGCTCGGGCACGTCGTCGCCGAGGTGCCGCGTGACGAACGCCTCGTCGCCGAGGGCGGCCTGCACCACGGTGCAGACCTTGTTCCGGCCGTCGGGCCCCGGATGGCTCTGGAGGATCTGGCGGCACTCGGCGGCGAACTGCTCGAGGGTGAAGCCCATGACGTCACCTCCATCGGGAGCGGGCAGGATGGTCTAATGGTACGCCATGAGGCTGACCGATGGGACATGAGCCCGGCGGCGCGCCGCTCACGCGGCGCGCGGTGCTCCGTCTGATGGCGGCCGCGGCGGCGGTGGGGCCGGCACCGGCCGGGGCGGCCGCGCCGATCCTGGAGCGTCCCATCCCGTCCAGCGGCGAGAAGATCCCGGCGGTCGGTCTCGGCACGTGGCGGACCTTCGACGTCGGCGGCGGGGAGGCCGGCCGGGCTCCCCTCCAGGAGGTCCTGCGGCGCTTCGTCGAACTGGGGGGCCGCGTCGTCGATTCCTCGCCGATGTACGGCGCGGCCGAGTCGGTGGCCGGCGATCTCGCCGCCGGCCTCGGGGTCACCGACCGGCTGTTCCTCGCCACCAAGATCTGGACGAGCGGCCGCGACGCCGGCGTCGACCAGATGGAGCAGTCGCTCCGCCGCCTGCGCGCCCGGCGGCTCGACCTGATGCAGATCCACAACCTGCTCGACTGGCGCACGCACCTGCGCACGCTCCGCGGCTGGAAGGCGGCCGGCCGCATCCGCTACCTTGGCGTCACCCACTACACGGCGAGCGCCTACGACGAGCTGGAGCGTGTGCTCCGCGACGAGCCGCTGGACTTCGTGCAGGTCAACTACTCGGTGGGCGAGCCCGCGGCCGAGCGCCGGATCCTGCCGCTGGCCCGGGACCGCGGCGTCGCCGTGCTCGTGAACCGCCCCTTCACCGAGGGCGGGCTGTTCCACCGCGTGCGCGGCAAGCCGCTGCCGGCGTGGGCCGCCGAGATCGACTGCGAGAGCTGGGCGCAGCTCTTCCTCAAGTGGATCCTCGCCCACCCGGCGGTCACGTGCGTGATCCCCGCCACCAGCCGGCCCCAGCACCTCGTGGACAACATGAAAGCGGGCGCCGGCCGGCTGCCGGACGCGCCGGCGCGCGAGCGGATGGCCGCGTTCGTCGCGGCGGGCTGAGGGCGCCGTGAGCGGCCGGCTCACGGTCCGCCGGTTCCTGGCGCGGTTCGCCTTCGCGTTGCTCGTCGCCGGCGCCACCTACAACCCGACGCGCTACTCCTTCTACGCGTGGGCGGAGAGCACCGGTTGGGCGTGGCGGCCGCCGATCGTGTTCGTCGGCGTCGTCCTCCTGATCGGCTGGGTCATCTGCCTGCGCGCCACCCTGCGCTCGCTCGGCGGCCTCGGCCTGCTCCTGGCCAACGCGTTCCTCGCCGCCCTCTTCTGGCTCGTCGCCGACTGGGGCTGGCTGCCCATCGACAACGTCGCCGCCATCTCGTGGCTGGGCCTGGTCAGCGTCGCCGCAATCCTGGCCGTCGGCATGTCCTGGTCCGAGCTGCGCCGAGTCCGCACGGGCCGGTCCTCGCGCTCGTGACGCCGCGCCTCACGCCGGCCGCCTCAGCACCCACCCCACCGCCAGGCCCGTCGCGCAGAGCGCCAGGCCCAGGCCGATCGCGAGCGGCTCCAGCCGCGTCATCATGAGCGCCACCGACCCGAGTCCCAGCACCGGCACGACGGGCACGCCGCCGACGGTCCCCGCGACGGCGAACGGGCGCGGCAGCGCCGGACGCGCCCGTCGCAGGAGGATCACGGTTCCGTTCACGGCGAGGAACACCACGTAGACCGCGAAGTCCGTCACGGCCGCGATGACGGCGAAGTCGCCGAACAGCGCGAACCCCGCGGCGGCCAGCGCCACGGTCACGATCGCCCGGACCGGCGTCCCCCGCCGCGGATGGACGCGCGCAAAGGCGGGCGGCATCGCGCCGGCCCTGGCCATCCCGTAGGTGACCCGTGACGCCGCCGTCAGCGCCAGGAGCGTGGTGTTCGTCGTCGTCAGGACGGCGATCGCCGCCACGACGGTCGCCCCCCGGTCCCCCAGCACGTGGGCCATGACGTCGGCCAGCGGGCGCGGGGAGGCGGCCAGTGCCCCGGCCCCGAGGACGCTCACGGCGGCGACCGCGACGGCGACGTAGAGCGCCGTCGACAGCCCGAGCGCCAGCAGCAGGGCGCGCGGGACCGTCCGGGTCGGATCGCGGGTCTCCTCGGCCAGGGTGATGACCTCGTCGAAGCCGATGAAGGCAAAGAACACGAGCGCCGCAGCCCCCAGCACGCCGCCGGCGCCCGGCCCGGTGAAGAGATCCACCTCTCCCACGTGCGGTCCCCCGATGGCCACGACGAGCACAAGCCCTCCCACCTGGACGGCACTCAAGCCGAGCGTGAGCCGCGCCGACTGCTTGATCCCCACGCTCGCCAGGGCGGACACACCGGCCAGGAGACCGAGGGCCGTCACGCGCGCGTCAACGTCGAGGAAATAGCCGGCGTAGCGCGCGAAGCCGACGGACACCGTGGCCCCAGCCACGACGAGGGCGGTGATCATCGTCCAGCCAACGACGAACGCGACCCACTCCGGCAGAGCCTGCCGGGTGTACTCGTACTCCCCGGCAGCGCTGGGGAACATCGAGCTGAGCTCGGCATAGCTGAGCCCGGTCAGCGCGCTCAGCACGGCCGCAAGGAGAAAAGCCAGCCAGACGAGCGGGCCGGCGTGGTCGGTGGCAGTGCCGAGCAAGACGTAGATGCCGGCCCCGATGATGATCCCGACGCCGCCGGCGGTGACCTCCGTCAGGCCGAGCACCCGACGGAGAGCCGGCGCTGGATCGCCAGGGGACGGGCCCTCGCGCTCGGCAGCGCCCCTCATCGCACGACCGGGACGTGAACCGGAGCGTGATGGACGTGAACGATCAGCGGAGGGCCTGCCCCTGCTTGATCTCGTCGCGAAGCGCGTGGATCTCGCGACGCAGTTCAGCGATTTCGTCGCTCCGGCTCTCCCGATGTCCGCCCGCGCACATGAAGCCGTGCCCCAGGCTCATGGCGCGGAACGCCATGAACAGGAACGCCAGACAGAGCTGCGACAGGCGAGCCATGCAGGCGCCGCCGACGCCGACGCGCCGCGTCGCCAGCGCCCGGCCGCGCGCGTCGTGCCGTTCGTGAACAGGCCGGGCCTAGAACCCCGTGACGTACGGCAGCCGGCGAGCGGTGGCCTCGATGGCGCCGCCGGCCTCGAGGAGCACGCCCGTCGTGTTCCAGCTGCCGTCGACGAGCACGTTCCGGGCGCCGTCGGGGATGGCCGCCGTGATCGTCCGGCCGGCGAAGCGGATCTCCCGGCGCTCGACGTCCACGGTGAGCGGCTCGCCAGGGCGCCGGCCGACCTCGCGCTGGAGCCACTCGAGGTCGGCGGGCGAGGCGGTGAGGCACGGCATCCCGTTGGTGGTGCAGTTGCCGAAGAAGATCTCGCCGAACGAGCCGCCCACCAGCGCGCCGATGCCCCAGTCGAGCAGGGCCTGGGGGGCGTGCTCGCGCGACGAGCCGCACCCGAAGTTCTGGCCCACCACCATGATGGAGGCGCCCTGGTAGGCCTTCTGGTTGAAGGGGTGCTCGGGGTCGACCTTGCGCGCGTCCTCGAAGGCGTGCTCGCCCAGGCCGGCGAAGGTGACGGCCTTGAGGAACCGCGCGGGAATGATGCGGTCGGTGTCGATGTCGTTGCCGGGGAGCGGCAGACCCCGCCCCACGACCTGCCGGCGCCGCAGATCGGTGCTCATCGAAGGACCTCCCTCACGTCGGCGACCGCGCCGGCGATGGCGGCCGCGGCCACCATGGCCGGGCTCATCAGGAGCGTGCGGCCGGTGGGGCTGCCCTGACGGCCGATGAAGTTCCGGTTGCTGGAGGACGCCGACACCTCCCGCCCCTTCAGCTTGTCGTCGTTCATGCCCAGGCACATCGAGCAGCCGGCGCGGCGCCACTCGAAGCCCGCCGCGGTGAAGACGTCGGCCAGGCCCTCCGCCTCCGCCGCCTTCGCCACCTGCTGGGAGCCGGGCACGATCAGGGCGCGGACCCCCGGGGCCACCTTGCGGCCCTTCGCCACCTCGGCCGCCGCGCGCAGGTCGGACAGTCGCCCGTTGGTGCAGGAGCCGACGAAGGCCACGTCGATCTTCGTGCCCTTGATGGGCTGGCCGGGCGCGAAGCCCATGAAGGCGAGCGCCTCGCGATACGTCGGCCGGTCGGACTCGGGCGCCGAGGCCGGGTCGGGAATGCGCTCGCTCACGCTCACCGACATCCCGGGGTTGATGCCCCAGGTCACCACCGGCTCGATGGCCGAGCCGTCGACATGCGCCACGTCGTCGTAGCGGGCACCGGACTCCGTGGCGACGCTCTTCCACCACGTCACCGCGCGCTCGAACGCGTCGCCGGCCGGCGCGTACGGCCGCCCCCGCAGGTAGTCGAAGGTGGTCTGGTCCGGGTTCACGTAGCCGAAGCGCGCGCCGCCCTCGATGCTCATGTTGCAGAGGGTGAGCCGCTCCTCCATGGTCATGCGCTCGACGACGGGGCCGGCGTACTCGTACGCGTAGCCGACCCCGCCCTTCACGCCGAGCTGGCGGATGATGGCCAGGATGACGTCCTTGGCCGTCACGCCGCGCGCCAGCGCGCCGTCGACGCGCACCTGGCGGAGCCGCGGCTTGGCCATGGCCAGGCACTGGGTGGCGAGCACGTCGCGCACCTGGCTCGTCCCGATGCCGAACGCGATGGCGCCCACGGCCCCGTGCGTGGAGGTGTGGCTGTCGCCGCACGCGATGGTCATGCCGGGCTGGCTCAGCCCCAGCTCGGGCCCGATCACGTGCACGATCCCCTGGCGACCGCTGTCGAGGTCGAACAGAGGCAGGCCGAAGTCGCGGGTGTTGCGGATCATGTGCTCGGCCATTTCCTCGGCCATGGGATCGGCGTAGGGCCGGACCTGCGATGTGGTCGGGATGATGTGATCCAGGGTGCCGAACGTCCGCTCCGGCATCCGCACCTTCAGCTTGAGGTCCTTCAGCATGTCGAAGGCCTGGGGCGTCGTCACTTCGTGGATCAGGTGCAGGCCGATGAGGAGCTGGGTCTGCCCGGACGGGAGGGTCCGCACCGTGTGCGCCTCCCAGACTTTGTCCAGCAGTGTCTGTGCCATGTGAGCGTCCCTCCGCGTCGGATGTGTCCGCGCGGCACGCAGTATAGCCCCGAAGCCGGGCGGAGACCGGTCAGACGACGTCGAGCCACTCGAACCACACCGGGTGATGAACCTTGTACCATTCGAGCACCCGGCGGACCACCGCCTGCTTGTCGCGCGGCATGACCATCTCGTTGATCCGGTCGAAGTGCACCCGGATGCGCTCACCGTCGTGCTCGAGCGCCTGCGGGAGCATCGTCTGCAGCTCGTTGCGAATGCGCCCGGAGTCGGAGATCTTGACCGGCCGCGTGGCGTGGTCGACGCCCGAGAGGAACCGCACGAGGAGCGGGCTGAAGATCTGCCGGGTCGTCTCCAGGGGCTCCATGAGCCGCAGGGTGAACGTGATCCGGCTCGAGGCCTTGCGCGTCGCCAACCGCGTGGTGACCCGGTAGACGTCGTCCGCCACCCGCGTGACGCCGGGGGCGCCCGTGTAGGGATCGTCGCACATGTAGCCCACGCTCGCCAGCACGTGCCACCTCTTCTCCGGCAGGAAGTCGTCGGCCCGCAGCGCCCGTTTGCCGAGCGGCATGTTGGAGGCGCCCGCCTCGCGGATCGCCTCCGCGTAGGCGCGGATGCGTCCCGCCTCGACCTCGCGGCCGCCGATCAGCTCGCCCAGCCGCTGGGAGAAGTCGGGGACCGCGGGATCGAGCTGCATCAGCCGGGCCTCGGCGTCGCACGGCAGCTCGAAAGAGGGCGAGAACATCGCCATGCTGGAGTGGACGTCCAGGACGTCGGACAGGCTGGCCGCCTGCATGGCCTCGGCCGTCGCCGCGTAGCCGTCGCAGAGGAAGACGTGGGTGGCGTGCGCCGCGTCCTGCCAGCTCCCGACCAGGAACGTGGGCGCGTACGTCCCCGAGTCCGTGAAGACCTCGAGCCCCGAGGGCGCCTTCCAGCCGTCCTCGACCAGGTGGACGCCGAGCTTCTCCCACTCCTCCCACAGCCGTCCCAGGCGGCCCGCGCGGCTCTTGCCGCGCAGGGTCCACACGTGGATGTGCTCGCGGCGGATCCCCGGGTAGGCTCCCTCGATCACCTCCGCCAACTGCTTGCGCGGCGTGTGGTAGTCGAGCAGGACGGAGGCTCGCGCGGCGGCCTCGGCCACGCGCCCGGGCACGGTCAGGCAGCCCATGTACGACTCGTACGGGCGCGCCAGCCGCAGGGGCGAATCGAAGAGATGAAAGACCGCCATCGGCCCGCTGGGCTTGCCCTCGGCGAAGCGCGAGGTGTTCTCGAGCGTGTCGACGGCGGCGCCCCACAGCGTGATGCCCCGGTTCTGGAGCCAGCCGTGGAACTGCTCGAACGTGTGGCCCGGCTCGTTGAGGAGCCGCCGCACGCGGCGGTCGACGGTGCGGGCCAGCTCGGGCCGGGCGTACACCCGCCCGAAGCCCAGCATCGGATTTGCGCCCATCTCGGGGGTCTCGCCGGCCTTGGGCATCAGGCCCTCCCCCAGGCAGACCATCAGCGCGTGGTTCTCGGGCAGGGTTCGGGTGAGGTGCCAGAGTCCCTCGCTCATCACGTAGGCGCTGACGGCGTCCGCCGACTTCTTGACCTGGTTGAAACCCGCCTTGTCACGGCCCGCCCCGGCGCCGAACTCGCCGAACAGGCGCGTCCCCAGTGCGGTCGCCGCCGACGTCATGGCCAGGCAGCGTGCGATGCCCCGCGGTGTGAACGTGTACGCGGAGACGGGCTCGGCCTGCGCGCGCTCGACCTCCACGTCCTCCAGCCAGAGGTGGAAGCGCAGCAGCACCGGGCGCGTGTCGAACGCCCACTGCGCGACGAGATTCCGCTTGTCGGTCCCGGTCATCGCCCTCCTCGCTCACGGACGCACGGCGGGCGCCTCGAGCGGCATCCCGCGCGCACGCCACATCAGATAGAGCTCCAGCTCGACCAGCTCGGGGGCGCCGTAGTCATACGGCTCCGCGCGGATCCCGACCAGGCAGTTGCGCAGCCGCCGCTGCAGCGAGCCGAGGCTCTGCCACTCCAGCCGGTAGAGCGGATAGCCCGTCGGGTGCGCTTGGGGCACGACGTTGCCGGCGAGCCGCCGGCCCCAGTGGTCGTCGTGACACTGGCTGCAGGCGAGGTTGAGCTGGCCCTGGCGCCGGTGGAAGGCCGCGCGGCCGGCTTCCAGGAAGGGCGCCGTCCGCGCGTCGATCAGGGGCTGGATCGACAGGCCGCGCGACTGGCGAGCGACGTACGCGGTCAGCGCCAGCAGGTCACGGCTTTCCCAGGCGAGCGGCGCCGCCTGCTGGCGATCCGTCCGACAGACGCCGATGCGCTGCTCGAGGCTGACGGGCCGTCCACGCGCGGCGTCGAACGCGGGGTGGCGCGCCGCCACGCCCTTCATGCTGGTACGGGCCTCGCCGTGGCAGTCGACGCAGGCCCGGCCGGCGGCGCCCGCCCGGCGGCTCCACAGCGCCTCCCCCTCGAGCACCCAGAGCAGGCCGGGATTGGCGGTGTCGTCGTCCTGCATCGCGCGCGTCTCCCGGCTCATGAACTCGTAGCCCGAGCGGCGCTGGGCGTCGGGGATCTCGCCGGCCACCGCCGACACCGCGGCCACGAGCCCCCCGACGATGAGACAGATCCGCCGCACTTATGAGGGGTGGGGGTCATGTCGGGCCCCCCGCTCGGTCGAGCGCGTCATGTCGGACGGCTACTCGACGACGATCGCGGCCGACTCCGTCACCGAGAAGCCGTTGTCGCCGGTCCAGTGGAACGCCAGGGTGCCGCTCTCCGTGGCGACCGTGGAGAACACGATGAAGGGATTGGCGGCGATCGCCGGGTGGAGGTCGGCGCTGAAGACCTCCGCGCCGTTGTACGTGCACACGAAGCGCCGGATGATGTCGCGCGGGATCGGCGCGCCGAGCTGGTTGCGGCGATGCCCGGTCTCCATGGCGTGCGAGATCAGCGTCTTGATCTCGACGATCTCGCCGCGCCGGGCCCGGGCCGGTACGCTGATCAGCGCGCGGGCCACCGTTACGCCTCCTCCAGGCAGGCCGCCAGGGTCACCACGACGTCGGCGCTGTCGGACCAGAACGAGCCGTCGCTCAGCTCGCAGACCGCGACCACGGTCTGCGTGTTGGCGAGCCGGATGCGGGTGGCCACGCGCGCGCGCCCGGCGCGCGGGCCGAGGTGGAAGCTCGCCACGTCGGGCTGCGGGTTGACCTCCGTGAAGATGTGGATCGCCCGCACGTGGTCGGCCGCGGTCATCGGGCTCTCGACGCTGACCGTCAGGGGCACGGCGTGGCCGTTCTCGGACAGCGGCGGCAGCTCGAGCTTGACCCGGCCCCGGGGCACGGCGGCCGAGCCCACCACCTTGCGGATGGCCGTCTGCATCGCCTCCGGCGTCGCCCGCGCGGGCCTCACCGCGATCGCCGACACGAGCCCCATCCCGGCCCCGGCAGCCAGCAGGAACTTGCGGCGCGAGACTCTCCCGTCCATTCAGTCACGCAACGTCGTCAAGAAGGCCACCACGTCCTCGATCTGGGCCTCGCTCAGGACCGGCTTGCCCCGGTAGGCCGGCGCGACCCTCGCCAGCCCCTCGGTCCGATGATACGCCGGCATGATCGTCGCCGGGTTGAGCCGGCTCGAATCGACGATCCGCAGCCGCAGCTGGCCCTCGGACCAGCGGCGGCCGGCGCCCCGGAGATCGGGGGCGAGGTTGCCCTGGAACGGCTCCTCGGGGAACGGACCGCTGTGGCAGAGCAGGCACAGACCGACCTGGCGGCTGGCGACGATGGCCCGGCCGCGGGCGGGATCGCCCCGGGCGCCCGTGAGCGAGTCCGGCAGCGCATCCTGGGCCTGCGCGGCGCCAACGAGGACGCAGGCGCCGGCGAGCGCCAGCGCCAGCCTCACCCGAACACCTCGGTGGTGATGGTGCGGAACCAGCTCTCGGCCAGGCCCGCCTCCAGGGCGCGCGTCGCGCGCGGCGCGTCGGCGGGGCTGACGCCCCCGGAGCCGGGGACCTCGGCCAGCTGCCCGCCCGACGGCTGGTAGACGCCGGCCACCGAGATCCCGTAATCGGGCGCGACCAGGCTGTAGCAGGTATTGATCAGCTTGGGGGCGGACGGCGCCGCCCCCGTGACGAGGCGGGCGACCGCCGCCGCGCACGTCTTGGCCTGGGAGTTGGCGGCGAAGGCCGACTTCGGCATCGCACCGGCGATGGCGGCGTCGCCGATCACGTGAATGCCGGGCTGCAGCCGAGACTCGAAGGTCACCGGATCGATGGGGCACCAGCCGCTGCGGTCGGCGACGCCGGCCACCTCGGCGATCCGGCCGGCCTTCTGGGGCGGGATGACGTTGGCCACGTCGGCCTTGTGGCGGCCGAAATCGGTCACCAGCGTGCGCGTGGCCGCGTCTACGGAGGTGACGGCGCCGCCCTTGGACAGCGGCACCCACTCGAGTAGCCCCGGGTACAGCTCGCTCCAGGCCTGCAGGAACAGCCGCTGCTTGGAGAACGCGTCCTTGGCGTCGAGGACGATCAGCTTGGAGCGCGGCTTGCGCGTCTTCAGATAGTGGGCGATCAGGCTCGCGCGCTCGTAGGGCCCGGGCGGGCAGCGGAAGGGATTGGCGGGCGCCGCGATGACGACGAGCCCGCCGTCGGCCATCGCCTCCAGCTGGCGCCGCAGCAGCAGCGTCTGCTCGCCCGCCCGCCAGGCGTGCGGCATGTGCGCGGCGGCCGCCTCGTCGTAGCCCGGCAGCGCGCCCCAGCGGATGTCGATGCCGGGCGCCAGCACCAGCCGGTCGTACCCAAGGCGGCGGCCGTCCGCGAGCGTGACCGCTCGCATGGAAGCCTCGACGGCGGTGGCGGCCGCGCGGGCGAGGGTGACGCCGTCGGCGGCGATGCGCTCGTAGGTGAACTGCTGCGCGCTCAGCTCGCGCAGGCCGCCGAGCACGGCATTGCTGAGCGGGCAGGCGATGAACGTCGCACTGGGCTCGACCAGCGTCACGGCGATGCGGGGGTCGGCGGTCCGGAGGGCGCGGGCGCAGCTGGCCCCCGCGAAGCCGCCCCCGACCACCACGACGCGCGGCACCGCGCCTTGCCCGGCGGCGGGCACGGGGAACAGCGCGCCGGCAGTGCCGGCCAGGGCGGACCCGAGGAACTCGCGGCGGCTCAGCCTCACCGCTGCGCGGCGTACCAGGCGGCGATGGCCTGGATCTCCTGGTCCGTGAAGCCCTTGGCGATCCGGTCCATGACGGTGCTCGCCCGCATGCCCGAGCGGAATTCCTGCATGGCCTTGACGATCTCGGCCCGGTCCCGCCCGGCCAGCCGTACCACGGGCGTCGTCACCCGCGTCGAGGCTGGATGACACCCCGAGCACGCCGCGGCGCCGGCCGGCGGCTCCGCCGACGCCACCACGGCCGCTGCGATCGAGGTGGCCCCGATCGCAGCGGCCAGAGTCCTGCGCATCGCCTACACCAGCGTGATGCCGTGGTTCTTGAGCGGGACCGTCCGGATGCGCTTGCCGGTGGCGGCGAAGAACGCGTTCAGGACCGCCGGCGCCGCCACGCAGATCGTGGGCTCGCCGACGCCGCCCCAGAACCCGCCCGACGGCATGATGATCGACTCCACCTTCGGCATCTGGGCGATCCGCATCGAGTCGTAGGTGTTGAAGTTCGTCTGCTCGATGTGGCCGTCCTTGACCGTGCACTCCTCCATGAACAGCGCCGACAGTCCGTAGACGAACGAGCCGGCGATCTGCCGCTCGATCTGGGCCGGGTTGACGGCGTAGCCGGTGTCGGTCGCGGCGACGATGCGATGCACCTTCACCTTGTTGCCGCCGCTGACGGAGATCTCGGCGCACGCCGCCACGTAGCTGTTGAACGACTTCATTTGCGCCAGCCCCCGATACACGCCCTGCGGCGCCGGCTTGCCCCAGCCCGCCCGGTCCGCCACCGCGTTCAGCACGGCCAGATGCTTGGGGTGCTTGCTCATCAGCTTGCGCCGGAACTCCAGCGCGTCCTGGCCGGCGGCGTGGGCCAGCTCGTCCATGAAGCACTCCAGGAAGATGGCGTTCTGGTTGATGTTCACGCCGCGCCAGAACCCCGGCGGGACGTGCGTGTTGCGCATCGCATGGTCGATCAATAGGTTCGGGACGCTGTACCCGATCGCGAAGTCCCCGCTCTGATGGAGCCCCTGGAAGGTGAGGGCGTCCATCCCGTTCACGAGGTTCTGCGGGAACACCGCCGTGAGGATCGACTGTCCCGACAGGCGGAGGTGCAACCCAGTCAGGTTGCCGCTCGCATCCAGCCCGCCGGTAAGCTTCGCCTGCATGACCGGGTGATACTTGCCGTGCAGCATGTCCTCCTCGCGCGACCACAGGAGCTTCACCGGCGTGCCCGGGATCTGCTTGGCGATCAGGACGGCCTGGGTCACGTAGTCGTGGAAGGCCCCGCGCCGCCCGAAACCGCCGCCGAGGTTGATCTTGTACACCTCGCACTTGTCGGCCGGCAGGCCGGAGGCCGCCAGCGTCGCCGCGAACGCGGCCTCGCCGTTCTGCGTCGGCACCCAGACCTCGCACCGATCCGGCGTGTACTTCGCCGTCGCGTTCATCGGCTCCATCGGCGCATGGTTCTGGAAGGGGTAGGCGTAGACCGCCTCGACCTTCTTGGCCGCACCGGCGATGGCGGCCTTCGCGTCGCCGTTCTTGTTGTTGACGAAGGCCTGGTCGGCGTCGAGACCCGCCTTCAGCATCTCGGCGATCGTGGCGCTGGACACCTTGGCGTTGGGGCCCTCGTCCCAGACGATCGGCAGCGCGTCGAGCGCGGTCTTCGCCTCCCAGTACGTGTCGGCGACGACCGCGACGGCGGACTCGCCCACCTGCACCACGTGGCGCACGCCCGGCATTGCCTTGACCTTGGCGGCCTCGAAGCTCTTCACCTTGCCGCCGAAGACCGGGCAGTCCTTGATGGTGGCCGTGAGCATCCCGGGCAGCTTCAGGTCGAACCCGTAGACCTGCGCGCCGAGCACCTTCGGCAGCGTGTCCAGGCGCTTCACCGGCTTGCCGATGAGCTTCCAGTCCTTCGGATCCTTGAGCACGACGCTCGCCGGCGGGGTGACCCTGGCCGCGGCCTCGGCCACCTTGCCGTAGGTGGTCTTGCGGCCGGAGGGCCCGTGGGTGATCACGCTGTTGGCGGCGGTGCACTCGGAGGCCGGCACGCCCCAGGCGTCGGCCGCTGCGCGGATCAGCATCACCCGGGCCGTGGCGCCGCCCTGGCGGACGTACTCGTGGGACATGCGGATACCGCGGCTGCCGCCCGTGGAGAAGTCGCCCCACACGCGCTTGCGGGCGACGCTCTGGCCGGGCGTCGGGTACTCGGTGGTCACCTTCGACCAGTCGCATTCGAGCTCCTCGGCCACCATCTGGGCGAGGCCGGTGATCGTGCCCTGCCCCATCTCGGAGCGCGCGATCCGGATCACGACCGTGTCGTCCGGGCGGATGACCACCCAGGCTGTGATCTCGGGCGAGCCGTCCTGGGCGCGGACGACCGTGGGGCCGAGCGGGATGTTCAGACCGAGGGCGAGCCCGCCGCCCACCGTGGCGGTGCCGATGACGAAGGAGCGCCGGCTGATCTTCGGAGCCTTGGTGATCATCGCAGCCCCCCTTAGGCCTTGGCCGCGGCGTGAATGGCCTCGCGGACCTGCTGGAACGTGCCGCAGCGACAGATATTGGTGATCGTCTTGTCGATGTCGGCGTCGGTCGGCTTCGGCTTGTCCTTGAGCAGGGCCGCCACCGCCATGATCATCCCGGCCTGACAGTAGCCGCACTGCGGCACCTCGTGGTCGACCCAGGCCTTCTGCACCCTGTGCAGGGTCCCGCCGGCGGCGAGGCCCTCGATCGTCGTCACCTGCTTGCCGACGGCCGCGCTGACGGGGATCACGCAGGAGCGGACGGCCGCGCCGTCCAGGTGCACCGTGCACGAGCCGCACTGCGCGATGCCGCAGCCGTACTTGGTGCCGGTGAGACCGGCGTGCTCCCGGATGGCCCACAGCAGGGGCATGGCGGGACTGACGTTGAGCTCCATCGACCTGCCGTTGATCGTCAAGCGTGCCATTGGCGTCCCTCCACCGGGAATGCGGTACCGGGAATATCCATCGTCACGGCCGGAAAGGCAAGGGGGGAGCGGGTACGCCTCCCTCTAGCCTTCCGGCGCCGCGACCACGTAGCGTCCCTGCTCGTCGCGGCCGAGCGCGGCCAGCCCCCGCACCTCGCCCCAGGCGCGCAGGAAGTCGCGCCAGCCCACCGCGGAATGAGCCTCCACCAGCTCGGCGAAGTGGCGCGGGCACGCGCGGAGGTCGGCCGCCAGCCGCTCGGCCAGCGGGCTCACAGGTAGTCCTCCAGGCGGACAAGGTCCCGGGCAAAGTAACGGAGCCGCTCGTACTGCTCCCTCGGCACGCCCTCCGGAATGGTGGCGTCGATGCCCAGCTTGGCGGTGGTGGGCAGCCCGCCCTTGCCGAGCGCCCACGCCCGCACGCTGGGGTCGATGTGCTTGCCGCGCGCGCCGGGGACGATGAGGACGTCGTGGTCGGCCTGGACGCGGAACGTCATGGCCCAGTCGAGATCGTCGGGGTCGTAGATGTCGATGTCGTCGTCGGTCACGATGGCCAGCTTCACCTCGGCCACCGACAGGAGCGCGAGCAGCGCGTTCTTGCCCTCGCCGGGCCGCTTCTTGATCGAGGCGACGAGCGTCCAGTAGCAGCAACCGCCGACGGGGGCGCGGATCGCCACCGGCTCCACGCTGGCGATGCGCAGGGCCTGCAGCCCGGCCGCCTCGATCACGGGCGCGGCCAGCCAGTCGTTCTCCCAGGGCATCTGCAGCATGTAGAAGATGGGGTCGCGCCGGTGCGTGATGCACCTCACCCGGAAGATCGGATTCCACTTCACGTCGCCCGTGATGTGGCTGAACTCGCCGAACGGCCCCTCGTCGGCTGTCCACCCGATGGGCAGCAGCTCGCCCTCCAGCACCAGCTCGGCGTCGGCCGGGACTTCCAGGTCCACCGTCTTGCAGCGCACCAGCTCGACGGGGGCGCCGTGCAGCCCGCCCGCGACGGCGTACTCGTCCACGTCGATCGGCGCCTTGTAGGAGGCGGCGAGCATCTCGTAGGGGTGCACGCCCACCGCGACGGCGATCTCCAGCGGACGCCCGGCGTCGAGCGCCCGCTGGTAGTAGCGCCGCATGTCCGACGACGACACCAGGTCGATGCCCGTCTCGCGCGGCGTGCGGTACATGAGGCGGTACGATCCCACGTTGCGGCCGTACTCCGGGTCCTTGGAGACCACCATCGTCGCGGAGACGTACGGCCCGCCGTCCTTGACGTGCATGAGCGGGATGGGGATCGACGTCAGGTCGACGTCGTCGCCCTGCCAGACCACCTCCTGGCACGGCCCGTCGCTCACGAGCGTGGGATCGACCGGTCGGCGGATCCCCTCCTCGAAGCGCCGGGCGATGTCAGCCTCCGCGCAGCCCATGGCATGGGCCAGGCGCTTGCGCGTGGAGACGAGCGCGCCCGCCACGCGCCAGCCCGGGTAGCCCCCGATCGCCTCGAAGAACGTGGCCTCCCTGGCCTGGGCGGCCAGCGCGGAGAGGTGACGGGGATCGACGGCCTTCTTGACGCGGCGCAGCTCGCCGGCGTCCTCGAGGACGCGCAGCGCGTCGCGGAACCCCGCCTTCATGCGTGCCTCACGCCTTCACGGGGATGTAGCGCTTCACGCCCTCGCGCACCGCCGCCCACTGGGCCGGTGTGAGCTTCACCTTGCCGGCGAAGGCGTTGGTGAACAGCCGCTCGGCGGGCGGAACGTCCTTGGCGCCCATGTAGGTGATCACGGTCTCGCGGGTCCGCGCGATCATCGCGGGGTCCATCCAGCCCAGGCCGTTCTTCTCGATCTCCGGCGCCAGGCCCATCGCGGTCATCACGCCCTGGCCGTGCTTGACGACGTCCCGGTTGGTGGGGCCGCCCTTGAACTCCTTCACCTGCTCGAGATGGATGTCGATCGACTCGTTGGGGTTCAGGTAGGTGTAGGCGAGCCCCTCCATGACGCCGTGCATGAAGCGGTCGCACACGTCGGGGCGCTCCTTGATGGTCTTGCTCTGGGCGGCGAAGGCCAGGCTGTACATCTTGACGCCGTAGTCCTCGTACAGCAGCGTGTTCAGCTCGAGCCCCTGCGCCCACACGCTGGGGGCGATCGAGCCGTAGAAGTTGCCCTCGCCGTCGATCTGCTCCTCGATCAGCGACTTGATCAGCGCCTCGGGGCCCATGAACACCTTCTGGACCTTGGCGTCGTCGATCCCGGTGGCCTTCACGAAGGCCGGCCACAGCTGGAAGTCGCCGCTGCCGGTGGCGAAGCCGAGCTTCTTGCCCTCGAGATCCCTGGGCACCCGGATGCCCTTCTTGGGCAGCGAGAAGATGCCGAGCGGCGACCGCGGCGACAGCATCCCGATGGCGACCAGGTCCAGCCCCTTGCCGGCGCAGTTGGTCATCACGCCGACGTCGATGCTGCCGAAGTCGTACTGGCCGAGGCCGAGCGTCTTGCACACCTCGCCGGAGCCGAAGCCCCGGTCGATGGCGACGTCGAGGCCGCGCTTCTCCCAGAAGCCGAGCTTCCTCGCGACGAACACGTGCGTGTAGCCGCCGTGGGGGATCCACGGCAGCGTGAACTTCAGCTTCGTGGGGGACTGCGCCCGGGCGGCCGGAATGCCGGCGCTCACCGCCGCCGTCGTGGCGGCCGCCCCGGCCAGGAAGCTGCGTCGCGTGATGGTCATGGTTCTGTCTCCTCCGTTGGGGCCCCGGTCCACCCGTCAGGCGAAGCCGCCGCGCGGCGTCTCCGTGCGAACGTGCCAGTAGACTACCAGGCGCTCCAGGCCGGCCACGGCGCCGTAGAGCGCCAGGCCCATCAGGCTCAGCGCCGTGATGGCGGCCATCATCAGGGGCGTGTCCAGCAGCCCGTTGGCCATCACGATGAGGTAGCCGATCCCCCGCTGGGCGGCCACGAACTCCGCCACCACCACGCCGATCACCGCCAGCGTGATGGAGATCTTCATGCCGCCGAAGATGAGCGGCAGCGCGTGGGGCAGGCGGATCTTCGTGAAGATCTGCCGGCGCGTGCCCATGTAGGCCCGCGCCATCCGCACGAAGTCGTCGTCCACGCTCGTGAGCCCGGCCGCCGTGTTGATCACGATGGGGAAGAACGCGATCAGGAAGGCGAGCAGCAGGCGTGACAGGTCGCCCAGCCCGAACCACACGACGAAGAGCGGCGCCACCGCCACCTTGGGCACGATCTGGGAGACGACGATCAGCGGGTAGAAGCCCTTCCGCACGATCTCCGAGTACGTGATCAGCACCCCCACCAGCACTCCGCCCGCCAGCGAGAGGAGAAAGCCCAGCACGATCTGGTAGAAGGTCGGCCACATGTGCTCGAGGATGAGCGGCGCCCGGCTCCACAGGACCGCGGCGACGGCGCTCGGCCGTGGCAGGAGCAGCGCCTTCACGCGCAGGGCCACCACCAGCGCCTCCCACGCCACGAGGGTGGCGAGCGCCACGGCCAGCGGCCACACGAGCGATCGACCCCTCACGCGCGCGCCCCCGCCTCGATCGCCTGTCGCAGCAACCCGACGTAGCGGTTGAAGTCGTCGGCCTCCTGCAGGTCCATCGTCCGCGGCCTGGGCAGCTTCACCTCGGTCTCGAAGCCGATGGTGGCCGGCCGGGGGGTCATGACCAGCACGCGGTCGGAGAGGAACACGGCCTCCCGGATGCTGTGCGTCACGAACACCACGGTCTTCTTGTGCACGTCCCAGATCCGCAGCAGCTCCAGGCCCATCTGGTCGCGGGTCAGCGCGTCGAGGGCGCTGAACGGCTCGTCCATCAGCAGCAGGGCCGGATCGTGCACGAGTGCCCGGCAGATGGCCACGCGCTGCTTCATCCCGCCCGACAGCTCGTGCGGCAGCTTGGCGGCGAAGTCGTGCACCCCGGCCATGGCCAGCAGGTCGCGCGCGCGGCGCTCGTAATCGCCCCGGCGCAGGCGCAGCATCTCCACCGGCAGCAGCACGTTGTCGAGGACCGTGCGCCAGGGCAGCAGGACGGGTGACTGGAAGACGATCCCCACGTCCCGCCGCGGGCCCCGGACCTCGGCGCCGGCCACCTGGATGCGGCCCCGGCTCGGCGCGAGCAGCCCGGCGATCAGCATGAGGAGGGTGCTCTTGCCGCAGCCGCTGGGGCCGAGCAGGCTCAGGAACTCGCCGGGGACGACGCTGAACCGCGCCTCGCGGACGGCCTCGACGCCGCTCGCGTAGGTCTTGCCGATCCCGTCCACGACGACGCCGTCCCGCACGCGACGCTACCGCGACGCGAAGTGCGCGAGCACGTCGCCCAGGGGCAGCACGTCGGCGTACTTCATGTCCATGTCGAAGAGGTTCACCTGGTGCGAGGTGGGGCTGCGGTCGGCCACGCACTCGACCGGCACGATCACCCGGTAGTTGTGCGAGAACGCGTCGATGACCGTGGCGCGCACGCAGCCCGAGGTGACCATCCCCGTGACCACGACCGTGTCGGCGCCGAGGTAGGTGAGCATCGACGCGAGCGGCGTGCCGAAGAACGCGCTCGGCTTGGTCTTCGTCACCACGATGTCCCCGGCCGCGGGCTTGACGGCGTCGGCGATCTCGTGCGCCTCGGGTCCCCGCATGAGGGAGTCGGGCTCGGCCCCCGTCCCCTTGTCGAGCCAGCGGCCCCACTCCGCATCGGCCGCGAAGGCCTCGTAGCGCGCGTAGAGGACGGGCACGCCCAGCGGCCGCACCGCCTCCAGCAGGGTGCGGATGGCCGCGATGCAGGGGGCGCCGGCGGCCGTGTTGCCGAGCGGGAAGCGGTCCTCCGTGAACGCGCGCGTCATGTCGACGACCAGGACGGCCGGCCGGGCGCCGAACCCCACCCGCTGGCCCATGTTGCCCTTGGCGTAACGGGCGCGCTCCTCGGCCGGGATGATGTCGGGCACGTACGCCATCGGCGGCTCACCTCGTGAAGGATCGGCGTCGTGCAGGATTCTAGCGCAAACGCCCCCTCGCGTCCGGAGCGCGCGCTTTGTAACTTCGACGACGAGCCCTGCCGCCGCCGGTCGCCGGCAAGGCTGATGCACGAACGTCGTGGATGCGTGGGCGTCGCGCGCTCGCCCTGGTGTTCGGGATCGTGCTCGCCGCGGGCGCGATCACCCTGTACTCGCTGCCGCAAATCGCCCGCCGGGTGACGGTCGCGCGGATCCAGGCCCTCACCCAGCGCCCGGTCAGCATCGATGCCGTCGAGCTCAGCCTCCTGACCGGGCGGGCCACGGTCCGGGGGTTCCGTCTGGGGGAGCGCGACGGAGCGACACCATTTGCGGACTTCGAGCGCCTCGATGTCCGTCTTCACTTGCCCTCGCTCCTGCTCGGTCACCTCTGGATCCGCGAGCTCGTCCTGAGCGACTCCACGGTCCGTGTCGTACGACGGCCGACCGGCGAGTTCAACTTCTCCGACCTCATCCGGGCCTCCGCGACGACGAACCGGGCGCTCGACGTCACGGTGGACCGTTTTGCGCTGGCCCGGGGGACCGTCACGCTGGAGGATCGCGCCTTGCCCGAGTCGAGGACCTGGGCGTCGGAGCAGATCACGATCGAGGCGCGCGGCCTGTCCACCCGCCAGGGCGGCGGCAGCGCCGTCGGCCGGTCGGTGACCGTGGGCGCGCCGGTCTCGGTAGTGGTCGAAGATCTGCGGCTCCACCCGATCCACCTGCGGGCCACGGTGACGATGGAGGGCGTCGATCTCACGCCACTGCGGATCTATTTCCCGCCGGACGCGACGGTCGTTCTCGCGCGCGGGCGTGCGAGCAGCTCGATCACGGTCGCCCTCGACGCACGCGAGGGTCTCCAGGTCGACGCGACCGCCAGGTTCGAGGACGTCGCGCTGGCCAGGCCCGACGGAAGCGAGCCGCTCGCCGTGGTGCCGGCCCTGACCGCCGAGATCGCCGGCCTGGGCGTCCGCGATGACGACCGGCAGCTCGCGCGACTGGCGGTGGAAGGCACGATGAGCGTGCGCGATCCGTCTGCCGGGCCGGGGGTCCGCTACCCGCTGTCCACGATCCGCGCGAGCGTGTCCGACCTCACGTGGCCGGCCCGGACGCCTGGTCGGGTCGATGTCCTCACCAGCGTTCCCGGAGGCGGAAGGCTGACCATCGCCGGCACCGTCCGGCCTCCGCCGGCGGCCAGCCAGCTGCACCTGCGCCTGGTGAACCTGAACCTGGCGCCCTGGGCCCAGTTCGTGCCGCTGGCCGCCCGGGTCACGGGCCTCGCCGAGGCGAATCTCGAGATCAACGAACCGTTGGCCGCCGGCGTACCGGCGCGCATCGAGGGCTCGATCGCCGTCAACCGGATCACGGTGGCGGATGACCGCCGGGAGCTGCTCGGAGCACAGCGCGTCGAGGCGCGGGGACTCGAGGTGCACTGGCCTTCACGACTCGCCGTCAAGCGCGTCCTCGTGAGCGGGCCTCGGGCGGTCGTCGAGCGCGACGTGGCCGGAGCGTTTCCCCTGACGAGGCTCGCGATCGCCGGCGCGCCCGGCGCCGGTCCGGCCCGTCCCGCGACGAGGCCCACGCCCGGTGTCGAGGTCACGGAGGTGGCGGTGCGCGACGGTCGGCTGCACTGGCGTGACGAAACCGTCTCGCCCGCGGCCCGGCTCACCGTCTCGAACATCGACGCGACCCTGACGGAAGTCGGCTGGCCCCTGCGTGGGCCGCTCGGCGTGCGCGCCGCCCTGCGTCCGCCCGGCGGCGGGCAGCTCCGGCTCAGCGGGCGGGTGGAGCTGGAGCCGCTCTCGACGGAGCTGCGCGTGGTCGCCAAGAATGCCGAGCTGGCGCCGTACCAGCCGTACGTGCCGACGGCCGCGCGCATCAGTGGCGCGGCCGATCTGGACGTGTCCCTCGTCGTCCCACCCCTCGCCGAGCGCCGCGCGACGGTCCGGGGCAGCGCCGCGCTTTCGCGAGTGGACGTGCAGGACGGCGAGCGGACGGTGGCGAGGGTCGAGCGGGCAACGGCGACCGGGATCGAGCTCGACTGGCCGCAGCGGCTGGCCATCGGTCAGCTCGCGCTCGCGCGGCCCTGGCTCCTGCTCGAACGGGACCCACGAGGCGAGCTGCCGCTGCGGGGTCTGCTGGCGCTACCGGCGGGAGCCGGCGGCCATGCCGCGGCAGGGAGTGTCAAGAACGGTGCCGAGACGATCGCGGTCACGGTCGCGAAGATATCCGCTGACGAGGGCGGCGTCCGCGTCGTCGATCGCGCCGTCTCCCCGCCGTTCGCGGTCGACGTCCAGCCGGCCACGCTCCGGGTGGAAGGATTCTCGACGCTCCCGGCCCCACCGGCCCGAGTCGACCTCACCGGAATGGTCGGCGCGGCGTCCGAGCTCGCGCTGCGCGGCACCGTCGCCGCCTTCGGGGGTCCGCTGCGCCTGGACGTCAGCGGCGAGCTCCGGGAATTCGCCGTGCCCCGCACGAACCCGTATCTGCTCCGCCAGGTCGGATGGCAGTCGCGCGAGGGCCGGCTGACGACGACGCTGCAATGTCGCATCGACGGCGACGCGCTTTCTGCCCGGACACAGGTGCGGCTCAGCCGGCTTCAGCTCGTCCCGGCTTCCAGCCGGGACGAGGCCCAGGCGCGGATCGGCCTGCCGCTCGGCCTGATCACGACGTTGTTGAAGGACCGCCGGGGGGACATCACGGTGGCGTTCCCGGTGGGAGGGCGGCTCAGCGATCCGCGCTTCGACTTCAGGGAGACGCTGTGGGGCGCCATCCGCACGGTGGCCGTCAACGCCATCACGCTCCCGGTCAGCTGGATCGGCCGTGTCCATTTCACCCCGGACTCGCGGATCGAGCGAATCCAGGTGGATCCCGTCCCGTTCGAGCCGGGGACGGCCACGCCGACACCGGAGGGACGAGCACGAATGACGCGCCTGGTGGCGTTCCTCGATCAGCTTCCCGAAGCCCGGATGACGCTCACGCCGGTCGTCTCGTCGCGCGACGTCGAGGAGATCAAGCGCCTCGGCGTCGAGGCGGCTATCGATCGCGCGGCGCAGGAGGGGCGCGTCTCGCGAGAGGACGCCGTCACGAGGCTCATCGCGCAGCACTTCCCCGGCCGGCCGGCGCCCGCCACGCCCGAGGCGGCGGTCGCCGCGCTCCTGGAGCGCACCCCGATGCCGACGGCCGAGGTCCCCGAGCTCGCCGCCCGGCGGCTCCAGGCAATGCGGGCCACGGCCAGGCAGGCGGGGATCGACTCCGCGCGGTTTGCCGGGACGGAGGTGGCCCAGCGCGAAGGGGGCCCGGGCCAGGTCGAGCTCGAGGTCGTGGAGGCCGAGGGCCCACGTCCATCGAAGCTCCGCGAGACCCTCCGGAAGCTCGGAGTGCCGCTCAAGGGCGCGGGCGAATGATGGGCGCCTTCCGGCTGCTGCTCATGAGCCTCGCCCTGGCGGTCGTCGGTGGGTGCGCCACCGTCGATCCGCTGGAGGACCCACGGATCGAAGCCGAGGTCAAGGCGCGGCTCGTGGCCGAGAAGAGCGCGAACCTCACGCGCACCGGCGTGCTGAGCGCCAACGGCGTCGTCTATCTCAGCGGCACCGTCGAATCCGCGGCGCCGCGCGCGCGGGCCGAGGCGTTGGCCAGAGAGGTGCGAGGGGTCCGGCGCGTCGTCAACACCCTGGACGTCGGCCCTCCGCCCCAGCCGGCCACGCGCTGACAGGGACGTCGATCCTACCGCCCCAGCGCCTTCAGCACGTAGCGGTTGTCGAACATGCTCTCGGGCTCGATCTTCAAGCCGGCGGGGACGGCCTCGAACACGCGCATGGTCTCGATGACCCGCGCCACGCCCTCGCGGCTGACGAGCGAGTCGGGCGGGAACGCCTCGCGGGCGTGCTCGAAGGACTCGGCGTAGAGCTTCAGGTCCCCGGCCAGCTCCTTGGGCAGCGACTTGGCCAGCTCCTCGCCCGATGACCCCGCGATGAACTTGTTGGCCTTGACCAGGGCGTTCACCATCTTCTGCACCGTGGCGGGCTTCCTGGCGATGACGTCGGGACGGGTCAGCAGGGTCGTGCCCTGCACCTCGCCGCCCATGGCGTCCACGGTGCCCCTGGTGGTGAACATGTCCACCAGGACGTAGCCCTTGCCCTGCTTCATGAACACCGTGAAGAAGGGGTCGAGCATCATCCCGGCGTGGACGGAATCCTTCTCGATGGCCAGCGGCATGGTGCTGCCGCCGGCGCCCACGATCTTCACCTCGTCGGCCTTCACGCCGCCCTTGGCCAGCAGGTAGCCCAGGATCATGTGGGTCTGCGAGCCCGGCGACGTGACGCCGAGCGGCCGGCCCTTGAGATCGGCGATGGACTTGATCTCGCCCTTGTACTTGTTGGCCACCACCAGGCCCATCACCGGCAGCCGGACGTGGGAGTGGATGGCGACCAGGTCCTTCTTCTGCACCTTGGCCTTGATGGCGTGGTCGATGGCGTTGGCGCTGAAGTCGACCGAGCCGCCGATGAGCGCCGAGGCGGCCTGCGAGCCGCCGCCCTTGATGTCGAGGATCTCGACGTCCAGCCCCTCCTCGGCGAAGTAGCCCTTGGACTTGGCGAGGGCGGTCGGCAGGTAGACCATGAGGGCGACCCCGCCGACGCCGATGGTGACCTTCTCGGCCGCCCGGGCGGCCGGCGCTCCGCCGGCGACGAGCACCGCGAGCGCGACCACCACGGCGACGATGCGACGCAGGACCGTGTGCATGACTCCCTCCCCGAGCTGGCGAGCGTTCACTTCGGAACCGGCTTCCAGTAGGAGAACCGCGCGTCCAGGCGCTTGAGGCCGACGTCGATGGCGATGACCGCCGCCATCAGGACGAGCAGCCCGGCCAGCACCCCGGTCGCGTTGAACATCGACTCCGCATAGGAGATGACGTAGCCCATGCCCTCGTGCGACCCGAGGTACTCCCCGACCACGGCGCCGATCAGGGCGAAGCCGACGCTGGTGCGCAGGCTCGAGAAGATCCAGGTCAGGGCCGACGGGAGCAGCACGTGACTGATCAGGTGGCGGCGGTTCGCCCCCAGGATGCGGGCGTTGTTGACGAGGTCGCGGTCCACCTCGCGGATGCCCGTGTACGTGCTGAAGAAGACGACGAAGAAGACCAGCGAGATCACCATCACCACCTTGGACAGGAGGCCGAGGCCGAACCAGAGGATGAAGAGCGGCGCCAGCACGACGCGCGGCATGGCATTGAGCGCCACCATGAGCGGGTCGAAGACGTGGGCCAGCGTCGGCCAGTGGGCGAAGGCGAAGCCGACGGCCACGCCGAGCAGCGTGCCCAGCACGAACCCGATGATCGTCTCCTCCATCGTCACGAAGAGATGGCGGAAGATGAACCCGCTCCGGACCCAGTCGACGATCTGGGCCGCCAGCACGGTGGGCTGGCTGACGAAGAACGGGTCGACCCACGCCCGGCGCGTCGCCGCCTCCCAGAGCAGCAGGAACGCCGCCAGGAGGCCGGCCCGCCAGAGGCGGATCTCAGCCCGCGCGACCTTGTCGACTCCGCTCGTAGCCAATGCGCACCTCGTCCTTGAGGTCCTTCCAGATCGTCTCGTACAGGCGGCCGAAATCGGGGTGGAAGCGGATCTCGGTGACCGAGCGCGGGCGCGGCAGGTTGATCGCGTAGACGGCCTTGACGCGCCCGGGCGAGGCGGTCATCACCACGATGCGGTCCGACAGGGCGATGGCCTCCTCCAGGTCGTGGGTCACGAACACCACCGTGCGCCGCAGCTGGGCCCAGATCTCCAGCAGGTCGTTCTCCATGAGATTGCGCGTCTGCACGTCGAGCGCGCCGAACGGCTCGTCCATGAGGACGATCTCGGGCTCGTAGACCATCGTCATGGCCAGCGCCACTCGCTTGCGCATGCCGCCCGAGAGCTGGTGGGGGTGATAGCGCTCGAAGCCGGTGAGGCCGATCCGCGCGATCCAGTCCGCGACGCGCGGGCGGGCCGCGGCGCCGTCGACCCCGCGGAACAGGAGGGGCAGGCCCACGTTCTGGGCCACGGTCTTCCAGGGGAACAGGGCGTCGCGCTGGAACACGAAGCCCAGCCGCGGGTTGACGCCGTCGACGGGCCGGCCGTCCAGGGTGATCCGGCCGGCGGTGACGGGCACGAGCCCGGCGATGAGGCCGAGCAGGGTGGACTTGCCGCAGCCCGAGGGGCCGACGATCGACACGAACTCGCCCCCGTCGACGTCGAAGGAGACGTCCTGGACGGCGGTGAACTCCCGGTCCTCGCGCGGCAGCGGGAACCGCTGGGTCACCCGCTCGAGCGCGATGCGCCCCGTGCGATCGGCGCGAGTCACCGTCAGGCCTGGCGCTCCCCGCCTCCGGGCCGCCGCGTCGCGTCTCGCGACGGGTAGATCACACTCTCCGCGTGCCGGTACATCCAGTCGACCGACTCGCGCGTGAGGTAGTGGACGTCCCGCCCCGCGACCGCGGCGAGCTGCTCGGCGAGGATCACGCGACGCACCTCGGAGGCGAGCGTGTTCAGGCGGTGATACGCCTCGGAGACGTCGCGGCCGAGCGTGGTGACACCGTGGTTCTCCATGATGACGGCGTTCGTTCCCGCGATGAAGTCCCCGACCGGTCCGACGTCGTTCTCCACGTCGAGGTGCGAGGGGACGACGTGGGGCGGCTTGGCCATGACGTACGGGAACTCGAGCGACAGCGGCCGCAGCTCCTTGGCGAGGCCGGCCGCGAACAGGCTGATCGTCTCGTCGTGGTGGGCGTGGATGACCGCGTTGACGTCCGGGCGCAATCGCAGGATCTCCCGGTTCAGGTTGTGGCCGACGCTGGTCGGCACCGTGCCGTGCAGCAGCGCGGGCGTCGGCACGTCGGTGATGACGACGTTGTCCAGCGTCATCTCCTCCAGCGAGACCTCCGCGTGCTTGGTGTAGACCACCCCGTGCTCGAAGCCGGGCTGCGCCACCCGGATCGCGATGTTCCCGAGCGAGTTGTGGACGTAGCCGCGCGCCACCACCCGGCGGGCGTAATTCAGCAGCAGCTCGCCCACGCGCCGGTCGAACGGGACGCTCGTCATGGCCAGCACCTCCGTGGGGTTTGCGGACCGAGTATCGGCGAGGAGGTCGCCGCGGACAAGTCCGAGCCTCCGGGCGCGTGAACCCGACGGGCCCCCGCCCGTTGACTTCGCCGGCCCGTCGACCTATTCTCCCGCCACGACTCGAGCTCCTCCTTTGCACGATGCCGTAAACGCGTCACTCACGGAGGTGCACGACCATGAGGATCCGGCGCTGGAAGCTGACGTGTTGCTGTGGACCCGACGGCGGCGGCGGACGACGGGAGTTCCTCAAGCTGGCGGCGAAGGGCGGCGTCGCGCTGGCCGGGCTTGCCGCCGCGTCCCCCGCCTCCGCGCAGGTCCGGGTCTTTCCGCCCCCACCGCCGCTGACGAGCCCCATCGAAGGCATGATCGACTTCCACGTCCACTCCTCCCCGGACGTGTTCGGGCGCGCCATCGACGACCCCGAGGTGACGCGCAAGGCGATCGAGGCGCGGATGGGCGCCCTCGTCCTCAAGAACCACGTCATGGAGACCGGGGCGCGCGCGTACCTGGCCCGGAAACTGACCGAGGGCCGAATCCCGGTCTTCGGCGGCATCGTGCTCAACGGGCCGTACGGCATCAACCCGGAGGCGGTGCAGTGGATGTGGCGCATGGAGGGCGGCTACGGCCGGATCGTGTGGCTGCCGACCTTCGATGCCGACAACCACGTGAAGACCTTCAAGGACGCGCCGGAGGGCATCAAGGTCGTCGATGCCCAGGGCAAGGTGCTGCCGGCCGTCATCGAGGTCATGAAGGTCTGCGCCAAGCAGAACCTCGTCCTCTGCACCGGCCACGCGTCGGCCGCCGAATCGCTCGCGCTCGTCAAGCAGGCCAAGGACGTCGGCGTCAAGCACGTGGTGGTCACGCATGCGATGTTCACTGTCGTCAGCATGACCACGGAGCAGATGAAGCAGGCCGCCGCCATGGGCGCGAAGATCGAGATCGACTTTCTCGGGGCGCTCATGGGACCCAACGCTCACATGGGGTGGATGGCGCACTGGAAGAACGTCTCGGTGAAGGATAACGCGAACGCCGTCAAAGAGGTGGGGGCCCAGCACTTCGTCATGGGGTCCGACCTCGGACAGACGGGAAACCCGTCCCCGATGGACGGCATGAAGGCGATGGTCGCGGGCCTGAAGGCGAACGGCGTCACCGACACCCAGATCAAGCAGGTCGCCCGCGACAACGTCGCCGCCATGCTCGGACTCTGAGCCGCGGCCCCGGGTCTCTACGACCGCCGCGCGACTTCGCCGCGGTCGATGACGAAGACGCGGTCGAGGAGGCCGTGCGCGTGCGTCAGGCTCGACTCGGAGAGGATGGCGGTCACTCCGGTCTGCCGCAGCCCGGCGATCACCTCGGCGAGGCGCCGCGCCAGCACCGGCGCCACGCCCTCGAACGGCTCGTCCAGGAGCAACAGCCGGGTGCCCGCCAGCATCGCGCGCGCGAGCGCGACCAGCTTCTGCTGGCCCCCCGAGAGCTGCAGCGCCCTGCGACCCCGAAGCTCCGCGACTTCCGGAATCGCCCTGTACACGCGCCCGAGCCGCTCGGCCGCGTCCGGGAATCCCGCCGACCACGCCGGGAGCAGCACGTTCTCCTCGACGCTCAATCCCGGCACCAGCCGCCGGTCCTCGGGCATGTAGCCGACGCCGAGGCTCACGCGACGGTGCGTGGGCACCTGCCCGAGCACCGCGCCGTCGAAGTCCACCGCGCCCTCGCGGTGCGGGAGGATGCCCATGATCGTACGCAGCAGCGTCGTCTTGCCGGCGCCGTTGCGCCCGATCAGACCGGCGAACTGGCCCGTTCCGACCTCGAGGCTGACGTTGCGCAGGATCCCCACCGGCCCGATCGAGACCGAGACGCCGCTAAGTCGCAGCATGCGTCTCTTCTCCGATCACGTAGCGCCGCACGTCCGCGGCCCCGAGCACCCGCGCCGGCTCCCCGTCCGCGATCACGCGGCCGTCGTAGAAGGCGACCACGCGTGCCGCGTAGCGCGCGACGATGTCCATGTCGTGCTCCACGAAGAGCACGGTGACGCCCTGCCCGCGCACCGCGCCCATGACGAGGTCCATGATCCCGAACTTCTCGTCAGCGGCGACGCCGCTCGTCGGCTCGTCGAGAAGCAGCACTTTCGGCTTCGCCACCAGTGCCATCGCGACATCCAGCAGCTTGCGTACGCCCTCGGGGAGCAGCCCCGCGGGCTGCCCGCCGTACGACGCCAGGTCGAAGCGCGCCAGCACCGCATCGGTTTCCGCCTCGACGTGCGTGGCGTGAGCGATCCCTTCAGCGACGAGCAGATTCTCGCGCACGCTGAGCGAGTGAAAGAGCTGGGGGATCTGAAACGAGCGGCCGATGCCGAGCCCGGTGATCTCGCGCGGCGTATGGCCGGTCAGCTCACGACCCTCGAAGCGGATGCTGCCGCGGTCCGGCTTCAGGTAGCCGGTGACCATGTTGAGGAACGTCGTCTTGCCGGCGCCATTCGCCCCGATCAGGCTCACGACGGTCGCGCGCTCGAACGACAGGGTGATGTCAGCGGCCGCGGTCACCGCGCCGAAGCTCTTGTCGAGACCCGTGGCGACCAGGACCGGATTCACGCCGACCGCCGGCCGCGCGCGACGAGCGACCACAGGCCTCGGGGCAGGAACATGATGATGGCCAGCATGGCGATGCCGAGGGTCATCTGCCAGACGTTCGGCGCATACTGGTTGGCGATCGTGCGAACCGCCTCGAAGATCGCCGTCGAGAGGAACGGCGCCAGCACGCTGCCGGTGCCGCCGAGGATCGCGATGAACACGAACTCCCCGGAGGTCGTCCAGTACGCGGTCTCCGGATCGACGTGCCCCACCGCGAGGGCGGCAAACGCGCCGCCCATGCCCGCCAGCGCGCCCGCCGCCACGTAGTTGACGTACACCACGCGATAGACCGAGGCACCCAGATACTCGACGCGCAGCTCATTGTCGCGAATCGCGGCGGAGAGTCGTCCCCAGTGCGATGAGAGATAGCGGTGCACGATCAGGCCGGTGACGAAGACGGCGACCACGGACCCCGCGTAGAACACGCGCCGCTCCAGGCCGGCCGCCAGCGCCATGCCGCCGAATTCCTTGGCGTGCAGGTTGAACCCATCGGTGCTGCCGAGCGCCGAGCTCTTCACCAGCCCCCCATACAAGATCATCGAGAAGGCGAGGGAGAGCATGGCGAAGAAAATCTCACGATAACGAGCCAGCAGCAGTCCCAGGACCCCCGCCACGGCCGCCGCGCACGCCGTGCCGGCCACGATCATCAGGCCGGCATCCGCGAGCCCGGCGCGATTGGCCAGCAGCGCCGCCGAGTAGGCGCCGAGCCCGAAATACAACCCCTGCCCGAACGACACCAGCCCGGTGCGCATCAGGAGCACGAGCCCGAGCACGACCAGCCCCTTCGAGAGCGCGAGCGCGAGCAGGAACACCAGCCACTGGGGCGCGGCCGGGGCCAGTGCGAGCAGGGCGGCCGAGGCCACCGCCAGCACGGGCACGGTGCGGTCGCCCCTCATATCTTGCGCGCCTCCGGGGCGCTGAACAGCCCCTTCGGCCGCGCGATGAGCACCAGCGCCATCACGCCATAGATCGTGAACAGCTCCGCTTCGGGCCAGTAGCGCACCGCGAACGAGCGCACGACGCCGACCAGGAGCGCGCCGAGCGCCGCGCCGCCCAGGCTTCCCAGTCCCCCGACCACCACCACCGCGAACGAAAGAACGATCACCTCGACGCCGATGCCCGGCGAGACCGCGATCGTCGGCGCCGTGAGCGCGCCGCCGAGGCCGGCGAGCATCGAGCCGAGCGTGAACGTGACGAGGTACACCCGGGTCACGTTGATCCCCATCGCCGCGCTTATCTCCCGATCGTGGATGACGGCGAGGAGCAGCTTGCCCTGGCGCGTGCGGTAGAGCGCCCACGCCAGCGCGAGTCCGGTGACGATCGCCACCGTGATCAACACGAGGTTGTAGCGGGGATAGGCGAGCGCGCCGATGTGGAAGTTGCCGGGAAGCGAGTACGGCTCGGTCAGCAGCTTGGACTCCACGCCCCAGACGAGCTTGATCGCGTCCTCGAGCATGAGGAACGCGGCATAGGTGACGAGGAGAAGCACCACCTCGTCCTGGCCGTACATCCGCCGGAGGAGCCCGCGCTCGACCAGCGGCCCTACCACCACCCCGACCAGGACCGCGGCGAGCGCCAGCATCGCGTAACTGCCCACCGGCGCATACCCGGCGGCGAGCCACGCCCCCGCGATCGTGGCGGCCGCGTAGGCGCCGAGCGCGTAGAGGCTGCCGTGCGCGATGTTGAGGATGCGCATCACGCCGTAGATGAGCGTGAGCCCCGCCGCCATCATGAACAGCCACGAGGAGTAGACGACGCCGTCGAACAGGATGGCGAGAATGCTGCTCATGGGATCCGCGGCGCTCAGCCCGGCCGAGCGCCGCGGCGTCGACCCGGCGCCACTACTTCTTGAAGCCGGACTTGATCCAGGCCTCGCTCTTCACGCCCTCGGGCGGGTTCACGCGGTCGGCCGGGTACCGCTTGACATCGACGATCCTGAGCTCCCCGCCGACCGTGCGCGCGGTGCCGACCGCCACGTCCATCACCGCCTGGTGGCCCTTGCCGAGCGACATGTGGACCATGCCGCCGGGACCCTCGAACGAGAGCTTCTCGAACGCGGCGATGATCTGGTCCTGATTGGGGCTCGCCGCGCCCGCCTTCGCCTTCTCGTACGCGGTCTTCACGCCCAGGATCCCCTGCGCCATCTTGTACGAGGCGTAGTTCGGAGCCACCGCATAACGCTCTTGGAAGACGCCTCTGAACCAGCGGCTCAGCGCCGTGTCGGGCGCGAACGGTCCGAACGGGCCGCGGGCGCCGATGATGGTGCCATCGGGGATCTTGGCGCCCAGGCGGTTGATCGCCGGCTCGCCCGCCGACAGTACGACGAGATGGTTCTTGAAGAGCCCTCGCGGCGCGCCCTGCAGCACCAGCCCCTCGAGGTCACCACCCCAGAAGCTCGAGTGGACGACGTCCGCCCCCGAGGACAGGAGCGTCGAGATCTCGGCGCCGAACTGACCGGCGAACAGCTTGGTCATCTGCGAGGTCTTCACTTCGATCCCAGGCTTGAGCGCTTTCATCGCCGCCTCGAAGTCCACCCACGAGTCCTGACCCCAGGCGTAGTTCTGGTTGATTCCGGCGATCGACTTGACGTTGGGATTGCGCTCGAGCACGTACAGCGCCGCCGACGTGTTGTCCATGGTCGCGTGCGGACCGGTCCGGAACACGTACTTGTAGGACGCGTCCTCGAAGATCCGCGGTGTGCCGCAGTCGAACAGCACCGTGAGCTTCTTCAGCTCTTCGGCCACCGGCGCGATCGCCAGGCAGTCGCCGCTCGAGATGTAGCCGACGATGAGGTCCACCCGCTGCGCCAGGTTGCGAAACTCGGCCACTTGCTTCTGGGGCCCACCCGCCTCGTCGATGATGATGAGCTCGATCGGGTTGCCGCCCAGGCCCTTGGTCGCGTAGGGCGCCGGCACGGTCCCGGCGTTGAGCGTTTCGGCCATCAGCTCGGCGGCATTTCGCGCCGGCACGCCGAACGGGCCCGCCGCGGGCCCTGACAGAAACGTGACGATGCCGATCTTGATCGGTTGCTGAGCGGCCGCCACCGTCGGGGCAGACACGCCCGACAGCGCGACGAGAACCGCGAGAAGAAGTCGGGTCATCGGTCTCCTCCCTGGTGAGTGCGCGGTCATGCTAAACCGTGCCCGCCTGCCTTCACAAGCCCTCGGGGCAGCGGCCCGAGGCGATGCTATCATGCGGGGCACCGTGACCACCGACCGCGCCGGGGACCGCATCGCCGACGGGATCAGCGACCGGCAGGTCCTCGCCCTCGAGCAGGCGGCGATCCGCATCCCCAGCACCACCTTCGAGGAAGGCGAGCTGGCGGATCACCTGGCGAACTACATGGCCGACGTCGGCCTCGATGTCGAGATGATGGACGTCACCCACCCCGCCAAGCCCGGCAAGCGGACCCGGCAGCCCATCGGGCGGCTGCGGGGCACAGGCGGCGGGCCCAGCCTCATGCTCAATGGGCACATGGACCCGGGCGTGGAGATGAGCGGCTGGACCGTCGATCCCTACGGGGCCAAGTTCGAGAACGGCTGGGTCTGGGGGATGGGCGCCCACGACGACAAGGGCGGCGTCGTGGCCGCGATCTGCGGCGTGGAGGCCATCGTGAAGGCGGACGTGCGGCTGCGCGGCGACGTGCTCGTGTGCCCGGTCGTGGCGCACAAGCTCGGTGGCGCCGGCACCCGCGCGCTCCTCAAGCACGGGGTGCGGGCGGACCTGGCCATCAACATGGAGCACTCCGCCCTGACCATCGCCACCGTCTGCGTGGGCATCGTCATGGTGCGCATCCGCACGAGGAGCCCGGAGCTGTTCTTCCGTTACAGTCCCGAGGCCCGGGCCGCCTACATGAACCCGATCGAGCAGCAGGCCCGGATCATCGAGCGCATCGGACCCAGCCTGGACCCCGTCCGGCCGGGCGGCTGGCTCACGTTCACCCCGCACCCGGAGCTGCCAGGCTTCCCGACCCACACGTTCGACACGATCCACAAGGAGCACTACTACCAGCCCAGCTACACCGGGATGTCGAGCCGCGAGTGCGAGATGATCTTCCAGCTCCGCACGGTGCCGGGACAGACGGTGGACGGGGTGCGGGCCGACCTGCACCGGCTGCTGGAATCGATCAGGAAGGATCACCCCGCGCTGGACTACGAGCTCACCGTGCCGGCGCCGGGCACCGAGGAGGGCTGGTGCCAGGACCCCATGGCGATCGCCCGCGATCATCCGCTGGTGACGGCCCTCGCCGAGGGACATCGCCTGGCGTCGGGCGCCGACGCGGTCGTGGGCGGCTGGGGGCGCCTGGGCAACGTCGGCGACGGCAACATCATCGCCGCCGCCGGCATCCCCTCCCTGCAGTACGGCGCGGGCGACATCCGCACCTACAAGGAATGGCCGACGCCGGACGAGCGGGTGCAGCTCTCCGATCTGGTCACCGCCGCCCGCGCCCTCGCCTACGCGACGTACCGTCTCTGCCGCTGAGCGGCATCAGCCGCCCGGAACGCTCCGACGTCGTCTGGTCGGGACCGCACTCAACGACTCTGCGGCGCCGCCGGCGCGGGCAGCCGCGGTCCGGGGTCGGGCGGCGGTTGCAACTTCAGCCAGCGGGTGATCGTCTTCGCCGGTCTAGCCTCCGACAGGGATTCGAGCGCCCGCTTGACCGTCTCGAGCGGCTCCGGAAGGGGCTTCTCGATCGGGTCGGGGATGGACACGGGACGCTTGGCCGGCGTGGCGGCAGGCGGCGTCGAGGCGATCGGCGGCGCTGCCCGAGGCGCAGCGGCGGGCGGAGTCGAGGCGATGGGCGGCGGTGCACTCGGCGCAGGAGCGATCGGCGTCGGCCTGGATGGGGGCATCGGCGGCGCTGCCCCCGGTACAGCAGGGTCGGTCGGAGCCGCGACCGGCGGCGGCGCTGCATCAGGTGATGCGCCGGGCGCAGTGGTGACCGGCGGCCGTCCTGTGTCAGGCGCAGCAGCGTCCGGAGCCGTGAGGGGCGGCGACGGCTCAGTGCTCGTGATGGTGGCCGGCGTCGTCTCCGGCTGTGGGCTGGGGACGGGGGCGGGGGCCGGCGTCACGCTGGACGGCGTGCCCGCCCTCGCCAGCGGTGGCGCGGTGCGTGTGACATCCGGTCGCCAGCCACGATCCTCGGCAACCGCGGCCCGCCGCGGTGCAGGTGGCCGTTCCGCCAGCGCGTGTGCTTCGCCGGCCGCGTCGGAGTCCGCCGGCGCCGCACGGCCGACGCGCGGCAGCGGTTCCGGATACGACACATCAGCGGCTGGAGCGCCCGAGGAGGCAGCGCGTTCGGGCGGCCCTTCCCTCAGCACCACGATCAGCGCGAGGGCGGCGACGCCGAGCGAAACGATCGCAGCGGCCCAGGCGTAGCGATGCGGACCGGTTCCTCGTTCCCTCCGCCGCCATTCGAGGAATTGCTCGAGCCGCGCGCGCTCCTCTTCCGTGGAAGGGCTCTGCGTGTTCGGCATGGACCGCCTCCCTCTTGTCTGCGCGCCGACCACCCGGCAGACGCGCGCTGTCGAAAGGCGAAGACCAGCACACGTACTGCATGCCGAGGGCCAGGAACAGAGGTAGCGTAAATCAGTGAAATTGTTGCGCCGGCTCGTATAGGCTATGCCGCCGAGCGGATCAACCGCCCAGAAAAACCTTGCGGATCTCGGGCGACCGGAGCAGATCGGCCGAGCGGCCCTCCAGGACGGTGCGGCCCGACTCCAGGACGAAGCCGCGATGGGCGATGGCGAGCGCGCGCTCGACGTGCTGCTCGATGAAGAGGACGGCCACGCCCTCCCGGTTGATGCGCGCCATGATCTCCGCGATCTGATCCACGATGCGCGGAGCCAGGCCCAGGAACGGCTCGTCGATCATGAGCAGCCGGGGGCGAGCCATGAGGCCGCGGGCGATGGCCACCATCTGCTGCTCGCCGCCGGACAGCGTGTGCGCGAGCTGGTCGGCGCGCGCCTCGACGAGGGGGAACAGCTCCGCGACGTGCTGGAGCTGGGCGTCGCGGCCGGCGCGCGCGGCCGGGTTGTAGGCGCCGAGCAGCACGTTCTGGCGCACGGTGAGGTAGGGAAAGAGGCGGCGCCGCTCCAGGACGTGGCTCAGTCCCTCCCGGACGATGCGGTGGGCGGGCAGGCCCGCGATCGGACGGCCGGCGAACACGACCTCGCCGGCCCGCGGCCGCAGCAGGCCCGAGATCGTGTTCATGAGCGTCGACTTGCCGGCGCCGTTCGGTCCCAGGAGCGCGACGATCTCTCCCTCGCCGACGCTGATGCCGGCGCTCCACAGCACCTGGTAGTCGCCGAGCAAGACGTCGAGCCCGCGCGCTTCCAGCATCAGGCCCGCCACGCCTCACCGAGGTACGCGTCGATCACCCGCCGGTCCCGCGTGATCTCCGTCGGCGGGCCGTCGGCGATGACCTCGCCGAGCTGGAGCGCCACGATCCGCTGGGCGATCTCCATGATGACGCGCATGTTGTGCTCGATGACGATCAGGCCGATGCCCCGCGCGTGCAGGTCGCGCACGAGGGCCACCAGGCCGGGGATGGCGCCGGCGTCGACGCCGCCGGTCACCTCGTCCAGCAGGAGCAGCCGCGGCCGCGTGGCCAGCGCGCGCGCCAGCTCGAGGCGCTTGCGCTGCCCGGTCGACAGGCCGCGGGCCTGCACGGCGAGGCGGTCGCCGAGGCCGACACTGGCCAGCGCCGCGGTGGCGGCGGCGCGGGCCTCGCCGACGTCGGCCGTGCTGAGGAACGCGCCGATCATGACGTTCTCGAGCGCGGTCATCTCGTGGAAGGGGCGCAGCTTCTGGAACGTCCGGCCGAGGCCGAGCCGGCAGATCTGGTCCGGCCGGAGTCCGGTCGCCTCGCGTCCGTCGATCCGGACGGTGCCGGCGTCCGGACGGATGAAGCCGGTGATCAGGTCGAACAGGGTGGACTTGCCCGCGCCGTTGGGGCCGATCACGCCGACCAGCTCTCCCGGGCCGACGCTGAAGGACACGTCCCGGTTGGCGACGACGCCGCCGAACCGCTTGGTGAGGCCCGTGACCTCGAGCAGCGGCGTGCTCACGCGGCGGACTCCTGGCGTACCTCGCCGCTCGGCGCGACGGCCCGGCGGCGCCTCAGCTGTCGCATCAGCCCCATCAAGCCGGCCGGCTGGAACACCGCGATCGCCATGATGAGCGCGCCGTAGATGAGCAGGTCCAGCGCCTTCCCGGTGCCGCCGAGCAGCACGCGGGTGCCCTCGGAGAGCGGGACGAGGACCACGGCGCCCAGCAGCGGTCCCCACAGGCTGCCCACGCCGCCCATCACCGCCACGAGGCAGATGAGGATCGACAGCGACAGCGGAAAGACCGACTCCGGGTCGATGAAGAGCACGTACTGCGCCCAGAAGGTGCCGCCGAGGGCGGTCAGCGCCGCCGACACCGCCATCGCCGCGTGCTTCTCGCGGGCCACCCGCACCCCGAGGCTCGCCGCCGCGTCCTGGTCCTCCCGGATGGCGCGGAAGTAGTAGCCCCGCCGCGAGCGCTCGATCCACCGTGTCGCCCCGAGCGCCAGCGCCAGGAGCCCGAGCGCCAGGTAGTAGTAGACGGCCTTGGAGTCGTGGAACTGGAGGTTCAGCAGGCTGTCCGGGCGCTTGATCGGCACGAACAGCCCGCGCGCGCCGCCGACGAGGTCCCAGTTGAGCACGAGGGTCTGTACGATCTCGCCGAACCCGATGGTGGCGATGGCGAAGTAATGGCCGCGGAGCCGGAAGACGGGGTAGCCGATGGCCTGCGAGACGACGACCGCCAGCGCGGCCCCGACCAGCATGCCCAGCCACGGCGTGAGCGCGGCCTCCCGCACCAGGAACGTGGACGTGTAGGCGCCGATGCCGAAGTAGACGGCGTGGCCGAGCGAGATCTGCCCGCAGTAGCCGGCCAGGATGTTCCAGGCGGTCGCCAGCGCGCCGTAGAGGAAGATCATGATCATGACGTGGCGCGGGAAGGGCCGGGCGAAGACGAGCGGGAAGGCGAGGACGGCCAGGAGCAGCAGGGCCGCTGGCGTGCGCCTCAAAACCGCCCGAAGAGCCCCTGGGGCCGCCAGAGCACGACCGCCAGGTAGAGCGCGAAGACCACGGAGTACTTGAACGCGGGCGGGATCAGCAGCCCCGCCAGCGCCTCGACGAGGCCCACGACGATGCCGGCGGCGAGCGTCCCGGGCACGTTGCCGAAGCCGCCGAGGGCCACGGTCACGTAGGCCAGGAGGGAGAAGGGGCCGCCGACGTCCGGATAGATGTAGAAGAACGTCGCGAGCAGCGCGCCCGCCACGCCGACGCAGGCGCCGCCGATCACCCAGCCGAGCGCGAACATGCGCTGGGTGTCGATGCCCATCAGCGACGCGGCCTGACGGTCCTGCGCCGTCGCCGTGAGGGCCAGGCCGGTCTCCGAGCGGGAGAGGAAGAGGTAGAGGGCCAGGAAGGCGCCGAGCGCGACCACGCTGGCGCCGACCTGCGGCAGGCCGATGAACAGCCCGCCGATTGACAGCCGGCCCGCCAGCCAGGGGTCCTGGACGGTGAGGAAATCGACGCCGAACGCGAACTGCGCGCCGTTGCGCAGGAAGACGCCGAGGCCGAACGTCGCGAAGATCTGCGCGAGCATCGGCGCGGCGAGCACGCGCCGGATCAGGCCGTGGTAGGTCAGCCAGCCGACGCCGCCCAGGGCGACCGCCGCCACCGGCGCGCCGACGACGGGGTCGAGCCCGCCCAGCGACCACGCGAAGAAGGCGACGTACATCGCCAGCATCAGGAACTCGCCGTGGGCGAAGTTGACGAGCTCCATCAGCCCGAAGATGAGGGAGAGGCCGGCGGCGACGAGGGCGTACACGCACCCCATGAGGACGCCCCCGATCGCCGCCTGGACGAAGATCTCGGCGGTCAGGCTACTTGCGGTCCTTCCACGCGGGGATCGGGTAGAGCACGTCCTTGGTGGCGAGGTCGAAGGGATAGACCGTGTGCCACTTCAGGCCCTGCAGCTGGATGATGATCCCCTTGACGTGGACGTTCTGGCCCGTCTCGTCGAACTTGATGCCGTCCCAGGTCATGACGAGCTGGTCGCCGGGAATGTTGGTGGCGACCAGCGCCTTGCGGATCGCCTCCGGGTCGGTCGAGCCCGCGCGGTTGATCGCGTCCAGCAGCGTGAACATGCCCGTGACCGAGCGGGCCGGGTTGTCGTAGAAGTCCTTGCCGTGGCGCTGCTGGTAGAGCGCGGCGATGGCCTTGGCCGCCGGCCGCCGGTCGACCAGGTCGGTGTTGAACGGCGCCCGCGACATCGTGCCCTCGGCGTCCTTGCCGACCGCGCTGACGAAGTCGGGCGCCATGTGGCCGGCGTTCTGCGCCATGATCATCTTGGGGTTGTAGTCCAGCTCCTTGCTGTGCTTGACAAACAGGATGGCGTCGGTCTGGTAGGACGTCGGCAGCCAGATGTCGGGGTTGGCGGCCTTCAGCCGCTGCACCTCGGCCTGCAGCGATGTCGCCCGGGCCCGGTACTGCATGTCGAGGACGATCTCGTAGCCGTACTTCTTGGCCAGCTCGCGCTGGACCTTGGCGCTGTCGGAGCCGAACAGCGTGTCCTCGTTCGTGATCG
>DASTOJ010000018.1:0-7332 GCA_035762565.1 Candidatus Methylomirabilota bacterium | reverse complement strand
CGGCTCGAGCGGGTCGATCGCCTCTTGCGGACCGCCGGAACCGACAAATCGAAGCTGCTGGCCGCCCAGGTCTGGCTCTCGGACATGCGGCTGTTCGAGGCGCACGACGAGGCCTGGAACGAATGGGTACCTCTGGCGTCCGAACGTGCTCGGCGAGATCATGGTGACCGCCGCCTGCTGAGCCCGATCGTCGAAGTCCCGGGCCCCCTCAGCGGCTATGATCTCGAGGTCGTCCTCGGTGGCGACGCGCCGAAGGCTCGAACGGACTCCGAAGGGATGGCGGCCATGGATCGACAGTACGACCTGGTGATCGTCGGTACCGGCGTGACCTCCGCGGTGGCCTCCCGCTGTCGCGAGGCCGGCTGGACCGTGGCCGTCGTGGACCGGCGCCCGTTCGGCGGGACCTGCGCCCTGCGCGGCTGCGTGCCGAAGAAGATTCTCGTGAGCGCGGCCGAGGCCGTCCAGGCGGCGCGCGATCTCGCCAGGACGGGCGTGCCGGCCGCGCAGCTGGCGATCGACTGGCCCTCCCTCGCGCGCTTCAAGCGCTCGCTCGTCGACCCGACGACGGAGCGGACCGAGCAGGCCTGGGCCGGGATCGGCGTCGAGCAGTTCCACGGCCGCGCGCGCTTCGTGGGCCCGACCACCCTGGCCGTCGGCCCCGATCGCCTGACCGGCCGGCGGGTCCTCATCGCCGCCGGCGCCATGCCGGCGCCGCTGAGCTTCCCCGGCGCCGATCGCCTGGCGACGAGCGAGGCGTTCCTGAACCTCGATCGCCTGCCGCCCCGCGTCGTCTTCGTCGGCGGAGGTTACATCGCCTTCGAGTTCGCGCACGTCGCCGCCCGGGCCGGCGCGGACGTGACGATCGTGCACCGCGGCGCCCGGCCGCTCGAAGGCTTCGACCCCGACCTGGTGGACGTGCTCGTGCGGCGCACCCGCGAGATCGGCGCCCGGGTGGAGCTGGGCACCGAGGTCCGCGGTGTCCAGGCATCCGGCGATCGGCTCGTCGTGCTCGGCGCCGGCGCCGACCGCGAGGTGGGCTTCGAGACCGACCTCGCGGTTCATGCAGCCGGCCGCGTCCCCGAGCTCGACGACCTCGATCTCGCCGCGGCCGGGGTGGAGCGCGAGAAGCGGGGCGTCGTCGTGAACGAGTATCTACAGTCGGTCTCGAACCCGGCCGTCTACGCGGGCGGCGACGCGGCCGCCAGCGGCCCCCCGCTCACTCCCAAGGCCGATCACGACGCGGCGGTGCTGACGACCAACCTGCTCGAGGGCAACCGCCGGACGACCAACTACCACGGCATCGCCTCGGCGGTGTTCACGGTGCCGCCGCTGGCCTCGGCCGGGCTGACGGAGGCGGCGGCGCGGGCCGCCGGCCGGACGTTCCGCACGCACCGGCAGGACACCTCCGCGTGGTTCAACACGCGCCGGGTGGGCGAGACGGCGTCCGGCTTCAAGGTCCTCATCGACGAGGGCGCCGACCGCATCATCGGCGCCCATCTGCTCGGGCCTCACGCCGCCGAGACGATCAACCTCTTCGCTGTCGCCATCCGCCTGGGCATCCCGGCCAGCGAGCTGCGGCAAGTCCCCTTCGCGTACCCGACGTTCGGCGCGGACGTCCGGTTCATGCTGTGAAACGGGCCTCGCCCAGGCCGGTCGTCGGGAGCTCCTGACCTCGGGGCTGCATCGAGTCGGGCACTGCGTGTACCATCTCGCGAGGGCTGTGGAGGCGCGACTGATGGGCCGGCGCCGGGAGGGCGGCATGCCATGACGCTCCAGCGGATCGCGGGATTCTGCGCGCTGTGCCGGTCGCGCTGCGGGTGCGTCTCGACCGTGGAGGACGGCCGGTTGGTGGCCGTCGACCCCGATCCCTCCCACCCGACCGGCCGGAGCCTCTGCGTGAAAGGCCGGGCCGCCCCCGAGCTGGTCTACGCGAATGACCGGCTCCTCTTCCCCATGAAACGCACCCGGCCCAAGAGCGATCTGGACGCCGGCTGGGTCCGCATCGGCTGGGGCGAGGCCCTGGCGTGGACGGCCGGGCGGATGCGGGCGGCCGCCGACCGGCACGGGCCCGAGGCGGTAACGTTCGCCGTCACCACGCCCTCCGGCACCGCGGTGTCCGACGGCTTTCCGTGGATCAACCGGCTGATCCGGCTCTTCGGCAGCCCGAACATGACCTGGGCCGAGGAGCTGTGCGCGTGGCACCGGGACTACGTGACCGCGTACACCTTCGGCGTGGACATCGGCACGCCGGACTTCCCTCGAACCGGGTGCATGCTCCTGTGGGGACACAACCCGTCGACCTCCTACCTGGCCCAGGCGACCGCGGTCGCCGAGGCCCGGGCTCGGGGTGCGGCGCTCATCGTCGTCGATCCGCGGCGGGCCGGGGCGGCGGTCAAGGCCGACCAGTGGCTCCGCGTCCGGCCCGGCACCGACGGCGCGCTCGCCCTCGGGCTGGCCGGCGTCATGCTCGCGGAGGGCCGCTACGATTCCGAGTTCATCCGCCACTGGTCGAACGGCCCGTTCCTCGTGCGCGACGACACGGACCGGTTCCTCACCGCCGCCGAGCTACAGGCCGATGGCGATGCGAAGGGCTACGTCGTCTGGGACCGTCCGGTGGCCAGGCCGATCGCCTACGACCCGGCCGGCGGCCGTTTCGTCGACGACGTCGAGGAACCGCTGCTGCTCGGCCGAGTCCGCGTCGCGACCCGGACGGGACCGGTCGAGTGCCGCCCGGCCTTCGAGCGCTACGCGGCGCTGTGCCGCGAGTACACGCCCGAGCGCGTGGCGCGCGTCACCGGCGTCCCCGTGGCGCAGATCGTGGACACGGCGCGGCTGCTGTGGGAGCGCCGCCCGGTGGCGTACTTCCACTGGACGGGGCTCGAGCAGCACACCAACGCCACCCAGACCGTCAGGGCCATCTCGCTGCTCTACGCGCTCACCGGCAGCTGGGACGCGCCGGGCGGCAACGTGCGCCCGAGCCGGCCGCCCGTCAACGACCTGGGCGCGCTCGCGTTGCTCCCCGAGGGGCAGCTGGCCAAGGCTCTCGGCCTGGCGGAGCGGCCGCTCGGGATCGGCCGCCACGGCTGGGTGCTGGCCGCGGACGTCTACCGGGCCATCGTCCACGGCACGCCCTATCCCGTCCGCGGGATGGTCGGCTTCGGCGGCAACCTGCTCATGTCCCAGCCCGGCGCCCCGGCGGCGCGCGACGCGCTCACGCGCCTGGATTTCATGGTGTGGGCGGACCTGTTCCTGACGCCGACGGCGGCGCTGGCGGACGTCGTGCTCCCGGTGTCCTCGGCGTGGGAGCGCGAGGGCTTGCGCGTGGGCTTCGGGCCGACCCACGAGGGCGAGACGCTGATCCAGCTCCGTCCCCCGGTGGTGGCGCCGCGCGGCGAGGCGCGCTCGGACACGTGGATCGCCTGCGAGCTGGCCAAGCGCCTCGGGCTCGGCGAGGCGTTCTTCGGCGGCGAGGTGGATGCCGGGCATCGCTTCATGCTCGAGCCCTCCGGCGTGACCCTGGAGGCCCTGCGCGCCAGCTCGCAGGGCGTGCGCGTGCCGGCCGAGATCCGCTATCGGCGCCACGCCGCCCGCCAGGGCGATCGCGTCGCGGGATTCGCAACGCCCAGCCGGCGGGTCGAGATCTATGCCTCGCAGTTCCTGGACCACGGCTACGCGCCGCTGCCGGACTACGTCGAGCCGGCCGTGAGCCCGGTCAGCCGGCCGGACCTGGCCGCGCGGTACCCGCTGGTCCTCACCAGCGCGAAAGTCGTGCAGTTCTGCCACAGCCAGCACCGGAGCCTGCCCCGGCTGCGGCGGCACAGCCCGGATCCGCTCGTCGAGCTGCATCCCTCCGCGGCCGGGGCCCGGGGCATCGCTCCCGACGACTGGGTCGTCGTCGAGACGCCGCGCGCCACCATGCGGGCGCGCGCGAAGCTCAACGCGACGCTCGCGCCCGGCGTGGTCTGGGCCCAGTTCGGCTGGTGGCAGGCGTGCGAGCCGCTCGGGTTGCCCGGCTATGACGCGGACGGCGCCGGCAGCGCGAGCTACAACAACCTGATCGACGCCGACGCCGCCGACCCGATCAGCGGGACCACGGCGCTGCGATCGTATCTCTGCGAGGTGCGCCCGGCCGGTTCCTGAGCGATCACTTCGCGGCGAGGCGGCGGGCCACCGCCTCGGTCGTGTCGTCCCCGGGGAAGAAGCATTCCACGCGCAGCTCCTGCAGCGTGACGTCCTGGGGCGTGCCCAGCGAGGCGATGGTCGAGAAGAAGCGCAGCGCGAGGTCGCCCTTGCGGAGCGCGAGGGCCAGGAACGGCGCCGACTGCGCCGTCGCATCCGGGGTGCGCCAGCGCGCGGGGACGCCGGGGTAGGACAGTACCTCGTCCAGCAGGCGCCGGGTCCCCTCGTCGGGAATGCCGCCGACGGCCTCGCGGTGGATCTGCTGGATCAGCGGACCGGCGAGGGCTTCCCAGTTCACGATGTAGCGGCGCAGCGCCTGCGGGTGGAAGGTCAGGCGCACGACGTTGGGCGGGCCGGGAACCGCCTCCCGGTCGAGGAAGAGCCCGAACACGCGGCCGGCCCCCTCGTTCTGCATGAGCACGTTCCAGTGGCGGTCCACCACCAGCGCCGGGAACGGCTCCTGCTGGGCGAGGATGAAGCCGAGGGCCCGGCGCACCTGGCTCAGCTCGGGCGCGCCGAGCGCCGTCTCCCGATGGATCGCCGCGTAGCCGGCCGCGGTCAGCAGCGCGTTCTGCTCGCGCAGCGGTACGTCGAGGACGCCGGCCAGCAGCAACACCATCTCGCGGCTCGGCTGGGCCCGCCCGGTCTCCAGGAAGCTCAGATGGCGTGACGAGATCTCGGCCTCGGTGGCCAGCGTGAGCTGGCTCAGGCGCCGGGCGACTCGCCAGTACCGCAGCAGGTCGCCGAACCGCGGGGTCCCGGTCTCGGCCGCCGCCGTCACCATCGCCCTCATGGTGCACCTCCACGCGGGAGTGTACGTCGGCCCGGACTGCACGCCATTACCCGCCGGGTAATTGAACGTCGCACCGGCGGCGGGCACCGTGGCCTCGTGAGTCACGCTCGGAGATCCGCCAGCTCCTGCGATCACGGGGGAGGGCGGATGTCCGACTCGATCTGCATCGCCTCCGACAGCGTGTTGAGCGTGGTGTAGTGATCGACCACGCCCAGGATTTCCAGCAGGTCGCGATCGGTGTCGCCCGCGTGGCGGAGCACGGCGGCGTGGTACTCGATCATGTAGCGGGCGCGGGCGGCCATGGCCACGCCGAGGGCGACGCGCCGCTTGTCGCGGGCGGCCAGCCCACCCGGCGCCATGAGGGCGACGTCCTTCCGCCACGTCGCCTCCAGGTAGTGGGGATTGCGCGCGAGGATCCGCCAGAGGACCGGCGGCTCGGCCGTTCCCATGGCCGTCCGGGCCCAGGCGGCGATCTCCGCGAGCAGGGCCTCCACGGCCGGGTCGGCCTCGCCCGGCGCCAGCGGAGCGATCAGGCCGGTCTCGCTGTCACGCGAGTCCAGCAGGAGGGCCGCCGCGGCCGTGGCCAACGCCCGCGCGTGCTCGGTGACGCCCATCAGCTCCGTCACACCGGTCTCGTCCACGCCCAGCCGCATCACGGCGGCCACGTGGGAGTCGATTCAGTAGTGGCACGCGTTCGCGATGGAGACCGCCGTGGCGATGAGCTCGCGCTGGAGCGGCGTGAAGTCGCCGCGCTGCATCAGGGCGCGCGAGCGGTTCCAGTTCGCCTCCACCAGCGCCGGGGAGTGCCCCATGCATCGCCAGATGTTGGAGACCTCGGTCGCGCCGAAGACGACCCGCTCGCGGCGCAGCACGACCTCGAAGATCTCCCGGACCTTCCCGCTGACCGTGGCGGGATCCACCATGCGGATCGTCGTCATCACGTCCTCCCGGATCGGGGCAGCCCAGGTCTCTCGACCTCGCCGGAGATCATCGGCCGAGCAGGAGAGCGAGATCGGTGATGGCGTGCACGACGCGCTCGGCCCCGAACCCCAGCTCCTCGGGCGGCTCCGCCGCGCTGCGCTGGATCCAGAGGGCCCGCAGGCCCGCGGAGGCGGCGCCGGCGACGTCCCAGGAGTTCGACGACACGAACCCCAGCTCCGCGTGGCTGACGCCGAGCCGCGCGGGCGCCAGGTTGTAGACGCGCGGGCTCGGCTTGAAGACCTCCACCTCCTCGACGCTGATGATGCGGTCGAGGAGGCCGAGGATCCCCGCGCTCTGCGCGGCCGCCTCCAGCATCTTCGGCTCGCCGTTGGAGAGGACGGCCAGGCGCAGCCCCAGCCCCTTGAGAGTCTCCAGCCCCGGCTTGACGTCGGGAAACGCCGCCAGGTGCAGGTAGGCCCGCAGCAGGCGCGCCCGCGCGTCCGCGGTCAGCTCGAGGCCCAGGGCCTTGCATGCGTAGACCAGCCCGTCCTCGGTCAGCCGCCAGAAGTCCCGGTGGCGGCCCATGAGGCTGCGCATCATGGCGTACTGCAGCTGCTTCACGCGCCAGAGCTGAGCCAGGGCGGGGCCCTGGCCGGGGAAGAGCTGCTCGCACAGCGCGGTGACCGAGAACACGTCGAAGAGCGTGCCGTACGCGTCGAACACGAACCCCTTGATGCCCGTCATCGGCGGCCCACGACCTCCAGGGTGATCTTCACGACGTCGTCGAGAGTGGCGCGATCGGGCGAGGTCCTCGCCATGACCGAGAGCCCCTGGGCGCTGCTGGTGAGGAAGCGCGCCAGCGCCCGCGGGTTGCGGGCCGGATCGATCTCGCCGGCCTTCTGGGCGCGGACCACCGCACGATGGAACGCGGCCTCGATCCGGCCCAGCGTCGCGCCGATGCGGCTGGCCGTCCCCCGATCGCGCGAGCCGAGCTGCGTCGCCGAGTTGGTCACCAGGCAGCCGCGCGGACGCCCGCGCTCCTGCGCCGCCTCGACCTTGAGCCGGAAGAACCGCCTGATGGCCGCCAGGCCGGAGCCGGGCGCGTCGAGCGTGGCCAGGAGCCGGGAGGTCATCACCCGGTCGTACCGCTCGATGGCGGCGAGGAAGAGCGTGCGCTTGTCTCCGAAGGTGCCGTAGAGACTGCCGCGCTGGATACCCATGCGCTCCACGAGGCGCTGGATCGAGGTCGCCTCGTAGCCGCGCGACCAGAAGAGCTTCATGGCACGGTCGAGGACCATGTCGCGCTCGAACTCCCGGGGTCGGGCCATGGGCTCTCGAATACCAGTTCATGAACGATCGGTCAAGAAAGTGTGGTAGGGTCCGGCTCGCCGGAAGGAGGCAGCCGTGGCGCTACAGGAGAAGCTCGACAGCATCCGGGA
>DASTOJ010000017.1:0-28233 GCA_035762565.1 Candidatus Methylomirabilota bacterium | reverse complement strand
ATCAAGACCAAGGGGCTGATCGGCGAGAAGTACGTGCGCGTGAGCCCGGGCGGCTCGGACAAGATCATCCAGCCCAACGGCCGCATCCGCGAGGTCGAGGCGCCGGTCGACTTCGAGGAGCTGCTGTCGAAGTACATCTTTGGCAAGGTCTAGGAGCCTGTCGGGATAACGAGGAGCGCCCCGGCTTTGCCGGGGCGTGACGAGCGTTCGGGGGTTTGGGGGCCATGTCAGGGCCCCCATGTCACTAATGAGGAGGCTGCCGTGAACTCGATCCGCCGCGCCGTGCTCGCGCTCGCCCTGGCGCTCGTCGTGGGCGGGCTGGTCGCCCGGACCGCCGCCGCCGGCGTCCCGAGCGATCAGCTCCGGATGCAGGTCGATCGTGTGCTCAAGGTGCTCGAAGACACCGAGCTCAAGAAGGAGACCAGGGCCAAGGACCGCCGGCTCGCCGTCCGCAAGATCGCCAACGAGATCTTCGATTTCGGCGAGACGGCCCGCCGCTCGCTGGGCCGCCACTGGCAGGCCCGCACGCCGGCCGAGCGCGAGGAGTTCGTCCAGCTCTTCAGCGACCTCCTGGAGCGCTCGTACATCTCCAGGGTCGAGCTGTACGGCGGCGAGAAGATCCAGTACCTGGGCGACACCATCGAGGGCGACCAGGCCAAGGTGCAGACCAAGCTGCTGACCAAGAGCGGCAGCGACATCCCCATCGAGTACCGCATGCACCGCAAGGGCGAGCGCTGGCTCGTCTACGACGTGAGCATCGAGGGCGTGAGCCTCGTCGCCAACTACCGGACGCAGTTCAACAAGATCATCCAGACCACCTCCTACCAGGAGCTGGTCCGGAAGATGAAGACCAAGCAGGACGAGCTGGCGAGCGGACAGTCGTCGTGAACGCGGTCATCCTCATCGCCGGGGTGGCGCGCCGTTTGGCGCCGCTGACCGACACCACCCACAAGGCCCTGCTCCCGGTGGGCGGCCGGCCGATCCTCGCCCGCATGCTGGAGGCCCTGGAGGCCGCGGGCATCCGCCAGACGACGCTGGTGGTGGGCCACTGCGCCGACCAGGTCCGTGGCGTGGCCGGCGAGCGGGTCGGCCGGATGGCGATGAGGTACATCCAGAACCCCGAATACCGGCGGGGGTCGGTGATTTCGCTCTACGCGGCTCGCCAATGCTTGCGGGAGCCGGCGCTGGTGATGGACGCCGATGTGATCTTCCCGCGCGAGTTCCTCGGCCGCCTGCTGGCGCTGCCGGCGCCGAGCGCGCTGCTCGTCGACCGCGGCTTCAGCGACACCGGCGAGGAGGTCAAGATCTACACGCGCGGCGACCGTGTCATCGCGCTCGGCAAGAAGGTCGTGCCGGAGGCGTGGGACGCCGTGGGCGAGGGCATCGGCTTCTTCAAGTGCGGCGTCGAGGCCGCCCCCGAGCTGGTGCGCTGCCTGGGCAAGGTGATCGAGGACAGCGACGGTCTCGGCGAGTGGGAGGACGCGATCCACCTGCTCGTGCCCCACCGCCACGTCGGCTGGGCCGACGTCACCGGCCTGCCCTGGACCGAGATCGACTTCGTCGAGGACCTGCGCCGCGCCGAGACCGACGTGCTTCCGCGCGTCGTCCGGCTCGACGGCGCGTGATCCGGCAGGCCGCGCTCTACTTCACCACCCCCGACGACGTCCCCGCCGCCCGCCTTCCCGTGGTGGGCCGTCCCCTCGCCTTTCGGGTCGTCCTGGCCGCCGTCCGGGCCGGCGTCCCTCGCGTGGCGCTGCCGTCGGCGTTGCGCGGCCCCGAGCTGGCCGCCGCCCTGGCGACCTCGCCCGGGGCGCGGGCGGCGGTGACGTGGCTCGACACGCCGGGCGCGCTCGCCGACGAGCCCACGCTGTTACTGCCGGCGGCGGCGCTGGCGCCGGCGGCCGCGCTGGCGCGGCTGGTGGCGGCGGGGGCCGGCCACGGACTGGGCGCGTCGCTGGCCACCGACGCCCCCGCCGTCGTCGCGGACCGCAAGCTGCTGGCGGCGCTGGCGACCGCGGTCGTGGCGGGAGCGCCGCTGGGCGACGCGCTCGGCCGCGCGCTGAAGCCGGGCGACTCGGCGCCGCTCGCCGGCTGGTTCGTGCGCGTGCACGGTCCCCGCGACGCCGCCGAGGCCGAGGCCAGGCTGTGGCATGACCTGGGCTCGCCGATCGACTCGCCGCTCGACGTGGCCGTCCACCGGCGGCTCTCGCGGTGGGTGACGCGCGCGGCCGTGGCGCTGGGCATCGCCCCCAACGCGATCACCGTGGCCAGCGGGGCGGTGGGATTGGCCGCGGCCACCGCGTTCGCGGCCGGCGACGCCGTGGCCGCGGCCGGCGGCCTCCTGCTGTATCTCGCGGCCGTCGTGCTGGATCACGCCGACGGCGAGGTGGCCCGGCTGACGCTGACGGACTCGCCGATGGGCGAGTGGCTCGACATCGCGGTCGACACGCTCGTGCACACCGCGCTCGTGCTCGCGCTGGGGCTGGCGGCGGCGCGGGTGGCGGGCGCCGGGCTGGCCGCCGGCGGGGTGGCGGCGGCCGGCGTGGTGGCGAGCGCAGCGGTCGGCAAGCGCTGGCCGCCGGCGCCCGCCGCGGCGGCCCGGCGCGACCTCCTCGATCGTCTCAGCTCGCGTGACGGCTTCTACGCCATGCTGCTGATCTACGTCGCGCTGCTGGGCGCCGCGCCGGCCTCGCTGCCCACGCTGCTGGTCGTCATCGCGGCGGGCACGCACGCCTACTGGGTGACGCGGGCGCTGTCCCTCCTGAGAAAGACCTGGCGGACGCCGAAGTAGGCGAAAGCGTCCTTCAGGTTCGACACGAGGCGCTTGACCGGGCTCATCGACGGGTCGGTCACGTACTCCAGCGTCAGGCTCACCCGCTCCTCGCCCTCGCCGAGCGGGGTGATCGCGTGCCAGAGCTTGTCGCCGTTGAAGAGGATGAACGTTCCCGGGTGCGTGGCCAGCCGCACCTCGCGGGCGCGCGCCGGCTCGTCCTTGAAGAGCCGGCAGACGAGGCGGCTGGACGAGCGCTCGACGAGGCCGACCAGCACCGTGTAGCGGGCGCCGCGGTAGTACGAGGTGTCGAAGTGAAAGCCGATGTGGTCGCCCGGCTCGGTGTAGAAGTAGAGCGCGCAGGCGTGGGGGTCGCTCGGCGGGCAGGGCTGCAGTGGGCGCCCGGCCAGGGACTCGAGGAAGGTGATGAACGCCGGGGCGCGGTAGAGCGCCAGGATCGTGGGCGCCTGCGCGACCAGCGTGTGAAAGCCGACGCTGCCGCCCTTCTTGTGGCGCGGGATGTAGTTGCGGTTGATGGCCGGCCGCACCCGCTCGACCTCGGCCAGCAGCCGGTCCACGAGGGACGCCGGCAGCCACCGGTCGAGGTAGACGAACTCGTTCTGCTCCCAGTAGGCGCGGCGGACCGCCTCGAGGTCGACGGTCTCGAGCGCCCGCGCCACCGTATCGGCCACCGACGTCAGCGTCTGGCTCACGCACGACCTCCCGACATCCGTTTGGTCCGACATCCGTTTGGTGGCGCCAGGATACTACACGCGCCGTGTTACACTGGCCACGCCAATCGTATCGTGCCCGCCGCCGGCCTGCGGTGCGCCCCGGCGGATGTCTCGTCTCGAGCCAGGAGGCCGGCTGTGGGATCCGTTCGAGTCGCCATCATCGGGGTCGGGAACTGTGCGTCGTCGCTCGTCCAGGGGGTGCACTATTACCGGCAGGCGCCGCCCGGCGCGTTCATCCCCGGGCTGATGCACGCACGCGCCGGCGGCTATCACGTCGGCGACATCGAGTTCTCGGCCGCCTTCGACATCGATGCCCGCAAGGTCGGCCGCGACCTCGCCGAGGCGATCTTCGAGGCGCCCAACAACACCGTGAAGTTCGCCCCGGTCCCCCCCCTGGGGGTGCCGGTGCAGCGCGGGATGACGCACGACGGTCTCGGTACCTACCTGGCCCGGATGATCCAGAAGGCGCCGGGCTCGACCGCCGACATCGCCGGCATCCTGCGCGAGACCCGCACCGACGTCGTGGTGAACTTCCTGCCGGTCGGCAGCGAGATGGCCACAAAGTGGTACGTCGAGCAGATCCTCGACGCCGGCTGCGCCTTCGTGAACTGCATCCCCGTGTTCATCGCGCGCGAGCCGTACTGGCGCCGGCGGTTCGAGGAGCGCGGGCTCCCCATCGTGGGTGACGACGTGAAGTCGCAGCTCGGGGCCACCATCGTGCATCGCGTGCTCACGCGCCTGTTCATGGACCGCGGCATCCGCCTGGAGCGCACCAGCCAGCTCAACTTCGGCGGCAACACCGATTTCTACAACATGCTGGAACGCGACCGGCTGGTCTCGAAGAAGACGTCCAAGACCGACGCGGTCCGCTCCCAGCTCGCCCACGACCTGCCGGCCGAGGCCGTCCACATCGGGCCCAGCGACTACGTGCCGTGGCTCGAGGACCGCAAGTGGGCGCACATCCGCCTGGAGGGCCGCGGCTTCGGCGAGCAGCCCATCAACGTGGAGTTGAAGCTCGAGGTGTGGGACTCGCCCAACTCGGCCGGCGTCGTCATCGACGCCATCCGGTGCTGCAAGCTCGCGCTCGACCGCGGGCTCAAGGGCGGCCTGCTGGCTCCCTCGGCCTACCTCATGAAGTCGCCGCCCGAGCAGTGGGTCGACGACGTCGCCCGCGACCGCCTCGAGCGGTTCCTCGCCGGCGAAGAGTAAGCTTGGCCGCGACCTCGAGAACCGGGCGCCTCCTGCGCCGGCTGGTGCGGATCTCGTGCCGGCGCCCGGCGCTCACCATCCTCCTCGCGCTGGCGCTGGCCGCCGCCTCCGTCCTCTACGCTCTCCACTCGCTGTCCTTCGCCACCTCGACGCGCGCGCTGCTCCCCCGCGACGCGCCCTACGTCCTGCGCTACGTCGAGTACGACCGCGAGTTCGGCGAGCTGGACGACCTGGCCATCGTGGTCGAGGCGCCCTCGCTGCCGGAGGCGACGGTGTACGCCGGGCGGCTCGTGCGGGAGCTCAAGGACGCCCGGGTGCCGCTGACCCGGGTCGCCTACCGGATCGATCCCAAGCAGTTCGAGGGGCGCGCGTTGCTCTATCTCTCCCTGGACCACCTGACGGAGATCCGCGAGCGCATCTTCGACTACCAGGAGTTCATGGAGACGTTCGCGGCGCGGCCCACCCTCGATCAGCTGGTGGAGGGCGTGGCGACCCAGATCGCCAACGCGTTCCTGGGCGGCTTCCTCGACCTCGGCCTGTCGGAGAGCAAGGGATCGCTCGACCTGAAGTTCGTCCGCGACCTCGTCGCCCAGATCTCGACCCGGCTCGACCGGCCCGCGCCCTATCAGTCGCCGTGGGGCGCCCTGTTCTCGGTCGGGGGCGACAGCGCCGGCGCCGGCTACTTCCTCTCCGACGACCAGCGGCTGCTGTTCATCCTGGCCGAGCCCCACAGCGAGGCCGGCAGCTTCACCGGCAACCGGACGGCGATCGAGGGGGTCCGCGCGGTCGTGGGTCGCCTCCAGCGCGAGTTCCCCGACGTCAACGTCGGCGTCACCGGCAAGCCGGCGCTGTCCAACGACGAGATGACCGCGGCCTTCGGGGACAGCGAGCGGGGATCGTTCCTCGCCCTTGCCCTCACGCTGGGGCTGCTGGTGGTCGCGTTCCTACGGCTGGGCAAGCCGCTGATCCTGTCGGCGATCCTCATCGTCGGCCTGTGCTGGTCGATCGGCATGGCCACCCTGGTCATCGGCCACCTGTCGCTCTTCTCGGTGATGTTCATCTCGATCGTCATCGGGATCGGCATCGACTACGGCGCCTATCTGCTCTTCCGCTACGAGGAGGAGCTGTTTCTCGGCCGCAACCTCCGGGAGGCCATCGAGATCACGGCCGCCCGCACCGGACCCGGCGTCCTGCTGAGCGCGATCACGGCGGCGGCGACCTTCTTCGTGCTCTGCCTCACCGACTTCCGCGGCGTCCAGGAGCTGGGGTTCATCTCGGGCACGGCCATCCTGTTCTCCTTCCTGGTGATGGTGACGGTCTTCCCGGCCGCGCTCGTGCTGGTCGACCGCCGCCACGCCCACCGGCCGCGCGGCACCATTCCCCGCGCCATCGCGCTGGAGTCCATCCACGTGCCGCTGGTCGACCGCATCGCGAGCCACCCCCGCACGGTGCTGGCGGTCGCCGCGCTGCTCACGGCGGCCTCCGCGCTGGCCCTGGGCTGGGTGCGATTCGACTACAACCTCCTGAATCTCCAGGCCGACGGCACCGAGTCGGTGGAGTGGGAGAAGAAGATCCTGGCCACGTCGGGCCGCTCGGGCTTCGCCGCCCTGTCGAGCGCCGACACGCTGGAGGAGCTGCGCCGCAAACAGGAGGCGTTCCGCAAGCTGGCCACGGTTTCCGAGGTGGACTCGGCCCTGTTGCTCATTCCCGACCAGCAGCCGGAGAAGCGCAAGGTGATCGCCGATTTCGCGCCGATCGTGGCGCCGGTGCGGGTCAGCCGCCCTCTCCGTCTCGACCTGGAGCGGCTCGTCACCGCGCTGGAGACGCTCAAGCGCCGCTTCGGCGTGGCCGCCGCGGAGGCGCCGGAGGGCGACGCCAAGCGCGAGCTGGCCCGGGTGGCGCAGGACATCGGCCGCCTGGTCCTCAAGGTGCGCCAGAGCGACCCCGAGACGGCGGCGGCGGCGCTCACGTTGCTGCAGCGGCAGATCTACCGCGACTTCGTCACCAGCTTCCAACGCCTGCAGAGCAACCTCAACCCGCGCACGGTCGGGTTGACCGACGTGCCGCCGGAGATCAAGCGCAAGTTCATCAGCGACCGCGGCCGGTTCCTCCTGCAGATCCATCCCGCCGTCGACATCTGGGACCGCGACGGCGCCGCCCGCTTCGTGGCCGATCTGCGCACGGTGGATCCGCAGGTGACCGGCACCCCGATCATCACCCACGAGGCGATCTTGTTGATGGAGCGCGCCTACAAGCAGGGTACGCTCTACGCGATCGTCCTGGTGTCCATCCTCACGTTCCTCATGCTGCGCCGGGTGCGGGAGACCCTGCTGGCGCTGCTGCCCCTCGGCCTGGGGCTCGTGTGGACGATCGGGCTGATGTACGTCTTCGACCTCAAGTTCAACCTCGGCAACGTCTTCGGGCTGCCGCTGATCATCGGCGCCGCCGTCGAGTACGGCGTCGTCATCGTGGCCCGCTACATCGAGGGCCGCGAGCACGGCGGGGCTCTGGTGGCGCGCTCGACGATGATGGGCGTCTTCGTCTCCGGACTGACGACCATCACCGGGTTCGGCACGCTGATGATGGCCCACCACCGGGGCATCTTCGGGCTCGGCCTGCTCCTCACCCTGGGCAGCGTCACGAGCCTCATCGCCGCGCTGGTCGTCCTGCCGGTGCTCCTCCGAACGCTCGGAGGGGGGCAGCGGCTCGGAGGGGGGCTTCGCCCGCCTTCCGAGGCCTCCCTCCCGACCAGGACTGTGCTGGCGGAACCGGCGCTCGAACGCGGTGAAGTCTAACGGTGGGCGTTGGAGCCTTCGACCGTTGATGCCGGCGCCCGCGCCCGCGTGACTTCGACCAGGTTGGAGTGGAAGACGGGGCCGCCACCCATGTCGGTGGAGCGGTCGTCGGTGAGGAAGTTCACGCCGCGGCCGCCCGGGTGGAAGCGGTGCCACCAGACGCCCTCGATGACCGCCACGCCGGGGCGCGTGACGTCCGTGACCCGCGCGATGAACTCGGCCGCACCGCGCGCGCTCTCCACCCGGACAGCGTCGCCATCCTCGATGCCGCGGGCGGCGGCGTCGGCGGGCGCCAGCATCACGGTCGGGGTGCCCTGGCGGCGGCGGAGCAGCTCCGACTGGCTGAACGACGAGTTCAGGAAGAAGCGGTTGGGCGGCACGATGCACTGCAGCGGGTAGCGCGCGAGCCGGGCGCCGTCGTCCGGGCCCTCCAGCAGCGGCGTCCACGTCGGCAGCGGCGGCAGTCCGCGGGCGGCCAGGCGCTCGGAATAGAGCTCCACCTTCCCCGAGTCGGTCGGCGCGCCGTCAGCGAACGGCAGGTAGGGGCGCGGCAGGTTCAGGCGCACCGAGCCCTCCGCGCGAAGTTGCTCATAGGTGATGCCCTGGACGGTCGCGTCGCCGCTGGCGAGCAGCTCGCGGATCAGCGTGGCCGGCGATTTCGCGTAATGGGTCCCGGCCACGCCGAGCGCCCGGGCCAGCACCCCGCATACCTCCCAGTTCGACCGGGCCTCGCCGGGTGGCGGCACCACCGGCTCGGCCAGTTGCAGGTAGAACTGTCCATAGGAACAATAGATATCCTCGTGCTCCATCGAGGTCGTGGCGGGCAGCACGAGGTCGGCGTAGCGGGCGGTGTCGGTCATCACCTGCTCGTGCACGACCGTGAACAGGTCCTCGCGGGCGAGGCCCTGCAGCACGAGCGCCTGGTTCGGGCACACGGCCGCCGGGTTGGAGCTGTAGACGTACAGGGCCTTGACGGGCGGCGCCAGACCATGGTCGGTCAGCACGCGGCCGAGCTGGATCATGTTGACCACGCGCGGCGGCGCGCCGGGCACCAGGTCGGGGCGCTCGAGAAGGTCGTAGTCGAAGCCGGCGGCGCCGCCCGACGACAGCAGGGCGCCGCCGTGGGGGTCGGCGTACGCGCCGGTGAGCGCCGGCAGGCAGGCCAGCGTGCGGCACGTCATGCCGCCGTTGTCGTGGCGCGAGAGGCCGATGCCGACCCGGATGAACGAGCGTCGCGTCGAGCCGTAGCGCCGGGCGAAGCTGACGATCGCCGCCTCCGAGAGGCCCACGATCGGCGCGACCCGGGCCGGGGTCCACGTGCGCGCGTGCTCGGCCAGGCGCTCGAAGCCGACAGTCGCCCGCTCGATGTACGCGCGGTCGAGCCGGTCCTCGGCGATCAGCACGTTCATCATCGCCAGGGCCAGCGCCCCGTCCGTTCCGGGCCGGACCATCAGGTGCTCGTCGGCCTGCTGCGCCGTCGGCGTCCGGTAGGGGTCGATGGTGACGACCCGGGCCCCGGCGGCGCGTGCCTGCTTGACCAGGGTCATGACGTTGATGGTCGAGTAGGCGGCGTTGATACCCCACAGCACGACGAGGTTGGCGCCCACCATCTGCTCGGAGTCGTTGCCGGTGACGGCGCCGACGGTCGCGCGCCACCCGGCGTAGGCGGTGGAGACGCAGATCGTGCGGTCCAGGCGGCTGGCGCCCAGCGCGTGGAACAGCGGGTGGCCCGCGTAGTACTGGACGTGCCCCATCGAGCCCGCGTACGAGAACGGCAGGATGGTTTCGGCTCCGTGGGCCGCGATCACCGCCCGCCAGCGCGCCGCGATCTCCCCCACGGCCTCGTCCCAGCCGACCGGCTGGAAGCGGCCGGCGCCCTTGGGGCCGATTCGCCGGAGCGGCCGGGTGATGCGCAGCGGCGAGTGGACGCGCTCGGCGTACTCGCGCACCTTGCCGCAGATCACCCCGCGGGTGAAGGGGTGCCTCGGGTTGCCGGTAACGGCGATGATACGGCCGGCGTCGGTCGTGACCTCGAGGCTGCACGCCGACGGGCAGTCGTGCGGACACACCGAGCGCACCACCCGGATAGTAGACTATGATCGCCGGCGATGTTGCACGCCCTCCTCGCGGCCCACCGCCGGCTCAACCCGTTCACGACACCCGAGGCCAGGCGCTTCGCCCTGCTCTTCACCGTCGTCTACTTCGCCCAGGGCATGTGGTACCTGCCCAACCAGACCATCACGATCGTCCTCAAGGACGCCGGCTTCACCGCCGGCGGCGTCGCCAACTTCTTCGTGATCGCCACGATGCCGTGGCTGATCAAGCCGCTCTACGGCCTGATCTCGGACTTCTTCCCGCTCTTCGGCCGCCGGCGTCAGAGCTACTTCATGCTCACGACGTCGCTGGCCGCGGCAGCCGGCCTCGTCCTGGCGACGACAGGCACCCGCGACTACTGGCCGCTGCTCCTGGGATTCACCGTCATGGGGCTGGGGCTGGCGTTCACCGACGTCCTCACCGACGCGCTGATGGTGGAGAACGGCCGCCGGCTGGGCCTCACCGGCGCCTTCCAGTCGATGCAGTGGGCGGCCATCTACGTGTCGGCCATCCTGGTCGGCGAGATCGGCGGCCGGCTGGCCGAGACGCGCAGCCTCGTCCCCGCCTTCGCGCTGGCCGCCGGCTTTCCCCTGCTGTCGCTGGCCATGGCCGCCACGTTCCTGCGCGAGCCACGCGTCGCGGCCGATCGGGCCGCCCTCCGCCGGACCCTGCTCGCCGTGCGGGTTGCCCTCGGCACGCGGGAGGTGTGGGCGGTGGCCGGCTTCATCTTCTTCTTCATGTTCAGTCCGTCATTCGGGCCAGGCTTCCTCTTCTACCAGACCGACCGGCTCGGCTTCAGCCAGCACTTCATCGGTCGCCTGGCTGCGCTGCAGGCGCTCGGCTCGGTCGTGGGCGCCCTCACCTACGCGCCGCTCTCGAGCCGGTGGCCGCTCCGGCGCTCGATCGTGGTGACCATCGGGCTCAGCGCGGCGGTGACGCTCATGTACCTGCTCTACCGGGGTCCAGGCTCGGCGATCGCCATCGACCTCGTCTACGGCTGGGTCTACATGGTGACGACGCTGGCCTTCCTGGAGCTGGCTGCCAAGGCGTGCCCTCGCCACGTGGAGGGCACGTTCTTCGCGCTCATGACGTCGGTCTACAACGCCGGCGTTCAGCTCTCGCAGTGGACGGGCGGACACCTCTACGATGCGATCGGCTTCGAGTCCCTCGTCGTCATCTCCGCGGGGGCGACCCTACTCGCGTGGCTCCTGGTGCCGCTCGTGCGCATCGATGCCATCGAAGCCAGGGCGCGCAGCGAGGCCGCGCAGGTCGCTTGAGGCGAGTGGACGTCGGGGCTGGGCAGACGGGCCGTTCAGGCCCACGTTCGCGCGAGGCACTGGCAACGGTCGCCGGGCTCGGGGCTGCCGTGCCAGACGTGGAGGTCCTTCCCATCAAACTCGTAGGCGGTCGTCTCCCCTTTCTGGATCGCCTGTTTCAGCGAATTCCAGTCGTGACAGACCGCTCCCTCGTCGGCAACCCGCCTCGCCACCGAGAGGAGGCAGGGCAACTTGCGAACCAGTCGCGCAACCTTGCGTAACTAATCATGGTTTTCGGAGCTTCGCCCGGGGAGCCGGCTAGTTCCTTACCGGCCACGACGCCAAAATTCGTCACTCCAGCTGAGGGGTGTGGTCTGCTCGCAGAGCCATCTATGCGCCCGGGCTTGCCCGCGCGGCGGATTCTCGGGCGGCGGCGGAAAAGATCCCCCGCGTCATCAGCGCGCCAGCCTCCTTCGCCCGTGCCTCGTAGATCACCGCGCGAGCCGCGTGGACGCCGCGGCCCTCGGGCTCGGCGGCCACCGCCCAGTCGATGAGGTGGCTGGCCAGCGCGAGATCGCCGGCCGCGGCCAGCTCCTGCGCCCGCGCCACCAACCGCTCGACGCCGCCCGCCAGGCGCGCGACCTCACGCCCGATCTCGGCCTCGCGCGCCGGCTTCAGGTGCGAGGGCACGCCGTCCCACCAGCCGCCGTAGAGCCGCCAGATGTTGCGCACGACGTACTCCGGCTCGTCGTAGACGGCCTGCAAGTACGGCCGCCGGGCCAGGTGAGGCAGTGGCCGTACCTCGGCCAGGACCGTATCGAGCGTGGCGCCGGCGTTCATGCGGGCGACCGTGTCGCGCTCCAGCGCCTCCAGCCACTCCGCGGTCTCGTCGAGGGCCTGGCGGACGCGGTCGCGGCCGATGATGGGCACCCCGTGGCCGGGGATCAGCAGCTCGGGCTCGAGGCGGCTCATCGCCCTCAGGGAGGCGGCCCACTCGCCGGCGTAGCGCTGGACCTTCTGCGGGTTGCCGGCGTTGGGCGCGACCCAGATGAACTGGTCGCCCGTCCAGAGGATCCGGCGCTCGGGCCACCAGACCCACGTGTGGTCGTCGGTCTCGCCGCGGGCGTGGCGCAGCTCGAGGCGGAGGTCGCCGGCCGCGAATGCGAGCGTGTCGTCGTAGACCATGTCGGGCTCGTCGTAGTCCATCGGCCACGCGGGCGCGATCCCGAACTGGCGCGCGTTGATCAGCGCGTTGAAGGCGTTGGTGCGGCGGTAGCGCGCGAAGCGCGCGGCGACGTTGCGGTGGCCGACGATGCGCGGCCGCGGCCAGCCGCGCTCGCGCGCCTCGGCCAGGAACGGCGGCAGGCCGAGCGCGTGGTCGGCGTGGCCGTGCGTGTAGATCGCCGCGAAGACGGGGGCAGGGTCCACCGAGCGGACCAGGCCGAACGTCCGGTCGCGGGCGGCGTAGTTCGAGGTGTCGATCAGCACCAGGCCGGCGGCGGTGCGCACCACGGTCATGTTGGCGAAGGTGTGCAGGAAGAAGACGCCGGTCGCCAGCTCCTCCACCTGGCCCGTGGGCTTCCAGAAGCGGGCGGGTTCCACCGCGCCGGACCAGAAGCCCTCGGCGAGGTCGCGGATGGCGCCCATCACTCGTCCTCCGGGGGGTCGGGCCGTCCGGCCGCCGCTCGGGCCCGGCGCAGCCAGCCGAGCGCGCGGGGCACGTCGGCCTCGCTCTCGATCGTCAGCTCGACCCAGCCGCGCCGGCCGAAGCGGCGGTGCGGCCGGATGCCGGGGTCGCGAAGCGCCCGGGCCTGGTCGGCCGGGGCCAGGCGGATCCACAGGTCGCGGTCCTTGTCGCGAACCGGGAAGCAGGCGAACAGGCGGTCGCCGGCAAAGTAGCCCCAGCGGCCGAACATGGGGGTGATGCGCACGCCGTCCCAGCGGCCGAGCGTCGTGTTCAGGGCGCGGGCGGGGCCGGTGCCGCCGCGCTCGAGCGCGCGGCGTGTCTTGCGGCCACCCAGTCCGCGCACGCGCCGGGGACGGCCGCGCGGTCGTTCCTTCATCGCGTGCGCATTCTGCCATTGACAGCCTCGCGCGGGCCGTGCGAAATGGGGCGTCGCGATTTTCCGCTCAGGAGACCCGCATGGCCCCGCACCCGCGATTCCGCTACGAGGGAGTGGAGGGCGCCGAGGCGCTCTTCACGGCGTCGTTCGTCGACCACCTGGTGGCCCTGCACGACGCGCTCACGCCCCGCATCCAGGCGCTGCTGGCCCGGCGGGCCGAGGCGCTCCAGCGCGCGCTCGCGCAGGGCGCGCTGCCGTCCCATCCGCCCCCGAGCGCCGCCACCACCGGCGACTGGAAGGTGCCGGCGGTGCCCGCCGACCTGCTGAAGCCGGGCATCGAGATCTCCGGCCCCTGCTCGATCACCTCGATGTTCATCAACGCGCTCAACCCGGGTCCCGAGGGCGAGCGCGCCGAGGGCGACCTCGACGACGACGAGGACTCCGGCGGTCACCGGCTCGTCGACACCGTGCAGGCCGCCCACAACCGGGTGGCGGCGGTGCAGCGCGAGCTGTACGTCCGCGACGCCGCCCGCAACCGCGAGTACAAGATCGCCCCCGGCGAGCTGCCGTTCTTCATGCACCGCGAGCGCGGCATCCACCTGACCGAGCCCGACGTGACGGTCGACGGGCGCCCGGTCAACGCCGCCATCCTCGGCACCGCGCTGACGCTGTTCCACGCCGGGCGCGCCCAGGCCGAGCGCCGGCAGGGCATCTACTTCTACCTGCCCAAGCTGGAGTTCGCCGCCGAGGCGCGCGTCTACCGTGACCTGTTCGACCTGAGCCGGGCGCGACTGCCGTGGCTGGCCGACGCGACCATTCGCGCCATCGTCCTCGTCGAGTCGCTGCCGTGCGTCTACGAGATGGAGGAGATGCTCTACGAGCTGGGCCCGTACGCGGCCGGGCTCAACGCCGCGCGCTGGGATCTCAAGGCCTCGGTGTTCGAGTACGTGATGGCCGATCCCGCCTCGGTGTGGCCCGACCGCTTCGGCGTCGACGTCAAGACCACGCCGTTCATCGCCAACATCTTCCGCCGCCTGGTCGCCGTGTGTCTCAGGCGGGGCGCCGTGCCCATCGGCGGCATGGCGACGGCGCTGCCCAACCCGGACCCCGAGGTCAACCGCGCCGCCGGCGACGCCATTCGCCAGGACAAGGAGTGGGAGGCCGCGCAGGGTTTCATCCGGGCGTGGGTCGCCCACATCTTCCACATGAAGACGGCGGCCGATCCGTTCAAGCAGCTCATCGCCTCCGGCTGGAAGCCGACGGCGCCGATGGCCGACCCCGACAACTATCCCGTGAAGATCGAGGTGCCGGCCGGCCCCATCACGCTGGAGGGCACCCGGCGCAACGCGCGGATGATCATCGAGTACGTGGAGGGCTGGCTCAACGGCCGTGGGGCCAAGGGCATCGACAGCCTCGAGGGCAAGCCGGGTGTGCATCCCGCGCTCATGGAAGACCTCGCGACCGGCCGCATGTCCGTGGCGCAGGTCGCCCAGCGCATCCGTCACGCGGCACGCACGACGGAGGGCCCGGCCGGCACCCACGACTTCGCGCTGGTCAAGCGGCTGCTGAACGAGGAGCTGCACGACATCCTGGGCCGGCGCCCGGCCGACGCCGCGATGCAGGAGCGCTACCGCAAGTCGGTGAAGATCGCCCTGCGGTGGATCCAGAACTACACCGACCTCGACTTCCGCAGCCTCGGCTCCTACCCGCGCCGCGAGCTGGAGGCCATCGCTGCCGCGCCCGACGCGTTCTGAACCGCGTTCGCGTCGACGAGGATGCCTTTCACGTACGTCGGTGGAGCCGGAGCGGCTAATCGCGCTCCGGATGCGAGACGTGCGCGGCCAGGCCCGGCACGGACATCACCAGATGGAGATAGCCGCCGAGCGCGTTGATCTGCTTCATGTCGCGCGCGAGGAACGCGGTCCGCTCGGCCTCGGTCAGATCGAGGCCGGCGAGCGCGCTTGCGGGCTCGGCGAGAAACCGCTCGCGGAAGGCCCGGTCCTTCTTCAGCCGATAGAGCAGGCTGTTGACCGCGTAGCGGCTCACGCGAGCCGCCATTCCACGGCGGCCAGGTTGATCCGGCCCAGCTCGCCGAAGTAGCGGACATCGGCGGGCGCCGGTGTCACGGCCCCGATCAGCGCCATCCAGTTCAGGAACTCGTGCTCGCCCGCCTTGTCCAGCTCGCCGACCGTCAGAGCCTGCAGCGGCTCGTGCTCGCCCTTCTCCAGCCAGTGGAGCAGCTTGCGATCGAAGATCGTGTCCGATTCCCCCACCCGCGGCAGCGACAGCTCGGGAAAGTGCGAGAGCCCGCCGGTGGCGATGATGCCGACGTCCCACGGCCCGCCGGCCACCACGCGCGCGAGGTGCCGGCCAAACGCGAAGCAGCGCGCCGGCGTCGGCTGGGGCGCGACGAAGCAGTTCACCCAGATCGGCACCAGCGGGATCACCGGCTGCATCCCGTGCAGCGTCATGACGGGACTGAGGAACGCGTGGTCGACGGGCGCCTCCCACGACAGCGCCAGGTCGAAGCCCGCCGTCATGCCGTCCTCCAGGATGCGGTTGGCCAGGTCCTCGTGCACCGCGTAGCGCTCCGGCAGCCCCTCCAGCGCCCGGTCGAAAGCCTCGGCCTCCTCCTGGACCATGCGATCGACGTGGCGCCCGATCCGCACGCACAGCGCGGGCACCGCGTTGAACGAAAAGGCGTTCAGGTGATCGTCGGCGATGACGACGAGCGCGTCCGGCCGCCGGGCGAGCAGCCGCTCGCCCATCGCGCGGATCTCCGTCATGCAGGCCTCGACCTTGCGACGGCCGCTGAGCCCGCACACCTCCTGGTAGTAGTCCGGATCCAGCACGTGCGACATGGCGCCCGCGAACACGATCCTCCCCATCCCCGTCCCTCCGGCCGTACCTATACCACGGGCGCTCGGCTTCAGGTCCGGCCGGCGCTGCCGCTCCGAGCGGATCAGATCATCGGCGTGACCCCGACGGCCGCCGTTTCGGGCCCCCGATCGTCAGATCGGGCAGACGAGAGCGCCGTTGTCGGCGATGAGTCGCACGTTCTCCGTGTAGTCGACGGGGATGTCCACGATGGACGAGGCCGGCTGAGCCAGCGCCTCGGCGAGCGTCGGCCCCAGCTGGCGTGCCGACTCCACGCGGTAGCCCTTCATCCCGAAAGCCCCAGCCAGGGCGACGAGGTCCGGGTTGGAGAAGGTCACGCCCATCTCGCGGCCGAACCGGATCTGCTGCTTCCACTGGATGAGGTTGTAGCCGTCGTCGCGGAAGATCACGTTGACGACCGCCACGCCCAGGCGCCGAGCCGTCTCCAGCTCCTGGCAGTTCATCAGGAAGCCGCCGTCGCCGCTCACCGCCACCACCGCGCGCTCGCGATGGACGAGCTTGGCGGCGATGGCGGCCGGCAGCGCGAAGCCCATCGCGGCCAGGCCGTTGGAGATCAGCACCGTGTTCGGCTCGTAGGCGGGGAAGGCCCGGGCGACCCACAGCTTGTGGGTGCCCACGTCGGAGACCAGGATGTCGCGGCGCCCCATCACGGCGCGCAGCTCGCGGAGGATGCGCTGGGGCTTGAGCGGGAAGGTGTCGGCGGCGGCGCCCTCGTCCAGCCGCTCGAGGATCACGCGCCGGAGGACCTGGTAGGGCGACGGGTCCTTCTGCCCCTTGACGAGGTCGTTGAGCCGTTCGAGGGCCTCCCGCACGTCGGCCACCACCTCCACCGCCGGCTGGTAGAAGCTGTCGACCTCGGCTGGGGTGAAGTCGATGTGCACGATCCGCTTCGTGCGGTCGGCGTTCCAGAATCTGGGCGCGTACTCGACGGGGTCGTAGCCGACGGCCACGATGAGGTCGGCCCGCTCGAAGCCGCACGACACATAGTCCCGGGCCTGCAACCCCGCCGACAGCAGGCACAGGTCGTCGTCGTAGGGCATCGACCCGGCCGCCATGAACGTGTGCACGACGGGGATGCCGTGGCTCCACGCGAGCGCGCGCAGCTCCCGGGCGGCACGGCCGCGGATCACCCCGTTGCCCGCGAAGATCAGGGGGGACGACGCCTCCTCGATGAGGCGGGCCGCCGCCAGCAGCGCCGGCCGGTCCGGCGACGGGCGGCGCGCCCGCTCGGTCGACAGCGGCGCGCCGTCGGCCCTCTCCTCGGCCACGTCCTCCGGCAGCTCGACGTGGCAGGCCCCGGGCTTCTCCGACTCCGCCAGCTTGAACGCCTTGCGCACGACCTCGGCGACCACCGCCGGCGTCTCGATCCGCGTGTTCCACTTCGTCAGCGGACGCAGGGCCTCGACGATATCGACGTACTGGTGGGACTCCTTGTGCACCCGGTCGCGGCCGGCCTGGCCGGTGATCGCCACCAGCGGGGCCCGGTCGAGGTTGGCGTCGGCGATGCCGGTGGCGAGGTTCGTGGCGCCGGGCCCGAGCGTGGCCAGGCAGACGCCGGCCCGGCCGGTCAGCCGGCCCCAGGCATCGGCCATGAACGCCGCGCCCTGCTCGTGGCGCGTGGCGACGAAGCGGATGCGGGAGCCCGCCAGCGCCTCGAGGACGTCGAGGATCTCCTCGCCTGGCAGCCCGAAGACGTATTCCACGCCTTCGTGCTCGAGGCACCGGACGAGCAGCTCGGCGGCCCTCACCACGGCGCGTACGCCAGGAACGCCGCGGGCAGCCTGAGCCTCACGCGGCCGGGGTGAGGTCCGCGGCCGGGGTCAGCGCGTGCCGGAGGACCTCGGCGGCATCGTCCACGAAGAGGAACTGGACGTCCCGGCGCACCTCGGCCGGGACGTCCTCGAGGTCGCGCTCGCTGCGCGCCGGCAGGATGACCGCGCGCAGCCCCACCCGGTGCGCGGCCAGCACCTTTTCCTTGATCCCGCCGACGGGCAGCACCTTGCCCCGCAGCGTGATCTCGCCGGTCATCGCCAGATCGCTGCGCACCGGACGCCCGGTGGCCAGCGAGGCGATTGCCGTGGTGATCGTCACCCCGGCCGACGGGCCGTCCTTGGGGATGGCCCCGGCCGGCACGTGGACGTGGACGGTCTTGCCCTCGAACAGCTTGGGGTCGATGTCGAGCGCCTCGGCGTTCGACCATACGTAGGACAGCGCGGCCTGCGCACTCTCGCGCATCACGTCGCCGAGCATGCCGGTCAGGATCAGCCGCTCCTCCGAGCTCGGCATCATCGTCGCCTCCACGAACAGCACGTCGCCGCCGGTCGGCGTCCATGCCAGCCCCGTCGCCACCCCGGGCCGCATGGTACGCTCGGCCACCTCGTCGAAAAAGCGCGGCCGTCCCAGGTACTCGACCAGGTTGTCGGCGGTCACGGGCACGGGGCCCGACTCACCCTCGGCCAGCCGGCGGGCGACCTTGCGCGCCACCGTCGCGATCTCGCGCTCGAGGCTGCGCACGCCCGCCTCGCGCGTGTGGGCGCGGATGATTCGCCTGATGGCCTCGGGCTCGAAGCTCAGCTCGCCGGCGACGAGACCGTGGGCGGCCAATTGCTTGGGGATCAGGTAGTGCTGCGCGATCCCGACCTTCTCCTCGTCGGTGTACCCGGACAGGCTCAGGATCTCCATGCGGTCGCGGAGCGGCCCCGGGATCGTATCCAGCGTGTTCGCGGTCGCGATGAACAGCACCTGCGAGAGGTCGAACGGCACCCCGAGATAATTGTCGACGAACGTGTGGTTCTGGGCGGGGTCCAGCACCTCCAGCAGGGCGGACGCCGGGTCGCCGCGCCAGTCGGCCCCGATCTTGTCGATCTCGTCGAGCATGAAGACCGGGTCGCGCCGCTCGGCCCGGCGCAGCCCCTGGATGATGCGGCCGGGCAGCGCGCCGATGTAGGTGCGCCGGTGACCGCGGATCTCCGCCTCGTCGCGGATGCCGCCCAGCGACATCCGGATGAAGCGCCGGCCCAGCGCGCGGGCGATGCTCTGGCCCAGGCTCGTCTTGCCCACGCCGGGCGGCCCCACGAAGCACAGGATCGGCTCGCGGGCCGGAGTGTCGCCCGTCACGCGCGGCCGCTCGGCGAGGCGGCCGGCGCGCTCATGCCGGAGCTTCTTGACCGCCAGGTACTCGAGGAGCCGGTCCTTGATCTTGTCGAGATCGTAGTGGTCTTCGTCGAGCACCTCGCGGGCCCGGCGGATGTCGATGGTGCCACCGTCCAGCTTGGCCCACGGCAGGCTCGCCAGCCACTCCAGATAGGTGTGGATCATGCCGTGCTCGGGCGAGGCGGGGGGGATGCTCGCCAGCCGGCTCAGCTCGCGCTCGGCCTCGCGCTTCGCCTCCTCGGGCAGGCCCGCTTCCTCGATCCGGCGGCGGAGCTCGGCCACCTCGCCGACGGCGCCGCCGCTCTCCTCCTCGCCCAGCTCGCGCTGGATGGACCGCAGCTGCTCGCGCAGGTAGTAGTCGCGCTGCGACTTCGACAGGCGCTCCTGGGTGTCGGTCGTGATCTTGCGGCCCAGCTCGCGCACCGCCAGCTCGCGCTGCAGCAGATCGAGCAGGAGCTCGAGCTTGGCGGTGACCGAGTCGGTCTCCAGCAGCCGCTGCCGCGCCTCTACGCTCAGGGGAATGACCGAGGCGACCATGTAGACGAGCTGGCGGGGATCGCCCACGTTCTGGGCCGAGAGCCCCAGCTCGTCGGGCAGCTCGGAGGAGAGCTCCACCAGGCGGGCGAAGACATCGGCCACCGCCCGCCGCAGCGCCTCGACCTCGGCGGCTTGCTCGATCTGGTCGGGCGCGGCCGCGACCCGTGCGACGAGGTACGGCTCCGCGCTCACCTGGTCGAGCACGCGGACCCGCTCCAGGCCCTGCACCATCAGGCGCACCAGGCCGTCCGGCGAGCGCGCGAGCTGGTGGATGACCGCCGCGGTCCCGACGGAATAGAGCGCGTCCATCGTGACGGCCTCGCTGTCCGGGTCGCGCTGCGCCACCAGCGCCAGCATCCGGTTGCCGCGCATGGCGTCGTCGACGAGGCGGATGGCGCGCGGCTGGACCACCGCGAGCGGGACCGCCGTCAGCGGAAACACGACGGCATCCCGGAGCGGCAGGGCCGGGAGCACGTCGGGAATCGCCACGCCGGACGCCGCTTGAATGGCCATCACCGAGCCGCTCGCTTGGGCAGCGTGATCCGCAGGAGGCCGCGCTCGTGGTGCGCCTCGACCCTCTCGGGATCGACCGGCGCGGGCAGCGGCAGCTCCACGCGGAACGGCCCGTGGCGGATCACCGCGGCGTGGTACCGCACGGCCTCGGGGCCGGCGGGAGGCCGGCGCTGCCCTTCCACCACCAGGACGTCGTCGAAGAGCTGGACCTCGAAGTCGTCGTCCTCGACGCCGGCCAGGTCCACGGCGATCTCGACCGTGGTGGCCGTCTCGTAGGTGTCGGCGTCGGGGCGCCACCAGGTCTGCACGAGCAGGCGCAGGCGATCGGCCTGCCACATGTCGCCGAACGGCCAGACCCGGCCCGTCGGGGCCACCATCGCGTAGCGGACAGTCAGGCGTCGATAGCGCATGCCGTGTCGTCGGGGTCGCGCTCATGTTCTCACCAACCCGGACACAGTCAACCGTCGCGCTGGCGCCGCCTCAGGGGAACATGTAGCGGCTGATGTGGAGGTGGACGCCGTGGCTGGCGGCCGGCTCCACCGTCACCTCCCCGGTGCCGTCGAGCCGGGGGACGCCGGCCCGGGCGAGCGCGGCCGTCAGTGCGAAGAAATCCTCGGCCACGAACGACAGCGCGACCATGCCCGCCGTGCCGCCCACCTCGTGCGCCGGCACCACCAGCAGCGTGCCGCGCCCCACCGCCAGCATCGTCCGCGGCCCGCCGTTCATCGCGACGTCCCGAAAGCCGAAGAGCGACTGGAACACCCCGGCCGTGGCGCCGACGTCCTCGGCGCCGATGACGAGCCGCTTCAGTCGCAGCGGCGCGGCCTCCTCACCGGACGGCGCCGGCGGGGTGGCCAGCTCCACCAGCACGCCCGAGCAGGCGCTCGGGTGGAGGAACCCTATCAACCCCGCGAGCCCGGCGCGGGGGACGCGATCGAGCAGCGCCACCCCGCGCTCGGACAGGTGCCGGAGCGCGGCGCCCACGTCGCCCGTCTCGAAGCAGACGTGATGCAGCCCCTCGCCGCGCCTGGCCAGGAAGCGGCCGACGGGCGTGGCGGGCCCGAGCGGCTCCAGCAACTCGACCTCGCTGTCGCCGGCCGCCAGCAGCGCGGCCCGCACGCCCTGGTCGACGATCTCCGCCTCGCGCACGAGCGACAGGCCGAGGACGTCGCGGTAGAACGCGTAGGCTTCCTCCAGGCGCTTCACCACGATTCCGACGTGATGAATCCGCCGCATCGCTCCTCCTCATGCCTCGCTGAACAAGCGCTTGACCTGCTCGCCGGCCAGCGGCGCCACGGCGGCCACCGCCGCGTTCTCCTCGACGTGGGCGACGGACTTCATGCCGACCAGGGCGGTCCCAACGCCCGGAGTGGAGCGGACGAACTGGATGGCGCGCTGGGCGTCGGTGGCGAGGTCCGGCACGAGGTCGGCGAACGCGGCCGGCAGGCCCTGGGTCAGGCGGCCCTGCAGCACCGAGGCCGAGGCCATGACGTAGACGCCGAGATGGCGGGCGACGTCGAGCGTGCTGAAGAAGCCGCCGTCGAGCTTCTGGTTGGCGCGCGTGAATGCCTCGGGCATGGCGAGGTTGTAGGGCAACTGGACGACCCGGAAGCGGTGATCGGGCCCCCCGACCTCGCGGGCGATCTCGACCAGCTCCGGCAGCGACAGCGCGCCCGGCTCGCCGGGATCGACCCGGTAGCCGTTCCAGGTGGCGGTCCCGTACACCCGCAGCTTACCCTCGCGGCCCGCCGCCTCCAGCGCGGCGAACGCCTCGCGCAGACGCGCGCGGAAGTCCTCGTGACCGATCTCGTCGAGCTGCGACTCCGGGTTGTGCACGTAGTACACGTCGATCGTCTCCAGGCCGAGATTGGCCCGGCTCCGGTCGATCTGATCGCGCAGGTAGCGCGGCGCCATGCAGTGCGAGCCGACGATCTCGCCGCGCTGGATGATGCCGGGACGCACGTAGGTGGCGAGAAAGTACGCGCGCGGATCCGGCGGCACCTCGCCGTCGAAGGCCAGGTAGCCTCCCTTGGTCGCCACGATCACCTCGTCGCGACGCACCAGGCCGCCGGTGATGGCGGCCGCCAGCGCGACGCCGATCGCGCGCTCGCTGCGCTGGTGCCGGTAATTGATGGCCGTGTCGAGCACGTTGACCCCGCGCTCCAGCGCGCGGGCGACCGCCCTTCCGTAGAGCGCGTCGGTGGCGGCGTCCTCGCGGCCGAGGTAGGTGCCGAGGCCGAGCGAGGAGGCGTGCGCGCCGGCGAGGGGGCGGAAGTGCTCGGCCGGCAGCCGGCCCGCGAAGCGCTGGACGTAGCCGGCCGTCCCCTCCGCGGTGGCGTGCCCGGCGATCATGGGGCTCATTATCTCCCCACCCCTCAGCCCTCGCGATAGACCAGCAGGATCAGACCCACCGCGATCAGGCACGCCGTCCACAGCCAGCCGGGGCCGCGGCCCGCGCCCGGCAGCCGCAGCTCGAGCCAGCGTCCCCAGCCGGCGAAGGCGCCGAGGATGCCGAGCGGCGTGTGGGTGACCTCGGTGAGGAACTCGTCCTTGAGGTTGAACATCGCGTGCGAGTGCGTGAGCAAGAGACCGCCACCGACCGCGCACAGCAGGGGGAACACGTAGCCCCAGGGCCTCACGGGCAATCGCCCGGTCCGCACCATCCACTCGAACACGCCGAACGCGAGGATGAGCACGACGAAGGCCCGGTGCTGCAGCACGTCCGGCAGCAGGAAGCTCTCCCAGAAGCCAGCCGGCCCCAGCGGCCACGCCCGCGGGTCGTTGCGCAGGAACAGGAACGCCGCCAGCCCGAGCAGGGCGAGCGGCCAATTGCGGCCGGCGCGGACCCCGAGCCGCTCGAGGGCGGCCAGCAGCCCCATGGCGAGCACGAAAAACCCCGCCCAGTGGTGGTTGTACTCGGACCAGGCTCGCTCGACCGGCTCCCGGCGCGTGACCGGCGCCATCAACGGCTCGGCCTTCTCGATCAGCTCGGCCACCGGCGGGCTGGTGAGCCGCGGCACCGCCGGCCTGAAGCGCGCGGCGACTTCCCCCACCGTCGCGCGGTCGGCCGTGACGTCCACCGCCGGCGGCAGCGACGTGAGCGAGGCCGCCGCGAAGAGCACCGTGACGCCCAGTCCCAGCTCGACCTCCGCGAAGCGCAGAAGCCGGAGGCGCCCTTCCGCGCTCGCGCGGCGCACCGCCCGGAAGTTCAGCGCGGCCAGGGCCAGGATCACGGCCAGCAGCAGCACCTTGCTCAGCACCATCACGCCGTACGCCGTGCCCACCAGCCCCGCCCAGTCACCCACGTACCGCCACGTCAGCAGCCCTCCGGCGAGGCTCAGCGTCATCACGGCGACGAACGCCACGCTCGAGAACCGCCGAACGACCCCCATCTCGCCGCCGGCATTCGGGGTCTCGCCAGCGATCGTCTGGACAGGGGCATGGTCGCGCGTGTCGGAGCCGGCAACCTCCTGGAACAGGCCACCCACGTGGTTAGCAGTGCTGGCGGCACCCGCTCCAACCGACCGCACCTCCCGCGCCCGGAGCCCTGCATACAGCACCAGGTGGGCCAGCCCGCCGATCCAGACGGCCGCGGCCACCTGATGGGCGGCGTCCAGCAGGAGCAGCAGCGCCCGGCCGTCCACGCGCGCGACCGCGTGGCTGAGCACTGCCGACGCACCCACGAGCCCCAGGGCCGCCGCGCCGAGCGCGTGCCAGGCGCGCGGGCCGGCGCCCCGCCGCGACAGCCGCACCGCCAGGAGCGCGGTCGCGACGGCGAGCCCCACCCGCACGAGCGCGGCCCGGGCGAAGGTCGTGCGCGCGAATTCCGCGACCGGCCAACCCTCGGGCCCCCCAAGCTCGACGAGCGCGACCAGCACGGTCGAGGCCTGCGCAAGCGCCGCAGCCGCGGCGGCGGCGGCCACCACGTGAAGGGCGAGCCGCGCGGCCGGCGTGAGGGCGGCGCCGGGGCCGGCGCGCAGGATCACGCGGGTCCAGACGACGCCGCCCAGCACGAGGCTGGCGAGGACGAGGATCGTCCCCCGCAACAGAACGTCGAGGAACCCGGCCATTCAGTCGGTGGGGGCCAGGCGGAACTCGAAGCGGCCGGTGACGACGTGGCCATCGGTGGAGAGGACCTGCCACTCGATCCGCCAGCCGCCGGCCGCGAGCGGCGGCAGCGTGGCGGTCAGGCGATCAGCGGGGCCGCCGTCGACGGTGACGACCAGCGGCTGCGCCACGCCGCGCGCGTCCAGCAGTCGCACGCGCGACAGCGATTTCTCGATCCGGTTGTTGAAGCGCAACTCGAGCCGGCGCGGCGAGGCCGTCAACGTGGCGCCGGCGGCGGGAATCGACCCGAGGAGCAGTGAGTGGGCAGCGGCGGGGCCCACGGCGGCCAGCACCAGGCCGGCGCCGAACGCCAGCCTCCACCACCGCGCGATCACCGCCAGTCGTCGAGCAGGAGGTCGGCGGGGTCCTCGTAGTCTTCGGGCTTGCCCTTCTGCAGCCGCACCATCGTGAAGTCGACCTGGTAGCCGCACCGCACCAGGGTGCTGTAGGCGAGCCAGTAGCGCAAGTAGACGGGCAGGATGACGCGCGACAGCCCCTGCTCGTGGGCCAGCTCCTCGAGGGCCGTCACGAACTGCTCGAGGTGCTCGACCTTGCGCTGCCGGGGGTCGATGGCCAGGAACTTGACGTAGAGGCTCCCGGTCGGCGCCTCGCTGACCCCCGGCGTGTGGCAGATGGCGAAGCCGACCAGCTCGCCGCCGCGCTCCAGCAGCAGCGTGTCGCCCAGCGCCAGGCCGTCCACGATCTCGACTTCCTTGGCCAGGTCCAGGCCGCGGCAGACGGCGTTCGTGATCCGATGGAACCGGCCGAGCGCGGCCTTCTTCTTCGTCTCCTCCAGCGCGGAGAAGCGGCGGACGGTCAGCGCGCCCTTGAGCGGCGGCTTGGGCGCGACGACGCCGCGGGCGCCGGCGCGGTCGAGCGCGCGGCTCATCACCGCGGTGAGCGCCTTCGGCCGGTAGCCGAGCTTGTGGAAGAGCGCCAGATGCTTGGCGCTCGTCGGATACGTCACCGCGCCGTGCAGCGTCGCCTTGTTCTCGTCGAAGAACTCCTGGACACCGCGGAGCAGCTGCTGGGCGATCGACTGGTTGTGGTAGTGCGTGAGGACCGCCACCGGCCCGACCAGGCCGAGCGTGCCCCAGGTCGCGGCGAGCGCGACGCCGACGATCTTGGCGCCGTCCTCCTCGGCCACGAAGCAGCCCCACGGTTCCATGAGCCAGCGGTGGTGCACGTACTGGGCGCCGTTGAACGCCTGGCGCGGCCGCGTGCCCAGCTGGCGCTCGAGGAAGTCGCCGAAGCTCTGCTCGAGGACGTCCTTGACCTTGGCGAGGTCGCCCTTGCGGACGCGCCGGATCTGCACCTTGGGCAGGCGGCCCTGCGGGTCCAACCCCGCTCGGTCGACGGTCGCCCTCACGAGGCGCTCGCGAGGTCTTCCAGCAGCGTGATGATCCCCGAGTGGTCGAGGCCGCCGCGGCCCTTCACGCGGAGCGCGCTGAACAGCTCCTGGACCACGGCCGTGGCCGGCAGCGGCACGCCGAGGGCGCGCGCCGACTCCATGATCAGGCCCAGGTCCTTGTAGTGCAGGTCGACCTTGAAGCCGGGATTGTACGTGTTCGACACGTAATTCGGCTTCTTCTGCTCCAGGCACTTCGAGCCGGCCAGCCCGCCCGCCAGCGCGGTGAGCAACAGCTCCCGGTCGAGCCCCGCCTTCTTGCCGAGGGTGAGGGCCTCCGCCAGCGCCGTGAGGTTCACGGCCACGATGATCTGGTTGGCGAGCTTGGTGAAGCCCCCGAAGCCGAGCGGGCCGAGCAGCGTGATCGTCTTGCCCATCGCCTGGAAGATCGGCAGTACGCGCTCGAAGACGGCCTTGTCGCCGCCGACCATGATCGACAGCGCGCCGTCGATGGCGCCCTTCTCGCCTCCCGATACGGGCGCGTCCAGCATCGCCACGCCCTTGGGCTCCAGCGCCTTGCCGACCTTCTGCGAGACGATCGGCGAGATCGTGGACATGTCCACGAAGATCAGGCCGCGGCGCGCGCCCTCGATGATGCCGTCGGGGCCGAGCGCGACCTGCTCGACATCGGGCGAGTTGGGCAGCATCGCGATGAGCACGTCGCACTGGGCGGCGACTTCCTTGGGAGACCCGGCGGCGGCGGCCCCGGACTTGACGACCTCGTCGACGGGACCGCGGCTGCGACTGTGGACGACCAGCGGATGGCCGGCCTTGATGAGATTCTTGGCCATCGGGCGGCCCATGATCCCCAGACCAATGAATCCGATCACTTGCGCCATATGACTCCCCCCGGCTTGTCGCGTCGGCTAAGCGCCGACAAGTAACACGGAGACGCCGCGGTGGTCAAGGTCGAACCAGGATTTGGCTGCCCATGACCCACGTCTGCAGCACCTGGACGTCCTTGATGGCCTCGGGCTGACACGCCAGGGGATTGGTGGATAAGACGAGGAAATCCGCCCGCTTGCCGGCAACGAGACTACCCCGATCGGCCCCCAACCCGGTGGCCCGGGCCGCGTCTACCGTGCACGCGCGGAGGGCCGCGTCCGCCGGAAGCGACGGGCCATCGCCGGCGACACCGCGGCGTCCTGATGGTCGTGAGGCCGAGCGCCGCGTAGCGGAGCGTCGCGGCGCGCGCGACCTCCACGAAGCGCGCCTCCCACCCGGCGCGCGACGCCGTCTCCACCGCTCCCAGGGCCCGCTCGAAGAGCAGCCCGGTGGGCTCGCCGGACTTGGCGCGGGCGATCTCGCCGCCGGGAGGATCGGGCGTGGCGCGCGTGTGATGCCGGCCGCTGCCAGCGCCGCCGAGTTGGCGACCCCTGGTGATGCGAGTAGTGCAGCAGCAGCGCGGGGCGGTCGGGCACGGCGGCGTCGAGGTCGGCGCGGGGAGGATGGCGGCGCCCCGGCAGGCGCATGGTCGTAGCCGACGCCCCGCACCCACTCCCCCGCCGGCGCCACCGCCGCCTTCGCGAGCAGCCGCTGCAGCGCCTCGACGCTGTCGGCCGTGCGGCAATCGGGCCAGAAGACCTCCAGCGCCCCGACGGAGAAGTGGTTGTGGGGATCCACGAATCCGGGGACGACCGTGCGGCCCTCGAGGTCGATCACCTCGTACTCGGTTTCGCGCAGCCAGAGGATCTCGTCGGTCCCGCCGACCTCCAGGATCCGCCCGTCCTTGACCGCCAGCGCCTTGGGCCACCGGCAGGGAGGCATCCTGGGTGAGGACGGTCGCGTTGACGAGGAGGCGGATCACCGGCGGCGCGTGGGCCGGCGCGCGAGACGCCCCCGGTCCGCCAGCGTCACCAGGGCGCGTCCCTGGAGGGTCGCGATTCTGGTCGAGCTGATCCCCGCGCCGAGGCGGTCGTAGAATCGTCGGGCTCGCGTGTTGCTCCCGCGAACGCCCCACTCCAGGCAGCGGAATCCGCGTCGTACCGTTTCGCGCGCGACGGCGGTCACCAGCGCCCTGCCGGTGCCGCGGCTCCGCCACTCCGGAAGGACGAACAGATCGAGCAGCCAGAGCTCGTGGGCGGCGAGGTCGGTGGTGTAACCGGGCAGAAAAGAAGCGTAACCCACGACGCGGCCGTCGACCTCGGCGATCAGCACCCGGAAGGCGCGGCGGCGGCCGAACGCGTCGCGCCGGACGACGGCCGGCGTGAACAGGCGGGGATTCCGCCCCTCGTATCGGTTGAGCGCGTTCGCCATCCGGGCGATGGCGGCGGCATCGCCCGGCCGCGCGCGCCGGACGCGGAGCGGTCCTAGACCTTGGCGCCCCAGAGTTCTTTCGCCAGCCAGTCGAGCCCCAGATCCTTCAGGGTCCTGGGCAAGGGCTTGCCGGTCTTCCGATCGTAGCCGACCTCGGCGTACCACGTGTTCACCATCGTCTCCCACTGCTCGCCGACCGCCTGGCCCTTGGCGGGGCCGTCGTGGGGCGTGGAGCCGTAGCGCTTGGACGGAAACTCGAGGTCGGGCGTGAGCCCGCAGCGCAGCGCGACCGCGCGGTTGATCGCCGCCGTCTTGCGGCCCATGCGCATGGCCTCCTCGACGGTGTAGCGCCAGCCGGTGGCCGCCGAGAGCGCGCGGCAGACGTTCTCCAGGCGCGTGCGCGTGGTGAAGATGCAGATGCCGAGCGAGTCCTCGAAGTT
>DASTOJ010000016.1:0-6398 GCA_035762565.1 Candidatus Methylomirabilota bacterium | reverse complement strand
GACGCTCGTGCTCATGCGGGTGTTGCAGGGCCTCGGTGGGGGGCCGGTGATCCCGATGTCGCAGGCGATCCTGTGGGAGATCTTCCCGCTCCACCAGCGGGGCCTGGCCATGGCCATGTGGGGCGTGGGGATCATGATGGGGCCGATCTTCGGCCCCACGGTGGGCGGCTGGATCGCCGACAACTGGTCGTGGCGCTGGATCTTCTACGTCAACCTGCCGATCGGCCTGCTCGGCTTCCTGCTGGCCAGCGCCTTCCTGTTCGACTCGCCGCACGTGCGCAGGCCGGGCCGCATCGACGTCGCCGGCCTGGCCCTGATGGTGCTCGGCTTCGGCTGCCTGCAGCTCACGCTCGACTGGGGCGAGCGCGAGGACTGGTTCGACTCCCGCCTGATCGTCAACCTGGCCGTGCTCGCCGCGTGCGCGCTGGTGGCGTTCGTGTGGCGGGAGCTGACCGTGAAGGACCCGATCCTGGACTTCACGGTCTTCACCGACCGCAACTTCGCCCTCGGCACGACGTTCATCGCCACCGCGGTGTTCACGTTCTACTCCAGCATGCTGCTGCTGGCCCTCTACACGCAGAAGGTGCTCGGCTACGACGCGTGGTCGTCGGGGGCGGTGCTGGCGCCGGGCGGGGTCGGCAATCTCTTCTCGCTCCTGATCGCCGGCCGGCTGGTGGCGCGCATGGATCAGCGGCTGCTGCTGGCGGTGGGGCTCGTGCTGAACGGGACCGCGCTCTCCTGGATGTCCAACCTCACCCTGGGCGTCGACTACTGGGGCCTGGTGTGGCCGCGCTTCCTGCAGGGCTTCGGCATGGGCTTCATCTTCCTACCGCTCACCACGCTGTCGATCTCCACCATCCCGAAGGCCCGCCTGCCCAACGCCACGGCGGCCTTCAACCTCATCCGCAACATGGGCGGCAGCATCGGCGTCGCCCTGACCACCACGCTGCTGGCCCGCCGCAGCCAGTACCACCAGGCCACGCTGGTGGGCCACGTCGACGCCTGGGACCCGGAGACGACCGCCAAGCTGGCCCGCTGGACCGAGCACTTCATGACCCAGGGTGCCGACGCCTTCACCGCCAAGGCGCGGGCCACCGCGATGATGTACCGGGAGACGGTGACCCAGGCCCAGGTGCTGGCCTACGTCGACGAGTTCCGCCTGCTCTCCGTGATCTTCTTCGCAATGCTGCTGCTCATCCCCTTCATGCGCCGCGTCCACACCGCCCCGCCCCCCGCCGCAAGACCCGGCGAGCGCGTGGAGGGACTGCGCGCGCCCGGGGAGGCGCCGCGCGGCGTGCCGGCGGTGGAGTGAGCGACGTGGTGTCCCGGGCCCTGCTCGTGCTCGCCCTGGCGCTGGAGGGCTGTGTGTCGGCGGGCCCCGACGGCCCGCTCGAGCCCCTCGTGGTCGGCGCCGAGCAACACCTGACGATCGAGTGGCAGCCGGCGCGGAGCAACCAGCCGACCGTCGTCTGGGGCTACGTCAACAACCCGTCCCCCAACACCTTCGACCGCGTCCGCCTTCTGGTGGAAGGCCTCGACCCGGCCGGCGGGATCCTCGCCCAGCGGTTGGTGTGGGCTCCGGGGCTCCTCGGGAGCTGGGGGCGCGTCTACTTCGAGGCCCCCATGGGGCCCGCGCCCGCCTACCGCGTCCGTGTCTTTTCCTACGATCGCGTGGAGAACGGAGGCCGCCGCCGCGGCCCGTTCCGGTAAGGGCGTCAGTAGCCCTTGTGCTTGTCGATCAGCGCCAGCAGCGGGCGGCCGTCGCGCATCCGTTGCAGGTTCTCGATGAACGTCGCGATGACGCGGCCGGCGCGGCGCGGGGAGCCGCCGGCCGTGTGCGGCGTCACGATCGCGCGGGGATGGCTCCAGAGCCGGTGGCCGGCCGGCAGCGGCTCGGGGTCGGTGACGTCCAGGCCGGCGCCGCCGATGAGGCCCTCGTCGAGCGCGGCGACCAGATCCTCGCCGTAGACGATCGCGCCGCGGGTGACGTTGACCAGGATGGCGTGGCGGCGCATGCGGCGGAACAGGTCGCGGGTGAAGAGGTGCCGCGTGGCCTTGGTCAGCGGCAGGCAGATCACCACCACGTCGGACTCGCCGAGCAGGTCGTGCAGCCGGTCGGCCTTCCAGAGCGTCACGCCCGGCATCCCCGGCACGTTCTCGACGTCCACCGCCAGCACCCGCATTCCGAAGCCGAGGGCGCGCTCGGCCACGGCGCGGCCGGTGCCGCCGAAGCCCACGATGCCCAGCGGCCGGCCGTGCAGCTCCCACTGCTCCTTGCGGATCGGCTCCCGCAGCGTGTAATCCGGCGTGCGCAGCGCGGTGTGGATGCCGCGCGTGAGGCCGAGCAGCAGCGCGAAGGCGTGCTCGGCCAGGTGGATGCCGACCTCACCCTTCTCGCTGGCCAGGATCACGTCGCTCGCCACCAGCTCGGCCGTCAGGATTGCGTCCACCCCGGCGCCGATCGAGTGGTAGTAGCGCAGGCGCTTCGCCTCGACGAACACGTCGTTGGGCACGCGGCCGAACAGCGCCTCGGTGTCGGCGATCTCCTTGCGCAGCGTCGGGGCGTCGCGGGCCTCGATGAGGGTCGACCCCGGTCCGGCCGACTCGAGGATCTTCGCCTGGTCGGCCGGTGGGATCGCGGGGCAGATCATGTTCGGCGTGTAGAGGATCTTCACAGGAGTCTCTCCATGATGATGGTGTCGACCCAGTGGCCGTCGAGCCGGCCCTGTTCCCGGTAGACGCCGACCGTGCGGAAGCCCATCCGCTCGTAGAGCGCCATGCCGCCGGGGTTGAAGGGAAACGCCGACAGCACCAGCTTGTGGTACCCGTGCTCGCGTCCCAGCTCGATGAGCCGCGCCAGCAGCGCGCGGCCCACGCCCTTGCCACGCCAGCCGCGCTCGACGTAGACGGAGAAGTCGGCCACGAAGCGGTAGGCCGGGCGCGCGTTGAAGACGTTCAGGCTACCCCAGCCGAGGATTGTCGCGGGTGCCGCGTGCTCGGCGCGGGGCGTGGGTGGGGTTGCCGGCTCCGCCACGATCACCGGGTGGCGCGGGCTGCGGGCGGCCAGCCACTGGCGGCGCTCATCCGGCGTGCGCAATTCGGTCTCCAGCGTGGCCAGGCGGTCCTCGATCCCCTGGTTGTAGATGGCGCAGATGGCGGCGGCGTCGGCCTCGGTCGCCAGCCGCACGCGGTGGTCGCCCATCAGCCCAGCTCCCGAGCGTCGAGCCGGCCGGCCTTGTGCAGGCGGGCGAACTCGTCGAGCGTGCGGCGCACGCCATCGACGAGCGCCGTCGGCGGTGCCGGTCCCAGGTCGCGCTGGTAGCGCGTGTCGTCGAGCGCGGTCGCGAATGGCATCGGCTCGTCCACGTGACGGATGAGACCCTTGGCCTGCGGCCATGCGGTCTCGATCACCTTCACGACGTCGGCGAGGACCACCGACGAGCCGTGCAGGTTGTAGACGCGGGCGCGGTCGAGCGTGGCCCGCGAGGCGCGGATGACGGCGCGGGCGACGTCCTCGACGTGGATCAGGTCGGTGCCGCCGCCCCAGCGGAGCTCGAACGGCCGCCCGAGGACGGCCGCCTTCATGGCCACCGTCGGCGTGGCGGTGACGCCGACGTCGCGCCCGGGGCCGTAGACGGCCAGCGGCCGGACGCCCGACGAGCGGATCCGGTATTCCTCCCAGTACACCCGCGCCGTCTCCTCGTTGGCGACCTTGTAGACGCCGTAGTGCGTGGCCGGCCGCGGGGGCGCGTCGTCGCGCAGCGGCCCCGGCGGATACAGGGCGGGCGGCCCGAACACCGCCGCCGACGAGGCGTAGACGACCCGCTCGACGCGGCCGCCGCTGGCGCGGGCCGCCTCGAACACGTTGGCGGTGCCGACCACGTTCACGAGCGCGCCCCGGGACGGATCCTGGCGGCAGAGCGGCACCTGCCAGGCGGCCAGGTGGATGATCCGCCGGACGTCGTGCTCCCGCACGGCGCGCCCGACCGCGTCGCGGTCGGCGATATCGCCGCGCACCAGGGTCACGCGCTCGGCCACGTCGTCGCCGGCGATCATGCGCAGGCGCCAGGGATCGTCGCCCAGATCGAACACCACCGGCCGCTCGCCCTCGGCGAGCAGGCTGCGCGTGACCCACGAGCCGATGCAGCCGAAGCCGCCGGTCACCAGCGTCGTCATGGGCGGAGACGATAGCACACGCTATAATCGCGGCACATCGACGCCGCCGAAGGAGATCCCGGGATGACCGAGCGTCCACTCGTCGTGCTCGCCGGCCCCATCAACACCGACGGGCACGCCAATCTCGAGCGCGAGGCCCGCGTCGTGCTGTGCGCCGACGAGACCGAGGCCGGATTCCTGAAGGTCGCCGCCGGCGCCGACGGCATCCTGTTCCGCGCCAAGCCCCGCTGCACGGAGAGCCTGATGGCGGCCTGCAAGCAGCTCCGGGTCGTGGGCCGCCACGGCGTCGGGCTCGACACGGTCGACATTCCGGCCGCCACTCGCCTGGGCATCGCGGTCGTCCACGCGCCCGGCTCGAACTCGCAGGCGGTGGCCGAGCATGCGCTCATGCTGATGCTCGTGTGCGTCAAGCGCGCGCTGGCGATCGACCGGATGACGCGCGCCGGCGACTGGGGCGGCCGGCGGGATTCCCAGAATACCGAGCTGGCCGGCAAGACACTGGGGATCGTCGGCGTCGGCAACGTCGGCCGGCGCGTGGCGAGGTTCGCCGGCGCCGTCGGCATGCGCGTGCTGGGCTACGACCCCTACGTGGCGGAGGACGAGCTGCGCCGCCGGGGCGTGGAGCCGGTGCCGAGCCTGGAGGCGCTGCTGCCCGAGGCGGACGTGCTGACCTGCCACACACCGCTCACGCCGGAGACGGCCCACATGATCGACTCCCGGACGCTCGGCCTCCTGAAGCCGGGGGCGATCTACGTCAACACCTCGCGCGGCGGCGTGCAGCAGGAGGAGGCGCTGTTCGAGGCCCTCACGCGCGGCCAGCTCGCCGCGGCCGGCATCGACGTGTGGGAGGAGGAGCCGGCCTCCCGGGACAACAAGCTCTTCAACCTCGACAACGTCGTCTGCTCCTCGCACGTGGCCGGGGTGACGCGCGAGGCGTCGCGGCAGGCGTCGCTGCAGGTGACCAGCGAGATGCTGCGCGTGCTGCGCGGCGAGATGCCGGAGGTCCTCGTCAATCCGGAGGTAGGGCCGCGCCTCGGACTCAGGTAGAATCCTTCCATGGCGATCGACACCCGCCATCCGCGCGAGATCCGGGCCGACATCCGGCGGGGCAAGCTCACCGGCGTCACCGCGGGACTGGGGCAGGGCCACGTCCAGGCCAACCTGGCGGTGCTGCCGCGCGACGCCGCCTACGACTTCCTGCTCTTCTGCCAGCGCAACCCGCGGCCGTGCCCGCTCATCGAGGTCACCGACGTCGGGTCCCCGGAGCCGGTGGGCGTGGCGCCCGGCGCGGATCTGCGGACGGACATTCCCCGCTACCGCGTCTACAAGGACGGCGTGCTGGCCGACGAGGTCACCGACGCGACTCCGTACTGGCGGGACGACCTGGTCGCGTTCCTGCTCGGGTGCTCGTTCACGTTCGAGTGGGCGCTGCTGGAGGCCGGCATCCGGCTCTGGCACGTCGAGCAGGGCCGCAACGTCGCCATGTGGCGCACGTCGATCGAGTGCCGGAGCGCCGGCGCCTTCCACGGGCCGATGGTGGTGTCGATGCGGCCGATCCCGTCCGGTCAGCTGTCCAAGGCGGTGACGGCCAGCGCGCGCTTCCCGAACGCCCACGGGGCGCCGATTCACATCGGCGATCCGGCCGCCCTCGGCATCGAGGACCTCGGCAAGCCCGACTGGGGCGACGCCCAGGAGTTCAAGCCCGGCGACGTGCCGGTCTTCTGGGCGTGCGGGGTGACCCCGCAGGCGGTCGCGCTGGCCAGCAAGCCGTCGTTCATGCTCACCCACAGCCCCGGGCACATGTTCATCACCGACCTGCCGAACTCCTCGCTGGCGGCGTTCTGAGGCCCGCGTCTGCGAATCGCTCCCGCGGGTGATCTGGCCGTCTCCGTCGAGCTCGGCGACGAGATCAGCGTGGAGACCAACACCCGGGTGCGCGCGCTGGAGTTCCTGATCCAGCACAAGGGCCTTCCGGGCGTGGTCGAGACCGTCCCGAGCTTTTGCTCGCTGCTCGTCTACTACGACCCCGGGCAGGTCGGCTACGACGCGCTGTGCGCCGCCCTCGGCGAGCTGGCCGAGCAGGCAGGGACGGTGACGCTGCCGCCTGCCCGGACGGTCGAGATCCCGTGCTGCTACGATTCCGAGCTGGGCCCCGACCTCGCCGCCGCCGCCGAGCGTCTCGGGCTGACGGTCGAGGAGCTGGTGCGCCTGCACGCGGGCGC
>DASTOJ010000015.1:0-88600 GCA_035762565.1 Candidatus Methylomirabilota bacterium | reverse complement strand
GGGGCTCGCGCTCGGCCCAGCCTGCACGAAGCAGCGGCGTACAGGCGAGCCATCCGGCGCACGCGGCCCCCTCGGCCCCTACGCGCCTACACGCCCGACGCGGCGTCGCCACGCGGGAGAGCGGCTTTCGCTCGGAGAGGTTTTGCATTAAGGTGGGGGCGTGATCGAGCGGTATACGCGGCCGGCCATGGGGAATATCTGGAGCGAGGCCGCGAAGTACCAGGCGTGGCTCCGGGTGGAAGTGGCGGTGTGCGAGGTCTACGCGCGCCGCGGCCGTATCCCCGCCGGGGCCATGACCCGCATCCGGAGCGCCCGCGTCGACGTCACCCACATCCTCGAGATCCAGCAGCGGGTCAAGCACGAGATGATCGCGCTGCTCACCAGTCTCGAGGAGCAGCTGGGCGCCGACTCCCGCTTCGTCCACGTCGGCCTCACCACCAGCGACGTCTGGGACACCGCCACCGCCCTTCAGCTGCGCGACGCCGCCGACCTGCTGCTGGCCGGCCAGGAACGGCTGCGGGCGGCGCTGCGGGCGCTGGCCCTGCGCCACCGCGACACGCTGACCATCGCCCGCACCCACGGCGTGCACGCCGAGCCCACGACGTTCGGCCTGAAGGTCGCGGCCTGGTACGTGGAGGCCGGGCGCAACCTGGAGCGGCTGCGGCGGGCCCGGGAGGCGATCGCGATCGGCAAGCTGTCGGGGGCGGTGGGCAACTTCGCCCACGTCGAGCCGGAGATCGAGGAGGAGGTCTGCCGCGACCTCGGGCTCGGCATCGAGCCGGTGTCCACGCAGATCGTCCAGCGGGACCGGCATGCCGAGCTGTGCGCGGCCCTGGCCATCGCGGGCGCCTCGCTGGAGAAGATCGCGCTGGAGATCCGCGGCCTGCAGCGGACCGAGGTGCTGGAGGCCCAGGAGCCGTTCGGCGCGGGGCAGAAGGGCTCCAGCGCCATGCCCCACAAGCGCAACCCGGAGCTGGCCGAGCGGATCTGCGGCCTCGCGCGCCTGCTGCGCACCAATGCGCTGGCGGCGGTCGAGAACGTCGCGCTGTGGCACGAGCGCGACATCAGCCACTCCTCGGTCGAGCGGGTGATCCTGCCGGATTCCACCATCCTGCTCGACTACCTCCTCGACCTCACCACCTTCGTCGTCGAGGGCCTCGACGTCGACCCGGCCCGGATGGCCGAGAACCTCGAGGCCAGCCGCGGCAACATCTACTCGCAGCGCGTGCTGCTCAAGCTCACCGAGTCGGGCCTGGCCCGGCAGGTGGCCTACGAGCTGGTCCAGCGCCACGCCATGCGGGCCTGGAAGGAGCGGCGGCCGCTGCTCGAGCTGCTGGCGGCCGATCCGGCCGTGACCGAGCGCCTGCCGCCCGCCGAGCTGAAGGCCTGCTTCGACCCCACCTGGTACGTGCGCAACGTGGAGGCGATCTTCCGGCGGGCGGGCCTGGCCGAGGCGTGAAGGTCCGCGTCCTCGTCCGCCTGAAGCCCGGCATCCTCGACGTGCAGGGGGCCGCCGTCCAGCGCGCGCTGGCCGGCCTCGGCTTCGGCGACGTGCGCGCGCTGCGCGTCGGCAAGCTGGTCGAGGTCGACGTGGACGCGCCCACCGCCGCCGCCGCGCGGGCCCGCGTCGACGAGATGTGCAGGCGGCTGCTGGCCAACACGATCCTCGAGGACTACACGATCGAGGCCGACGAGGCCGGGCGCCTTGCCCCACCCGGAGCCGTCCGGTAAGATGGCGAGTGCCGTCGCGCCGCGAATCCCGCACCGTGAGAGGAGATACTCGACTCCATGAGATTCGGCGTCGTCGTGTTCCCGGGCACGTGGAGCGACTGCGACTTCCACTACGTGATCTCGGAAGTGGTCAGGCAGCCGGTCAAGTACGTGTGGCACCGGGACCGTGACCTCGCCGACCTCGACTGCGTGATCCTGCCGGGGGGGTTCTCGTACGGCGATTATCTGCGGGCCGGAGCGGTGGCGGGCCGCTCGCCGGTCGTGGAGGCGCTGTCCGAGTTCGTGGCGGGCGGCGGCCTCGTGCTCGGCTCCTGCAACGGATTTCAGATCCTGTGCGAGGCCGGCCTCCTGCCGGGCGCCCTGATGCGTAACGAGTGCTTGCAGTACCGCTGCCAGTCCACCCACCTCCTGGTGGAGAACGCCGACACGCCCTTCACGCGCGCCCTCCGCCCCGGCCAGGTGCTGACGATGCCGATCTCGCACGGCGAGGGCAAGTACCACGCCGACCCCGAGACGCTGCGGGCACTGCGTCAGCAGAACCGCGTCGTCTTCCGCTACGCGACGGCCGAGGGGGAGGTGACGCGGATCGCGAACCCCAACGGATCGGTGGAGAACATCGCCGGTATCGTGAGCGAGGACGGCAACGTGCTGGGCCTGATGCCGCACCCCGAGCGTGCCGCCGAGTCGGCGATGGGCGGCACCGACGGACTGCAGATCTTCCACTCGCTCCTCGGCAGCCTCGTCGAGGACGGCACCTTCTTGAAGCGATAGCGGCTTGGCGGCAGGCGCGGAGCCGAAGGTCACCCTCGACCTGGCGCGCGGCCTGGGGCTGACGGCCGAAGAGTACGACCGCATCGTCAAGCGCCTCGGGCGCGAGCCCTCCTACACCGAGCTCGGCCTGTTCTCCGCGCTGTGGTCCGAGCACTGCGCCTACAAGCACTCCAGGGTCTTCCTCAAGCGGTTGCCCCAGAGCGGCCCCGGGGTGCTGCAGGGGCCCGGCGAGAACGCCGGCGCCCTCGACATCGGAGATGGCTGGGCCGTCGTGTTCAAGATCGAGAGCCACAACCACCCGTCGTTCATCGAGCCGTTCCAGGGCGCGGCCACCGGCGTGGGCGGAATCCTGCGCGACATCTTCACGATGGGGGCGCGGCCGATCGCGCTCCTCGACTCGCTGCGGTTCGGCGATCCGTCCGACCCCCGCACCCGCCGGCTCATCGAGGGCGTCGTGTCGGGCATCTCGTGGTACGGCAACTGCTTCGGCTGTCCCACCGTCGGCGGCGAGATGGCGTTCGCGCCCGAGTACGCCGGCAACCCGCTCGTGAACGTCATGTGCGTCGGCTTGGTGCGGGCCGACCGCATCTTCCGGGCCCGCGCCGAGGGCGTCGGCAACCCGGTCTTCTATGTCGGCAACAAGACCGGGCGTGACGGGATCCACGGCGCCACCATGGCCTCCGCGACCTTCGACGAGCGCGCCGAGGAGCGGCGGCCGACGGTGCAGGTGGGCGATCCGTTCACCGAGAAGCTGCTGCTGGAGGCGTGCCTGGAGGCCATGGCCACCGGCGCCGTCGTCGGTATCCAGGACATGGGGGCGGCTGGCCTCGCCTGCTGTACCTCGGAGATGCCGGCCCGCAGCGGCACCGGGATGGACGTGGAGCTGTCGGCGGTGCCCCAGCGCGAGGAGGGCATGACGCCCTACGAGCTGCTGCTGTCCGAGTCGCAGGAACGCATGCTGCTCGTCGGCGCCCGCGGCCGCGAGGACGAGCTGCGCGCCGTGTTCGGCCGGTGGGAGCTGGACGTCGTGAGGATCGGCGAGGTCACCGCCGGCCCCGACCTGGTCGTCCACCACCGGGGCGAGGAAGTCGCCCGCGTCCCCGTCGAGGCGCTGGCCGACGCCCCGCGCTACGAGAAGCCATACGCGCCCCCGGCCTGGCTGGCCGAGTGCCAGGCCTTCGATCCGCTGACGCTGCCGGAGCCGGCCGACCACGGCGAGGCCCTGCTCGCGGTGCTGGCGTCCCCCACGATCGCCTCCAAGGCGTGGGCGTTCCGCCAGTACGACCAGCAGGTGGGGATCAACACGCTCGTGCTGCCGGGTTCCGACGCGAGCGTGCTGCGCGTCAAGGGAACGCGGCGCGCGATCGCGGTCGCCACGGACGGCAACGGGCGCCAGGTGTTCCTGGAGCCGCGGCGCGGCGCCGCCATGGCGGTCTGCGAGGCGGCCCGCAACGTTTCCTGCGCCGGTGGCCGCCCCCTCGGCGTGACCGACTGCCTGAACTTCGGCTCGCCCGAGCGGCCCGAGATCCTCTGGCAGCTCGCCGAGGCGGTGGAGGGAATCGCCGAGGCGTGCCGCCGCCTGGATCTGCCGGTAGTGGGTGGCAACGTTTCGCTCTACAATGAGACTCTGTCCCAGGCGATCCTGCCGACACCGGTGGTGGGCGTGGTGGGGTTGCTGGAGGACGCGGGGCTGCTGGCCACGCAGTGGTTCAAGGACGCCGGGCATCGCATCGCGTTGCTGGGACCCGACGCGGTGAGCCTGGGGGGCTCGGAGTATCTGTGGACGCGTCACGGGCGGGTGGCGGGCCGGCTGGCGCCGCTGGATCTGGAGGTCGAGCGGCGGGTGCAGGCGGCGGTGCGGGCGGCGATCGAGGCCGGGCTCGCGACGGCCGCGCACGACTGCGCCGAGGGTGGCGCGGCGGTGGCGCTCGCCGAGTCGTGCATCACGGGCAAGGCGCCGGTCGGGTGCGAGGTCACGCTGGCGGCGGGTGCACGCGCCGACCACGTGCTGTTCGGTGAGGGCCCCTCGCGGGTGCTCGTGAGCGTGGAGCCGGCGCGTGTGCGCGAGTTCGAGGCGCTGATGGCGGAGTCGGCCATCCCGTGGCGCTGGATCGGGACGACGGGCGGTGACCGGCTGCGCCTCCGCGTGGCGGCGGAAGCCGTGGTGGACGTGGGACTGGACCGCATCGAGCACGCGTGGAGGAACGGCTTTGAGCGCCACATGGCGTGACGACAAGTTCCACGACGAGTGTGGGTTGTTCGGAGTCTGGAACCATCCGGAGGCCGCCAACGTCACCTACCTCGGCCTCTACGCCCTCCAGCATCGGGGCCAGGAGTCGGCGGGTATCGCGGCCACCGACGGCCAGGGCTTCCACCTGGAGAAGGCGATGGGCTGGGTGGCCGACGTCTTCAACCCCGAGCGGCTGCGCCGGCTGCCCGGTCACCGCGCGATCGGCCACGTGCGCTACTCGACGGCGGGATCGTCGAATCTCAGGAATGCCCAGCCGATCACCGCCAGCACCGCCCGCGGCCCCATCGCCATCGCCCACAACGGCAATCTCACCAATGCCGACGTGCTCCGCCGCGCCATGGAGAGCGAGGGCGCGATCTTCCAGTCGAACTCCGACACCGAGGTGATCCTGCACCTGCTGGCCCGGGCGCCGGCGGGCCCCCTCGAGGAGCAGATCCCCCACGCGCTGGCCCAGGTGAACGGGGCCTACTCGCTGCTGATCCTCACGCGCGACGCCCTCTACGCGGTCCGCGATCCGCACGGCTTCCGGCCGCTGACGCTCGGCCGGCTGGGCGAGTCCTGGATCGTGGCGTCCGAGACCTGCGCGCTCGACCTCATGGAGGCGCGGTCCGAGCGGGACGTCGAGCCGGGTGAGCTGGTCGTCGTCGACGACGGAGGGCTGCGATCGATCCGCGCCTTCCCGCCCCGCGAGCGACTGCAGTGCGTGTTCGAGTACGTGTACTTCGCGCGGCCCGACTCGGCGCTGTGGGGCCGCAACGTGCACACCGTTCGCAAGGAGCTGGGCCGGCAGCTGGCGCGCGAGCATCCGGCCGAGGCCGACATCGTCATCCCGGTCCCCGACTCCGGGACCAGCGCCGCGCTGGGCTACTCCGAGGAGGCGGGGACGCCGTTCGAGCTGGGGCTCATCCGCAATCACTATGTGGGGCGGACGTTCATCGAGCCGAAGCAGGGCATCCGTCACTTCGGCGTCAAGGTCAAGCTGAATCCCATGCGCGAGATGCTGGAGGGCCGCCGCGTCGTCGTCGTCGACGACTCCATCGTGCGGGGGACGACCAGCCGCAAGATCGTGCGGATGATCCGCGGCGCCGGCGCCCGGGCGGTCCACGTCCGCATCTCGTCGCCGCCGATCCAGTGGCCCTGCTACTACGGCATCGACACGCCGACCCGCAAGGAGCTGATCGGCGCCAGCCACTCGGTGGAGGAGATCTGCCGCTACCTGGGCGCCGACTCGCTCGGCTACCTCTCGCTCGACGGCATGCTGAAGGCGACCGGCTCCGATCCGGCGAACTTCTGCCACGCCTGCTTCACCGGCGCCTACCGCGTCGGCATCGAGCCCGACCCCACGCCCCAGCTCCGCCTCTTCGATCCCTGAGGCCGGACATGAAGCCGCTGACGTATCGGGAGGCCGGCGTGGACATCGAGGCCGGCGACGAGGCGGTGCGCCGGATCGAGCCGCTGGCCCGCTCGACGCTGCGGCCGGAGGTGCTGGGCGGCGTCGGCGCCTTCGCCTCGTTCGTGAGGGTCCCGCCCGGCTACACCGAGCCCGTGCTCGTGTCCTCCACCGACGGCGTCGGCAGCAAGCTGAAGGTCGCCTTCCTGGCCGACCGCCACGACACCGTCGGCATCGACCTGGTGGCCATGGGGGTCAACGACGTCCTCGTGCACGGCGCCGAGCCGCTCTACTTCCTCGACTACATCGGCACGGCGCGCCTGGACCCGCCCCGCGTGGAGCAGCTGGTGGCCGGGGTCGCCGAAGGTTGCCGGCGGGCCGGCTGCGCGCTGGTCGGCGGCGAGACGGCCGAGCTGCCGGACCTCTACGCGGCGGGCGAGTACGACCTCGCGGGGTTCGCCGTCGGCATCGTCGAGCGCGCGCGGATCGTGGACGGCGCCGGCGTGAAGGCGGGCGACGTCGTGCTGGGGCTCGCCTCGTCCGGCCTTCACTCCAACGGGTACAGCCTGGCGCGGCGCATCGTGTTCGACGTCCTCGGCCTGTCGGTCGACGCGACGCTGCCGGGCACCGGCCGCCGGGTGGCCGATGTCCTGCTCGAACCCACGCGCATCTACGTCCGCTCGGTCCTGCCGGTGCGCGAGGACGTCAGCGCGATGGCGCACGTCACCGGCGGCGGGCTCACCGGCAACCTGCCGCGCGTGCTGCCGGCCGGCTGCCGCGCCCTCGTGCGGCCCTCGGCGTGGGCCGAGCGCCGGCCGCCCGTGTTCCACACGCTGCAGGAGGCGGGGCGGGTGAGCGAGGCCGAGATGTTCCGGACGTTCAACATGGGCATCGGCTTCGTGCTGGTCGTGCCGGCCACCCGCGCCGCCCGGGTGACGGGCGTGCTCGCCGCCGCCGGCGAGACGGTGTTCACGATCGGCGAGATCGTCGCGGGCGAGCGCGGCGTGGAGCTGGCCGGATGACGCGCATCGTCGTCCTCGGCGGCGGCTTCGGCGGGATCGAGGCGATGGGCGTGCTCGAGCGGCGGCTGGGTGGGCGCGCGGACGTCGAGCTGCTGCTCGTCAGCGACAAGAACTACCTGCTGTTCACGCCACTGCTGCCACAGGTGGCCTCCTCGCTCGTCGAGCCGCGTCACATCATCCAGCCGATCCGCGACATCCGGGGTAGCCGGCGCTTTCGCTTCCGCCGCGACCGCGTCGAGGCGATCGACCTCGGGGCCCGGCGCGTGCATCTGGCCGAGGCCGTCGTCGACTACGACCGCCTCGTCATCGCGCTCGGCGGCATCACGCCGACCTTCGACATCCCCGGCGTCGAGGCGCACGCGCTCAACTACAAGTGGCTGGAGGACGCCGTCCTGCTGCGCGATCACGTCATCGACCTCGCCGAGCACGCCGACCACGAGCCCGACCCCGCCGTGCGCCGGCGCATGCTCACGGTGTGCGTCGTGGGCGGCGGCTACACCGGCGTGGAGCTGATCACCGAGCTGCAGGACTTCTTCGAGTCCTACCTCGTGGCCCGCTACCGCGGGATCGCCCCGGGCGACTACCGGCTGCTCCTGCTCGAGGCCGGCCGCGAGATCCTGCGCGGCGTGCATCCGGCGCTGGCCGACCGGGCACGGCGGAGCCTGCGCCGGGAGGGCATCGAGGTGCGCACCGAGGCCCGGGTGACCCACGTGCTGCCGGGCGCGGTGGAGCTGGCCGGCGGCGAGACGATCCCGGTCGGCCTCACCGTGTGGGCGGCCGGCGTCAAGGGCCACCCGGTGCTGGCGACGCCGCCGGTCGAGCGCGATCGCCTGGGCCGGATCGTGGTGGACGCGCAGCTGCGCGTGCCCGGGCGTCCCGAGGTCTTCGGGGCCGGCGACGCCGTCACCGTCGAGGGCCGGCCCGATGTCTCCATCCCGATCATTCCCGCCGCGCTCGCCCACGGCCGGCTGGCGGCCGACAATCTCGTGGCCGGCCTCGAGGGCCGTCCGCTGAAGTCCATCGAGTTCGCGCCACGCGGCATGCTCGTCTCGCTCGGCGAGCGCGACGCCGTCGTGGAGCTGATGGGACTGCGCTTCTACGGCTACCCGGCCTGGCTGTTCTGGAACGCCCTGCACCTCTACAAGCTGGTGGGGCTGCGCAAGCAGCTCCAGGTGGCGCTCGACTGGGGGCTGGCCCGCTGGTTCCCGCGCGACTCGGCGATCATGCGCCAGCCGCCGCGCTGCGCGATCTGCCATGCGTCGGCTCCACGCCGGCGAGACGCCGCGTGACCCTCGCGATCGGCGTCCTCGCCTCGGGCCGCGGCTCCAACCTCCAGGCCATCCTCGACGCCTGCGGGCGGCCCGGATTTCCGGCCCGCGTGGCCGTGGTGATCTCCGACCGCGAGCGGGCGCCGGCGCTGGAGCGTGCCCGGGCGGCGGGCGTGGAGGCGCTGTGGGTCGATCCCAAGGCCTTCGCCGACCGCGAGGCGTTCGACCTCGCGCTCGTGCGGGAGCTGCGGGCGCGCGCCGTCGGGCTCGTGTGCCACGCCGGCTTCATGCGGATCCTGTCGCCGGCCTACGTGCGCGCGTTCGCCGGGCGGGCGCTGAACGTCCATCCCGCGCTCCTGCCCGCCTTCCCGGGGCTCCATGCCCCGCGCCAGGCGCTGGAGCACGGCGTCAAGGTGGCCGGCGCCACCGTGCACTTCGTCGACGAGGGCGTGGACACGGGCCCCATCGTGGCGCAGGCGGCCGTGCCCGTGGAGCCCGCCGACACCGAGGACACGCTGGCCGCGCGCATCCTGGCGCAGGAGCACCGGCTCTATCCCGAGGCGATCCGGCTCTTCGCGGAGGGACGCTTGCGGATCGACGGCCGGCGCGTCATCGTGCTGCCGGAGGGTCAGCGATGAGGGTCCGTCGCGCGCTGGTGTCCGTGCACGACAAGACGGGCGTGGTCGACTTTGCCCGCCAGCTGGCCGGCCTGGGCGTGGAGATCCTCTCCACGGGCGGTACCGCCGGGCTCCTGCGCCAGTCCGGCGTGCCCGTGCGCGACGTTGCCGAGGTCACCGGGTTCCCCGAGATGCTCGACGGCCGCGTCAAGACGCTGCATCCCGCCATCCACGGCGGCATCCTGGCCCGCCGCGACGTGCCCGCCCACCTCGAGGCGCTCCGGCAGCACGGCATCCCGCTGATCGACCTCGTCGCCGTGGCGCTCTACCCGTTCGAGGCCACGGTCGCCAGGCCCGGCGTGACCCTCGCCCAGGCGATCGAGCAGATCGACGTCGGCGGTCCCACGCTGATCCGTGCGGCCGCCAAGAACCACGCCAGCGTGGCCGTGCTGACCGATCCCGGCCAGTATCGCGCCGTGCTCGACGAGCTGGCCACCCGGGGTGAGCTGAGCGACGCCACGCGGTTCCGCCTCGCCCAGGACGCGTTCCGGCGGACCGCGCAGTACGATGCCGCGATCGCGGCGTGGCTCCGCTCGCCGGCCGTCCCGCCGGTGGTGCCGGAGAAGCAGCCCGACGAGTTCCCGCACCCGTTGCGGCTCGAGGCCGAGCGCGCCATGACCTTGCGCTACGGCGAGAATCCCCATCAGCAGGCGGCGTTCTACCGCCTGGTCGGCGCGCCGCCGGTCGGGCTGGCCGGCATGAAGCAGCTGCACGGGCCCGAGCTGGGCTACAACAACGTGCTCGATTTCTCGGCGGCGCTGGGGCTGCTGCTCGAGTTCGACGAGCCGGCGGCGGTGGTGATCAAGCACACCAACCCCTGCGGCACCGCCCTCGGGCGCACGGTGGGCGAGGCGATGGAGCGGGCGAAGGCGTGCGATCCCGTGTCGATCTACGGCGGTATCGTCGGCGTCAACCGCGTCCTCGACCATGCGGTCGTGCAGGCGCTGGCCGGGATCTTCGTGGAGATTCTCTTCGCGCCGGCCTTCACGCCCGAGGCGCTGGAGGAGCTGCGGCGCACCAAGAAGAAGTGCCGCGTCTTCGAGGTGCCCTGTGAGCGGGCGGCACTGCCGGCCCGTCTCGCCGAGTACCGCAGCGTGCTCGGCGGCCTCCTGGCCCAGTCCACCGACCTGGCCGACCTCGAGCCGGACGTCCTCCGGGCCGTGACGAGGCGGGCGCCGACCGAGGCGGAGACGGCGGCGCTGCGCTTTGCCTGGCGCGTGGCCAAGCACGCCAAGTCCAATGCGATCGTGCTGAGCACCGCCGGGCAGGTGGTCGGCCTGGGCGCCGGTCAGATGAACCGCGTGGACTCCGCGCGGCTGGCCGTGATGCGGGCCCGCGAGGTCGGCCTGCCGACGCAGGGGGCGGTGTGCGCCTCCGACGCGTTCTTCCCGTTCCGGGACGGCTTCGACGTCGTCGCCCAGGCTGGCGTGACCGCGGTGATCCAGCCCGGGGGCTCGCTGCGCGACGGCGAGGTGATCGCCGCCGCCGACGAGCAGGGCCTCGCGATGGTGTTCACCGGTCTCCGCCACTTCCGCCACTGATAGATGGTGGGCCCCGACATGGCCCCTCCTACCTCCCCTGGCGCTTGGGACGCCCCGGCGGAGCCGTGGCGCCCCTCGTCACCCCGCCAGGTTTCCGGCCTCTACGCGACGCGATGACCCGGGCCCAGGCCGAGCGCATCTACGGCATGCGCGAGCTGACCCGCATCCTGACCCTGACGCCCCGGCGCGCGGGTCAGCTGAGGCGGCTCGGGCTGCTGCACGGTGACAGCGGCTACACCTTCCGTGACCTCCTGGCTCTCCGGGCAGCCGGTGCCCTGCTCGACGCCGGCGCCTCCGTCCGCCAGATGCGCCAGGCGCTGGACGCGCTGCGGAGCCGCAACCCCGGGCTCGAGCAGCCGCTGGCCGAGGTGCGGCTGATGCTCGAGGGCGGTCGCCTTCTCGCGCAGTCCGATCGGGTCAAGTTCGAGCCGCGCACCGGCCAGACCGTCCTCGACCTCGACACGCCCAGCCTGGAGGAGGCGGCCGCCGCCACGCTGGTCACCGGCCTCGTGCGGCCGCTGGCGCCGCCGGTGGAGCAGGCGGAGACGTGGTTCGAGCGCGCCAGCGAGTGGGACGGCGACCCGGCCCAGTGGGACGACGCCGTCACCGCGTACCGCCGCGTCGTCGCCATCGATCCGACCTACGCCGCGGCCTGGAACAACCTGGGCCTGCTCCTGCACCGGATGGGGAAGTACGACGAGGCGCGCGACGCCTACGCCGCGGCGCTCGAGCAGGACGCGCACTGCCACGAGGCCGTCTATAATCTCGGCTCGCTGGCCGAGGACCGCAACGACGTCGACGAGGCGGTGCGTTGCTACCGCCGCGCGCTCGCCCTCTCGCCCGACTACGCCGACGCCCACTTCAACCTGGCCGGGGCGCTGGCGCGCTCGGGCCACGCCGACGAGGCCGTCGGCCACTGGCAGCGCTACCTCGAGCTGGATGCCGGCAGTCCGTGGGCCCGCATCGCCCGGGCCCACCTCGAGGTCCTGGATCCGCCCGGCGAGGGCAAGGACTGACGGAGGCGATCCCGTGAAAGTCCTGCTGGTCGGCTCGGGAGGTCGCGAGCACGCGCTGGCCTGGAAGATCGCCCAGAGTCCGAGCCTCGAGCAGCTGTGGGCGGTGCCCGGCAACCCTGGTATCGCGCGGCACGCGCGCTGCCTGGACCTCGCGGTGGACGATGGCGAGGGCATCGCCGGCTTCGCCCAGAGCCACGGCGTCGACCTGGTCGTCGTCGGGCCCGAGCAGCCGCTGGTCGCCGGCCTCGCCGATGCGCTCCGCGCCCGGGGCCTCGTGGTCTTCGGTCCAGGCGCGCGAGCGGCCGCCATCGAGGGGTCCAAGGCGTTCGCCAAGGACCTCATGGCCCGGCACGGCATCCCGACGGCGCGCTTCGCGACATTCACCGATCCGGCCGCGGCCCGCCGCTACGGCCGCGACCTCGGCGCGCCCTGCGTGGTGAAGACCGACGGCCTGGCGGCCGGCAAGGGCGCGATCGTCTGCGCGACGCTCGAGGAGGCCGACGCCGCCGTCACCCTGTGCATGGAGCGCCGCGAGTTCGGCGCCGCCGGGGCGAGCGTCGTGATCGAGGAGTTCCTGCATGGGCAGGAGGTCTCCTTCTTCGTGCTCGTGAGCGGCCGGCGGGCCGTCGCCCTGGCGGCGGCCCAGGACCACAAGACGGTCTTCGACGACGACCGCGGACCGAACACCGGCGGCATGGGGGCGTTCTCGCCCGTGACGGCCTTCGATGCCGCGCTGCAGGCGAGGGTCATGGCCACGATCGTCGAGCCTACGATCGCCGCGCTCGCGGAGGAGGCGGCACCCTACCAGGGTGTGCTGTTCGTGCAGCTCATGCTGACGAAGGAGGGCCCGCGGGTCGTCGAGTTCAACTGCCGGTTCGGCGATCCGGAATGCCAGGTGATCCTGACCCGCATGGAGGAGGACCTCGTGCCGCTGCTGGCCGCCGTCGCGCGCGGCGAGCCCCCGCCGGCTCCGCGGCCGGGGAACGACGCCGGCCGGGCCGCGGTGTGCGTGGCGGTGGCCTCCGGCGGCTATCCCGGCCGCTACGGGACCGGGCACGCGATCACCGGGATCGCCGAGGCCGAGTCGCGCCCCGGGGTGCACGTCTTTCACGCCGGCACCGCGCGGCGTGACGGGCGCCTCGTCACCGCCGGAGGGCGGGTCCTCGGCGTGACCGCGGTCGCCGGTGACCTCGCGGCCGCAATCGACGCCGCCTACGCGGGCGTGAGGCGGATCCGCTTCGAGGGGATGCACTACCGGACCGACATCGGGCTGAAGGCCCTGGGGGGCAGACGCCCGTGACGACGCGGACACAGGTGGGCATCGTGCTGGGCAGCGACTCGGACCTCGACACGATGCTGGAGACCGTCAAGGTGCTCGACGCGCTCGGCATCGGCAGCGAGGTCGTGGTCGCGTCCGCCCACCGCACGCCGCGCCGGACGGAGGAGTGGGCCACCGGTGCGGCCGCGCGCGGCCTGCGCGTGCTCATCGCCGCCGCCGGCGGTGCCGCCGCGCTGCCGGGCCTGGTGGCGGCGTTTTCGCCGCTGCCGGTCATCGGCGTGCCCATCCCCTCGACGACGCTCAACGGACTCGACGCGCTGCTCTCGATCGTGCAGATGCCCAAGGGCGTGCCGGTGGCCACCGTGGCCATCGGCTCCTGGGGTGCCGCCAACGCCGGCATCCTGGCCGCCCAGATGCTCGCGCTCGCCGACCCGGCCCTGGCCGAGCGGCTGGCCGCCTACCGCCGGCGGCTCGCCGACGAGGTCGACGAGCGCGCCCGGCGCGTGGCCGACAAACTGCGCTCGCGCCCGGGCGCGACCTGACTCGGGTCGTCGCCGTCGATCCCCGGGCCCCGGCCCAGGGCCCGCTGGCCGAGGCGGCCGCGGCGCTCCGGGCCGGCGCGCTCGTCGCCTTTCCCACCGAGACGTTCTACGGCCTCGGCGCCGCGGCGCTGCAGCCCGCGGCGGTGCGGCGGATCTTCGACGTGAAGGGCCGGCCGGACGCCAAGCCGCTGCTCGTGCTCGTCGACTCGCTCGCCATGGTCGAGGGGCTCGCGGCCGAGATCCCGCCGGCGGCGCGTGTGCTGATGGCGCGGCACTGGCCGGGGGCGCTGACGCTGGTGCTGCGCGCGCGCCCGCACGTGCCCGTCGAGGTCACCGCAGGTTCCGACACCGTGGGCGTCCGGCTGTCCGCGCATCCGGTGGCCCGCGGACTCGTCGGCGCGCTCCGGGCGCCGGTGACCGCGCCGAGCGCCAATCCCTCGGGAGCCACCCCACCGAGCACCGCGGACGGAGTGCTCGCCCATTTCCGCGATCGGATCGAGCTGGTGCTCGACGGCGGCGCCACTGCCGGCGGCGAGCCCTCCACGGTGCTCGACCTGACGGTCGATCCGCCGCGCGTGCTGCGCCAGGGCGCCGTGAGGGTCTGAGCCGTGCGCGTCACGGGCGTGATCCAGGCCGGCGGCAAGAGCATCCGGATGGGCGGACGGCCCAAGGCGCTGCTGGAGCTCGGCGGCCGGAGAATCATCGAGCGCGTGCTGGACGTGGTCGGCGCCGTGGTGGACGATGTGCTCATCGTGACCAACACGCCCGAGCTCTACGGGTTCCTGGGAGTACCGATGGTCGTCGACGCCTGGCCGGAGCACGGCTCGCTCGGCGGGATCTTCACGGGCCTGGCCGCCGCCCCCGGCGACGCCGCGTTCACGGTCGCCTGCGACATGCCTTTCCTGCAGCGCGACGTCGCGCGCCTCGTCGTGAGCCGGGCCGCGGACGGCGACGTCGTCGTCCCGCGCGTCGGCGACCAGCTCGAGACGCTGCACGCGGTGTACGGCAAGGCCTGCCTGCCGCACATCGAGGCGCGCCTGCGGGCCGGGCGGCTGAGGATCGTCGGGTTCTTCGAGGACGTCCGCGTGGTGGAGATCGCCGCGGTCGAGGTCGCGCGGCACCGCCCGCCCGACGTCGTCTTCATGAACGTCAACACGCCCGAGGAGCTGGACCGGGCCCGGGCGCTGGCGCCGGAGCTCGGCTGACGCCGTGACGCGCCTGCGTCCGGTGCTCGTCGTCCACTACCACGAGATCAGCCTCAAGCGCGGCAACCGGCCGCTCTTCCTGCGTCACCTGGCCCGCAACCTCGAGCGCGCCGTCGCCGACCTGGGGCCGATGACGCTGCGCCAGCGGCCGGGACGCATCGTCCTCCACCTCGACGGCCACCCCCGGCCGGAGGCGGTGCGCGACCGGGCCACGCGCGTGTGCGGCGTGGCCAGCGTCGCGCTCGGCTACCGGGTCCCGGCCACGCTGGAGGCCATGCGCGGGCTGGTCGGCCGCCTCGTCGAGGGGCGCGCGTTCGCCTCCTTCCGGATCACCGCGCGCCGCGCGTTCAAGACGTATCCCATGACCAGCGTGGAGCTGAACCGGGCGCTCGGCGCCTTCGTGCTCGAGCGGGTGGCCACGCGGGTGGACCTCGAGCACCCGGAGGTGGAGATCGTGGTGGAGGTCCTGCCCGACGAGGCGTTCGTGTCGCTGGAGCGGCGGCCCGGCCCGGGCGGCCTGCCCATCGGGGTGAGCGGCACCGTGGCGGCGCTGCTGTCGGGCGGCATCGATTCGCCGGTGGCGGCCTGGCGCATGATGAAGCGCGGCTGCCGGGTGGTGTTCGTGCACTTCCACAGCGTTCCCTACCTGCCGCCGACCTCCCAGGCCAAGGCGCGCGCGCTGGTCGAGCAGCTGACCGAGTGGCAGTACGCCTCGCGCCTGTACCTGGTGCCGTTCGGCGAGATCCAGCGCGAGGTCGTGCTCTCGGTGCCGGGGCCCGCGCGTGTTGTCGTCTATCGCCGGCTGATGGTCCGCATCGCCGAGGCGATCGCCCGGCGGACGGGAGCCCTGGCGCTCACCACCGGCGAGAGCCTCGGCCAGGTCGCCTCCCAGACCCTCGAGAACATCGCGGCCATCGACGCGGTGGCGGCCGGACCCGTGTTTCGGCCGCTGATCGGCACCGACAAGCTCGAGATCACCGACGAGGCCCGGCGGCTGGGCACCTTCGCGATCTCGATCGAGCCCGACGCCGACTGTTGCACGCTCTTCGTTCCCAAGCACCCGCTGACCCGCATGACCGTCGGCGAAGCGGAGGCGGCCGAGGCCCGGCTGGACGTCGCGCGGCTGGTCGAGGCGGGGCTGGCTGGCGCGGTGGTGGAGACGTTCGAGTTCCCGGCCGCCAGGAGCCCGATATGTAGCTGTCCTTGACCTGGACGGCCACAATCGGTATGGTCGGGCCTATGGCCCGGCGGCTCGCAGATGTCGACCCCGAGGTCGCCAAGGCCCTCCTCGAGGAGGCCCAGCGCCAGCACCGCAACCTCGAGCTGATCGCCTCGGAAAACTTCGTGTCCGAGGCGGTCCTGGAGGCGACCGGCTCTGTCCTCACCAACAAGTACGCCGAGGGCTATCCCGGCCGGCGCTACTACGGCGGCTGCGAGATCGTCGACGTGGTCGAGGAGCTCGCCATCGCCCGGGCCAGGGAGCTGTTCGGCTGCGAGCACGCCAACGTGCAGCCGCACTCGGGCGCCCAGGCCAACATGGCCGTCTACTTCACGCTGCTCAAGCCCGGCGACGTCGTGCTCGGCCCCAACCTCGCGCACGGCGGCCACCTCACCGCCGGCAGCCCGGTGAACTACTCGGGCAAGTTCTACTCGATCGTGGCCTACGGCGTGCGGCGCGACACCGAGCGAATCGACCTGGACCAGGTGCGCGACCTGGCCAAGCAGCACCGGCCCAGGCTCATCATCGCCGGCGGTTCCGCGTTCCCGCGCGCCATCGACTTTACGCCGTTCGGCGAGATCGCCCGCGAGGTGGGCGCGACGCTGATGGCCGATATCGCCCATCCGGCCGGGCTCGTCGCGGCCGGCCTGCATCCCTCGCCGGTCGGCGTCGCTGATTTCGTCACCACGACCACGCACAAGACGCTGCGCGGGCCGCGCGGCGGCATGGTGATGTGCCGGGCCGTGCACGCCCAGGCGCTGGACAGGACCGTGATGCCCGGCGTGCAGGGTGGTCCGCTCATGCACGTCGTCGCCGCCAAGGCCGTGGCCTTCAAGGAGGCGCTGGCTCCCGACTGGCGCGCCTACCAGCAGCAGATCGTCCGGAACGCGCGGGCCCTGGCGGACGCCCTGCTGGCCCGCGGCCACCGGCTGGTGACGGGCGGCACCGACACGCATCTGCTGCTGCTCGACCTGTCGCCGCGGAACCTCACCGGCAAGGACGCCCAGGAGGCTCTCGACCGGGCCTGGATCACCGTCAACAAGAACACCATCCCGTTCGAGACGAGGAGCCCGATGGTGACGAGCGGCATCCGGCTGGGCACGCCGGCGGTCACCACGCGGGGGATGAAGGAGGCCGAGATGACGGTGATCGCCGAGCTGATCGACCGGGTGCTGGGCAGCCTCGGCGTCTCTGCGGTCGAGGCCGAGGTACGCGGCCGGGTCCAGGAGCTGACCGGCCGCTTCCCGCTGTACCCGGACCGGGTCAGGTGACCGGGCTCGCCAGCGGCCGGCTCGGCACAGGAGGTGGGCCCCGATGAAATGCCCGTTCTGCGGCCACACCGAGGATCGTGTCGTCGACTCGCGGGTCGGCCGGGACGGCGAGTTCATCCGCCGCCGGCGCGAATGCCTGAAGTGCCACCGGCGGTACACGACCTACGAGTACATCGAGGACGTGCTGCCCCACGTCGTCAAGCGCGACGGGCGCCGCGAGCCTTTCGACCGCCAGAAGCTGCGCGGCTCCCTGCTCAAGGCGTGCGAGAAGCGCTCGATCGCCATCCAGGCGGTCGACAACGTCGTCGGCGACATCGAGGCCAAGCTGCACGAGCGCGCCGAGAAGGAGATTTCCAGCCAGGAGCTGGGCGACATGGTGATGGAGCAGCTGCAGCGACTCGACCAGGTCGCTTACGTGCGCTTCGCCTCGGTCTACCGGCAGTTCAAGGACATCGCCCAGTTCATGGACGAGGTGAAGGGCTTGCTCAAGGACGACAAGCCCAAGCCGACGCCGGCGGGCAAGCCCCGGGTTCAGGCCGGGCGCGTGGCCAGGTAGTCTCTCCCGCCGCGCCAGGGCGCGCCGAGGGACGCCCAAAATAGGGCGGCCGGAGCCGGCCCGCAAGGTTTGACTTGCCAGCCGGCGCGCGGTAGCGTGTCTCCGAATTCTCGCCGCCACCATGGTGCCCCATACTGTCCACCGGGACGGCCTTGCGCCGAGGAGACCGAGCGTATGAAGCGGCCGCTCAGGAAGCTGGTGTTCGTCGAGCCCAAGTCGACCCACCTGCACATCTACAGCCGCGTGTGCATCCCGCGTCTGGGCTCCGTCCTGCTGGGTACGATCATGCGAGCCCAGGGCTATGACGTGCGCGTCTACATCGAGGACATCCAGGCGATCGACATGAACGAGGTGCGGTCGGCCGACCTGGTGGCGGTCTCGGCCATCACCTCCACGGCGCCCCAGTCCTACAAGCTGGCCGACGTGGCGCGGGCGGCGGGCGCGATCGTTGTCATGGGCGGCACCCACACGAGCTTCATGCCCGAGGAAGGGCTGTTGCACGCCGATTTCGTCGTGCGCGGCGAGGGGGAGTTCGCCTTCCAGGAGCTGGTCGACGCCATCCAGCGCGGCGACGGGTTCGACCGGATCCAGAACCTCACCTACCGGACCGACGACGGGCGGATCGTCAGCAACCCCGAGCGGCCCAAGATCCCCAACCTCGACGTCAACCCGATCCCCGACTACCGGCTCATCGAGGGCTGGAAGCCCGGGGGCGTCATCTCCGTGGCCACCTCCCGCGGGTGCCCGTTCTCCTGCACCTTCTGCTCGGTGCCCGGCATGTACGGCCACGCGTTCCGGACGCACTCGATCGACCGCGTGCTGGAAGAGCTGCAGATCCACAAGGGCAACATGTACACGTTCTTCGCCGACGACATCTTCACCGCCAACAAGAAGCGCGTGAAGGAGCTGCTACGCCGGATGATCGCCCTCGACCTGACGCCGCAGTGGGGCGCCCAGGTGCGGACGGAGACGGTGGACGACCCCGAGCTGCTCCAGATGATGCGCGACTCCAACTGCTTCAACGTCTACGTCGGGTTCGAATCGATCAACCCGCGTACGCTCAAGCTGTTCCAGAAGAAGCAGGACCTGGCCAAGATCGAGCGCTCGATCGAGCGGTTCCACGCGCACAAGATCCGCATCCACGGTATGTTCGTAGTCGGCTCCGACGAGGACGATCTGGAGACGATCGACGCCACCGCCGAGTTCGCGCTCAAGCACGACATCGACTCGGTCCAGTTCATGATCCTGACGCCGATCCCCGGCTCGCCCGACTGGGACTCCCTCTACGCCAAGGGCGACAAGTACGTGATCAACCGCAACTGGACCCTGTACGACGGCCACCACGCCGTTCACCAGCCGCGGCGGATGAGCCCCTACGAGTTGCAGATGGCCGCCCTCAACGCCATGGCCAAGTTCTACTCCTGGCGGGGCATCGCCAAGAAGCTCCTGAAGCGCGATCTGTACTACACGACGATCCGCTACTGGGGCAAGAAGATGATCCGCGAGTGGTGGAAGGACGAGGAGAACCGCGCCTACGTCGACTGGCTCAAGACCCAGCTCTACGCCGAGGCGCGCGAGTTCGGTCACCGGTCGGTCAAGACCGTCGGGCTGCCGGCCGCGCTGCTCCAGGACAAGCTCGGTCAGCTGCTCCAGCGCTTCCTGGGCGAGCTCGGGGTCACGGTGGTCCCGCTCGCCGAGGCGGCGGTGGAGGGCGCGACGACCCGAGCGCGGGAGGCGATCGACTGTCTCATCACGCCCATCGTCAAGCGGGCCGAGCAGGGCAAGGAGGATTTCTACGCCCACCTGGCGGCGGTGAGCGCCACCCTGCACTCCCGGTGGGACCAGCTCCCCAAGGTCGCGTTCCCGTTGATCGGCGGCCAGGGCCCGGTCTTCGAGCCCTTCGCCAAGATCGGCCTGCTCGCCACCCAGAACCTCGACCGCATCCGCGACGCTTACAAATCCGCCGGCGTCGCCGAAGGCCTCTGGGAAGCCGCGTAAGCCTCGGAGGGGCTCGGTCGCGGGCTAACTCCAGTCTATGCGCCAGACGGGGCCCATGAAGTAGAGGGGGCCCTCGAAGCGCAGGAAGGCGGGGGCCTCGCCGCCGGCGATCCAGCACTTCACGTCGGGTATGTCGGCGACCAGCAGCGAGGCGAACAGGCCGAGCTGGGGGCGGATGAGGAAGCGCGTGGCGATGATGGCCGCGTCGTTCACCTGCATCGGGTCCTCGGCCGACGGGGCCAGGAGCATCGTCACCAGCCGGGGCTTCGGCGTGAAGGCCACGATCTGCACCATCGCCGAGCCGCCCGCCGGCAGGTTCTTCAGGAGCGTCGACAGCAGGCCGTTGTAGACGTCCAGCGGCAGCTCGAAGTCCCCCGTCAGCGTCTCCTCGGGGCTGTCCTCGTCACCGCGGTAGCGGACCTCGTAACGGCCGGTGGCCCGGTCGACCACCGCCTCCACGGTCTCCGGGAAGGAAGGGCCCTTCTGGACGATGCGATAGCTGAGCAGGGTGAACACGTTGCGCTGGGAGAACACGACACGCTCGTCGTAGAGCGAGCCGTCCTTGAACTTGAAGGCGAGGCGGCTCTCGACGACGTCGCCGCCGCGGGGGATCTGGATGAGCTCTCCCTGGGCGAGCCGCTCGCCACTCAGCGCACGCAGCACGGGAAAGCCCCGGGTCAGGCCCTCGGTATACTTGACCGCGATCGGTTCGGCGGCCGCCGGTCGTCCAGCCAGCATCAGCACCAGCGCGAGCAGGATCCCAAACGTCGTGCCGATCATGGGCGGCTCCTTTAGAAGCTGTGCAGACAGCAAGAGCCATGCCCGAGCTTGGCCAGGGGGTCCGGCACCGAAATGCTTCGATGACGCGATACGGTGAGACTGGCGACTTTACGAGGCGTTAGGTTCCTGAACCGCAGAGGGACGTCGATGGCTGGAGCGCCGCACGAACTCCTCGTTGAGCGGCACGCCTTTTCGACACAGAGGACAGTCAGTCGGGTCATAGGTTGGAAAATCCCGGCTGACCAGACTGAAGACCGGCTTGCTGTCGACCTCGACCGAGGTTCGCCGCCACAGACAGCCGACCCCGACGACCTGGGCCCCCAGCTGCTCGACCAGCTCGATCAGCAGGTCGAGCGTCGTGCCGCTGGAAACCAGATCCTCGACGAGCAGCACCCGGGTCCCCGGGCGGATCAGCCGCTGGAACTCCACGGGCAATGTCACGCGCCGCTTCCCCCGCGACAGTCCCTTGGCGCCGTAGACCACGATCGGCCGGGAGGGATGCGCGCGAGCCACGCAGTGCGAGAGGATCAGGGCGCCGGGCCCGGTGGAGAGGACCACGTCCACCGGCCACTGGGCGAAGTGCTTGGCGATGACGCCGCCCAGGCCCTCGGTGAACGACGGCTCGGTCGTCACGAGGGTCTTTTCGATGTACTCGGTGGTGTGCTGGCCCGACGGCAGCAACACGTGGTCGTTGGCGTGATAGGCGCCGGTGCGCTTGAGGATCTCCAGGTGGATCTTCTCGCGCACCTCGGCCTCGACCGCGACCGGATCCTTTCTGGGGGGTGCCGCGCTCATCCGGACCTCCTGGCCGGCATTATCGCACGGGCGCGTGCTAGACTCCCGCCCGTATGCGCGTCCTGGCGGTGGAAGCCTCGTCGCTCGCCGGAGGGGTGGCGCTGCTCGACGAGGAGCGCCTCGTCGCCGAATACCTGCTCGACGTCAGCATCACGCACTCCGAGCGACTCATGGCGGCGGTGGACCGCGTGCTGGCCGACGCGCGGTGGACGCCGCGCACGCTGGAGGGACTGGCCGTCGCCGTGGGCCCCGGCTCGTTCACCGGCCTGCGGATCGCCGTGAGCACCGTCAAGGGGCTGGCCTTGGCGCTCGGACTCCCCATCGCGGCCGTGCCCACGCTCGACGCCATGGCCGCCGCGGTGCCGTGGGCGGCGCTGCCCGTGTGCCCAGTCCTCGACGCGCGCAAAGGCGAGGTCTACGCCTCGCTCTACCGCTGGGACGCCGGGGCCATGCGGCGCGCGTGGGATTACCTGGCGCTGCCGCCGGCCGCCCTGGCCGATCGGCTGAGCGAGCCCACCCTCGTCGTGGGTGACGGGGCGCCGGCCATCCACTCGCTGCACGCACGGGCGCTGCCGTCGCCGCGCCGGTTGCCCTCGCCGGCCTGCGTCGGCGCGCTCGGCCTCGAGCGCCTGCGGCGGGGCGACACCGTGGCCGCCGCGGCGCTCGCGCCCTTCTATCTGCGACCGTCCGAGGCCGAGCTGAAGCGCCGTGGCGTCGCTGGCGCTTGACCGGATGCGGCCGGAGGACCTCGACGAGGTCCTCGCGATCGAGCGGGTGTCGTTCACGATGCCGTGGTCGCGGGGCGCCTTCCTCTACGAGATGCAGCAGAACCGCGTGGCCCGCTGCTGGGTCGCGCGCGACGACGACACCCACGTGGTCGGCTACCTGTGCCTCTGGGAGGTGGCCGACGAGTTGCACATCACCAACGTCGCGGTCCGGCCCGACGCCCGTCGCCACGGGATCGCAAGGGGGCTGCTCCGGACGGTGCTCGACGATGCCCGTGGGCGAGACTTCAAGATCGTCGTGCTCGAGGTCCGTCCGAGCAACCGTCACGCCGTGACGCTCTATGAGTCGCTTGGCTTCCGGATCGTGGGGCGCCGCCGGGGGTATTACTACGACACCGGCGAGGACGCGCTCGTCATGGAGGCGAGACTGGGCGACGGGGATGGCAATACCGCTCGGACATCGGCCGAGGGGAACCAGCGGGCATGACCGCTGGTTACCCTATTCCGAGAATCTGCCGTCGAGACGTCTACCTCAGGAGGACGCCATGAGCCGTCTTACCGCAGTCTTGGCTTTACCCCTGGCAGTCTTGCTCGTGTCTCCCGTACCAACGCTCGCCTGGAGCGGCGGGCCGGTGTACGACGTGACCGACCTCGAGCCCAAGTGCGCGGCGTGCCACTCCTCGGTCAGCAAGGACCAGCTGCGCACGGAGCCGGCCGGGCTCGCCAATTTCCTCTTCGTCGAAAACCTCCACTACAAGGCCATCGAGGAGGGGAAGGGGCCCTACCAAGCGATGCCGCCGGCCGACCGGCAGAAGCTGCTCGCCGACGTCAAGACGATGGACCAGGGCGCCTCGGTGACCATCGCCGCGCCGGCGACCCTGCAGCCGGGCCAGGAGGTTCAGGTCACGGTGACGGCCCGCGGCGGCAATGAGCTCGTCGCCGTCGCCCTGGTCGACACGGACCTGCGCCGCAAGGCCCGCATCATCCAGGCCGACGGCTGGCAGATCAACGGGCCCCCCAAGGTGGTCGACAGCAACGGCGCCGAACAGACGAAATGGGTGGATGGGCGAGGGGCACTGAGCAAGAACATCAACTCGGCGCTGATCTGGGACCAGAAGGCCGACCTGGCGGCCAAGAAGTTCGCCGGCGGCAAGGCGACCTGGACCCTGAAGGCTCCGCAACAGCCGGGGACCTACTCGATCGCCGCCGTGATGTTCTATGGCACCGAGAAGGCGTCGTCCGCCGGCACCGTGACCGTGGGGACGACTGTCGCGCCACGGGCCGGCACCTGGGGTAACGCGGGCCGCGTGGTCTTCTCCAAGCCGGTGACGGTCACGGTCCGCTAGACAGGCAACGAGGCGCCGCCATCGCTTCGACCGCCCGACGCATCGTGCTCGGGGTCGCGGCCACTGGCGGCGCCCTCGCGATCACCCTCCTGTTCCTCGCGGGGCTGGCGGCGAAGGAGCGGGACAACCGCTTCTGTGTCTCCTGTCATCTGCACGAGGACAAGTACACCAGGTATGTCACCGCCGCCCCTCTCGACCTCGCTGGCGCCCACCGGCAGGCGGATGCCGCGGTCGGATGCATCGCCTGTCACGGCGGCGCCGATCTGCCTATGCGCTTGCGTGTGTGGGCCGTGGCCGGATTCGATACCTTGCGGTTTCTGGCCGGCACGTACACCGAACCCGACCACATGCGCTTGCCGCTGCGTGATGCCGAGTGCCGGCAATGCCACACGCCCATCCTCAAGGCTCGCAGCCCGCAGGCTGCCGCACCGTCTGCGCCCTCGCCGACCGGAGAGGCCGGACAGGAAGTGATCCTGGAAACGTTACAGTCGCCGCCGACCGGGGGGACAGTCGCCTTTCATGGCATGCGCGAGCACGAGACGGTGACGGTCGCCTGCATAGGGTGTCATGCGTCACACGTGACGGGAGGCGAGGCCACGCCACGGTTCCTCGTACCGGCCGTCGTCCAGCCGGTCTGCCGGGAGTGCCATCCGACGATGTGACGCGCGCGCGGCCGTCAGGTCAGGATGCCGGCCGCCAGCACGACTGCCAAGGCCATCAGGCCGAACCAACGGCGGCGTCGAAGGGCGAGCGCGGCCGTCACCGTGACGGCCACATGGAACAGCGCGAGACCTAGGACGAAGTCGGTCACCGCCATTCCGAGAACGTTCAGCGCGAGGAAGCCAGCGGCGAGCACCAACGGCACGGCGAGACCCGGATGACGCCGCTCGTGTCCGAGCAATAGGAGGCAGGCGACATCCAGCACCAGCAGCCAACGCGTCGCACGATCGGCCGGCACGATGAGCACGAGGCGGTCGAGCCAGCCACGCGCGGGCGTCAGCGGATCGGCGAACACACGCAGCACCAGTGACCCCGCGCCCGGCATGTCCGTCGGATGGTACCATGCGTGCCGTGGAGGTCGGCATGAGACGGCGGACGTCTACGGTGATCGAGTTGGCCGGATTGACCGTGCTCGGCGTGGCACTCTCGACCATGACCCAACAACCGGCGAAGGTTTCTAAGGTTGGCATGCTCGTCGCCGCAAGGCCAACCGTCGCTGCGTTCGTGGCCGACGGCACCGATTTCATCGTGCAGTAAGATCTGCTCGTGCCTCCGCCCGTCGTTCGCTGCTGAGTGCTACAATCCGGCCGCTGTCCAGATCACCAATGTCCGGACCTGACCACACCCCGAGGGCCACCGATCCCGCGATGCTCGTCGAGCGCATGCTCGGGGGCGATCGGCTGGCGCTGGCGCGGCTGATCACGCACGTCGAGAACCGGACGGCGGCGGTGCCGTCCATCATGAAGGCGGTCGATTCGCGGGCGCGGGGCGGCTACGCCGTGGGCGTCACGGGGCCGCCGGGGGCCGGCAAGTCCACCGTGGTGGACCGGCTCACGGCCCACCTGCGCACGGAAGGCAGGACCGTCGGCATCGTGGCCGTGGACCCGTCCAGCCCGTTCACCGGCGGCGCCGTCCTCGGCGACCGCATCCGCATGCAGGCCCACGCGCTGGACGCCGGCGTGTTCATCCGCTCGATGGCCACCCGCGGGTCGCTGGGCGGCCTGGCCCGTTCCACCGGTGAGGTCATCAAGCTGTTGACCGCCTTCGGCCACGACTGGGTGCTGGTGGAGACGGTCGGGGTGGGGCAGACCGAGCTCGACATCATGAAGCTGGCCGACACGACCGTGGTGGTCCTGGTGCCGGAATCGGGCGACGCGGTCCAGACCATGAAGGCTGGGCTGATGGAGGCGGCCGACGTGTTCGTCGTCAACAAGGCCGATCGGGCGGGCGCCCCCGCCCTCATGGCCGAGCTGAAGTTCGCCGCGCATCTGCACCACGCCAGCTCGACCACCCCCAAGGACATCGACTGGGAGATCCCGGTGCTGTCGAGCCAGGCCCAGGCCGACGCCGGCATCGCCGGGCTGCTGGCCGAGATCCGCCGCCACCGCGCCGCGCTCGAAGCGGGGAGTGCGCTGGAGGCCCGCCGCCGCCGGCGGCGGCGCGCGGAGGTGGAGACGCTGCTGGTGGAGGAGTTCCGCGCGCGTGTCGCCCGCGGCCTCGCCGGCGGGGCGCTGCGCGCGACCTTCGACGAGGTCGCCGCCGGCACGCTCGATCCCTACTCGGCCGTGGAGGCCCTGTTGCCCATGATATCGTTGGACCGCTGATGACGACCGGCACCGTGCCGTTCCGAGACACGTTCTGGAACGTTCCCGGCTGGGCGCAGATCGCGCTCTACATCGGCGGATTCGTCGCCATCGCGCTGTTCGCGTGGGGCGTGTGGCGGCGCATCCAGCTGTGGCGGCGGGGCGGACCGGAGTCGCGCGTGGACCGGATCCCCCAGCGCGTGAAGCTCGTCGCCAAGCACGCGCTCGGCCAGGCGCGCGTGCTCTCGCAGGCCTACCCGGGCGTCATGCACGCCACCATGTTCTGGGGCTTCCTCGCCCTGTTCCTGGGCACCGTGCTGGCCACGATCGACTACGACATCACGCTGCCGCTCTTGGACTACAAGCTGCTCAAGGGTGATTTCTATCTCTACTACGAGACGGTCCTCGATCTCTTCGGGCTCTTCTTCGTCATCGGCCTGGGCATGGCGGTGTCGCGCCGCTTCGTGCTACGCCCGGCCCGGCTCGATCCCGAGGCGCGCTTCGCCCACGTCCTGCTGCTGCTGTTCGTGATCAACGCCACCGGCTTCGTGATGGAAGCCTGCCGGCTGGCGGTCGTCCAGCCGTGGTGGGGCGCATGGTCGCCGGTGGGCTGGGCCCTCGGCCAGGCGATGCTGGGCGCCGGGATGTCGGAGGGCGCGCTGCGGGCCACGCACCTGGGCGTGTGGCTGTTCCACGCGGCGATCTCGCTGTTCTTCATCGCCATCATCCCCCACTCGTACTTCATGCACATGCTCACCACGCCGCTCAACATCTTCCTCTCCAAGCTCACCCCACGCGGCGCCATCCCGAAGATCGAGAACATCGAGGAGGCCGAGACGCTCGGCGTCTCGAAGCTCGAGGAGTTCTCCTGGAAGCGGCGGCTGGATTTCGACGCCTGCGTGGAGTGCGGCCGGTGCCAGGCGGCCTGCCCGGCCTACCTGGCGGGCACCGCGCTCAGCCCCAAGCAGATCATCGTCAAGCTCAAGCGCCACATGCACGGCCAGCGGCCGGGGCCCATCCACGGAGAGCTGATCAAGGCCGACGAGCTGTGGGCGTGCACGACCTGCATGGCCTGCGTGGAGGAGTGCCCGGCCTTCATCGACATCGTGGACACCATCCTCGACCTGCGGCGCTACCTGGCCCTCTCCGAGGGCGCGCTGCCGTCCACGGCGCCGCAGTCCTTGCAGAACATCCAGCGGGCCGGCAACCCGTGGGGCCTGCCGCCGGGCGAACGGCTGGCCTGGGCCCACGGCCTCGACGTGCCCGTGCTGCAGCCGGACAAAGAGGTCGAGTACCTCTACTGGGTCGGCTGCTCCGCGTCCTACGACAAGCGCAACCAGGCCATCGCCCGCTCGGTGGTCGCGATCTTGAAGAAGGCCGGCGTGTCGTACGCGGTGATGCAGGAGGAGCGCTGCCACGGCGAGGTGGCCCGCCGCCTCGGCGAGGAGTACCTCTATCAGACGCTGCAGGCCGAGAACGTCGAGAGCCTGAGGCGGTACCGGTTCCGGAAGGTCATCACGCACTGTCCGCACTGCTTCAACACCCTCAGGAACGAGTTCCCGCAGTTCGGTGGGACCTACGAGGTCGTTCACCATTCGCAGGTGATCGACGAGCTGATCCAGAGCGGGCGCATCAAGCCGCTCAAGCAGGTGGCGGCCGGCGTGGCGTTCCACGACTCCTGCTACCTGGGCCGCTACAACGACATCCTCGACGCGCCCCGGCGTGCCCTCGGAGCCATCCCCGGGCTGCGCGTGATCGACCCGCCCCGTGCGCGCGAGCGCGGGCTGTGCTGCGGGGGCGGTGGAGGCCACATGTGGATGGAGGTCAAATCCGAGCGGCGCGTGAACATCATCCGCACCGAGGAGCTGCTGGAAACCGGCGCCCGCGTGGTCGCGACCGCGTGCCCGTTCTGCCTGGCCATGGTGGATCTCGGCCGCAAGGTCAAGGCAGTGGAGGAGCGGCTGGCGGTCAAGGACGTCAGCGAGCTGGTCGCCGAGAGCCTCGAGTGAAGGCCCTGGTGCGCGCGCTGCCGAGCCTGGTGCGCCTGATCGCGGGCCTGGTCCGCGATCCGCTGCTGCCGCGGGCGGCCAAGGTCGCCCTGGCCGCGGCGATGGTGTACCTGGCCAGCCCGGTCGACCTCGTCCCCGACTTCGTCCCGTTCCTCGGCTACCTGGACGACGTGCTGCTGGCGGCGGTGCTGGTGGACGGCCTGCTCAACTACGTGGACCGCGGGCTCGTCCTCAAGTACTGGCCGGGCACGCCGGACTCGCTCGACCGTCTGGCGCGCGCCGCCCGCCTGCTGGCCGTGTGGGTGCCGCGCCGTCTCAAGGCCCGCGTGTTCGCCTCGCGCTAGCGGTTGCATCCGGCCCCGCGCTCTGCCACTCTCTGCGCCATGCCAGCCCTGGCCCCATCGCAAGCCGCGGAGGTGCGGGAGCGCTTCGGCACCCCGTGCTACGTCTACGACCGCGCCGCGCTCGAGGCCGCCGCGCGCCGGGCGCTGGCCTTCCCGGCGCCGTTCGGGTTCACGCTGCGCTACGCGATGAAGGCCAACCCGAGCCGCGGGGTGCTGGAGGTCTTCCGCGGGCTGGGGCTGCACATCGACGCCTCCAGCGACCACGAGGTCGAGCGCGCGCTGCGGGCCGGGTTCGCGCCCGGCGCGATCCAGCTCACCTCGCAGATGCCGAGCCCGCGCCTGGCCGAGCATCTGGCGCGCGGCGTCCTCTGCAACGCCTGCTCGCTCCACCAGCTCGAGGCCCTGGGCCGCGTCGCGCGTGGACGCGAGGTCTCGGTGCGGATGAACCCCGGTCTGGGGACCGGCTCCACGAACCGGACCAACACCGGCGGCCCCGCCTCCAGCTTCGGCATCTGGCACGAGTACCTGGGGGAGGTGAAGAGCCTGGCCGACCGGTACGATCTGCGAATCACCCGGCTGCACAGCCACGTCGGCTCCGGGACCGACCCCGAGGTCTGGAAGCGCTGCACGCGCCTGACGCTCGACCTCGCCGCGAAGCTGCCCGACGTGCAGACCCTCAACCTGGGCGGCGGCTTCAAGGTCGGCCGGATGCCCGGCGAGCCGTCGGTGGACTTGGCCGACGTGGGCGCGCACGTGCACGCCGAGCTGCGGGCGTTTCGCGAGCGCGACGGCCGTGGTCTCCACCTCGAGATCGAGCCGGGCACGTACCTGGTCGCCAACGCCGGCGTCGTCGTCGCCACTTGCGTGGACGTGGCCGACACCGGGCGTGACGGCTATCGCTTCGCCAAGCTCGACACCGGGATGCCGGAGGTCACGCGGCCGATGATGTACGGCGCGCAGCACCCCATCGAGGTGCTGGGCGAGGGCCGGGACGAGGCCGACGTCGTGTTCGTGGGGCCCTGCTGCGAGTCGGGGGATGTGCTCACTCCGGCGTCCGGCGACCCCGAGGCCCTGGCCCCCCGGCGGGTGCGCCGCCCCGAGATCGGGGATCTCGTGCTCGTGGGCGGCGCCGGCGCCTACTGCGCGGCAATGGCGGCCCTCAACTACAACTCCTATCCGCAGGCTCCGGAGGTGATGCTGGAGGCGGACGGGACGCTGCGCCTGCTGCGCCGCCGCCAGCGCCTCGAGCAGGTCTGGGAGAACGAGGTGTAGCGATTGTCCCGCGCCGCCCGGCGTGGGAGGATGCGACAATGACGCTGCGGCGCGTGAGTCTGCTGGCCGCGATCGCCGCGGCGTATTTCCTGGCCGGCAAGCTCGGGCTGCAGTACTTCGCGTCGGTGCACGCCAGCGCGAGCCCCGTCTGGCCGCCGGCCGGGATCGCGCTCGCCGCGCTGCTGCTGCTGGGGCCCCGCGTCTGGCCCGCCATCTTCCTGGCCGCCTTCCTGGTCAACGTCACCACCGCCGGTTCCGTGCTGACCTCGCTCGGCATCGCCGCCGGCAACACGCTCGAGGGCCTCGTCGGCGCCCGCCTGGTCGCCCGCTTCGCCGGCGGCTCCCGCGTGTTCGAGCGACCGGCCGGCGTGTTCACGTTCCTGGTGGTCGCCGCGCTGCCGAGCGCCGTGGTCAGCGCCACGATCGGGGTGACCATCCTGAGCCTGGCCGGCTACGCGCCGTGGTCCGCCTACAACACCATCTGGGCGACGTGGTGGCTCGGCGATGTGGCGGGCGCCGTCGTGGTCGCGCCCGTCTTGCTCCTGTGGAGTCGCCAGCGCGGCCTGGGCCCGCTCGCCGGGCGGCCCATCGAGGCGGCGCTGCTCCTGGCCGGCCTGCTCGGCGTCAGCGAGGTGGTGTTCGGCGGCGCAGTGCCGTTCGCCACCAAGACCTATCCGCTGGAGTTCCTCACGATCCCCGTGCTGCTGTGGGCGGCGTTCCGTTTCGGGCCGCGGGAGGCGGCCACGGCGATCCTGCTCCTGTCCGGCCTGGCCATCGCGGGGACGCAACGCGGCCTCGGCCCCTTCGCCGGCGGCACCCCGAACGAGTCGCTGCTGCTGCTACAGGCGTTCATGGGCACCATGGCGGCGACGATCCTGCCGGTGGCCACGCTGGTGTGGGACCGCCGGCGGGTCGAGGACGAGCGCGTGGCCCTGCTGGCCCGCGAGCAGATCGCGCGGGCCGAGGCGGAGGCGCGTCGCCGGGTCGCCGAGGAGCTGGCCGGCGTCGCCCGCTCGTTCACCGAGACGCTCAACGTCGCCGATGCCGGCGCCCGGGTGGTCGAGGTGGTGCTGGGGTCGTTCGGCGTGCGTGCCTCCGGTCTGCGCCTCCTCGCGCCGGACGGCTCGCTGGTCGGCGTGGCCTTCGGCGGCGGCATGCGAGAGGCGTTCCGGCCCGGCCACGTCCTGCCGGGCGGAAACGTGTCCGTCTCCGGCCTGGCGATCGCGCAAGGGGCCGCGGCGTGGACGGAGAACATCTTCGCCGACGAACGGCTGGCCACGGCCGACGACGTGCGCCGGGGCATGATCGCCGCCGGCGACGCCGCCGTCCTCGCCGTGCCTCTGCGCGTGCAGGGACAGATCATCGGCGCCCTGTCGGTCGCCGACCGGACCGGCCGCCGCTTCACGGCGGCCGACGCCGAGATGCTCCAGGCGTTCGCCGACCAGGCGGCGGTGGCGGTGGACAACGCCCGTCTCTACGAGGAGGCCATGCGGCAGCGGCGCGAGTTCGACGTTCTCGCCGCGCTGGCGGCCGAGATCAACCGCTCGCTCGATCTCGACCGCGTGCTCCAGCAGGTCGCCGAGGCGGCTCTGGCGCTCTGCAACGCCGACGTGGTGCACCTGGCCCTCGGCGAGCCCGGGGCCGACGGGTTGCGGCTGCGGCTCGTGGTCGGTTCCCGGGCCCGCCTCGATGCCGACATCCGGTTGGGCGCGGGCCCGGAGGGCGGGGTGCCGGTCATCGGCCGGCCGTACCGGACCCCCGACGCGCGCGAGGACACCGCCGTTCCCCCGGATCATCGGAGCGTGATCGACGCCGAGGGGATCCGGTCGGCGATGATCGTGCCGATCCCGGGCGAGGACACGATCGAAGGGCTGATCTACGTCAGCCGGCGCACGGTGCGCCCGTTCGGCGAGCACGAGGAGGGCGTCTGCCAGCGCCTGGCCGACCACGCCGCCATCGCGATCCGCAACAGCCGGCTGTTCGCCGGCGAGCGGGCGGCCCGGGCCGAGGCGAACGCCGCCAACCGCGCCAAGGACCACTTCCTGGCCACGCTGTCGCACGAGCTGCGCACGCCACTGAACGCGATCATCGGGTGGCTGCGCATGCTGCGCAACCCGCGGCTGGACGAGGCGCAGAAGACGCGCGCGGTCGACGTCATCGAGCGCAACGCCCGCCTGCAGGCCCAGCTCATCAACGACCTGCTGGACGTCTCCCGCATCATCGCGGGCAAGCTGGAGCTGGAGAAGTACCCGGTCGACCTCGTCCTCGTCGTCCAGGAGGCGCTGGAGGCGATCCGCGGTGACGTCGAGGCCAAGGCGCTCGTCCTGGACGCCGGCCTCGACCCCGGCACCGGCGAAGTCCTGGGCGATCCCACCCGCCTGCAGCAGGTCGTGAGTAATCTCTTGTCCAACGCCGTGAAGTTCACACGGCCGGGCGGGCGGGTCGCGGTCAGGCTGACCCGCGAGGGCGTGCACGCGCAGCTGAGCGTGAGCGACAGCGGCGAGGGGATCGACTCGCAGGTGCTGCCGCACGTGTTCGAGCCGTTCCAGCAGGCCGACAGCACCACCACCCGGGCCCACCAGGGGCTCGGCCTCGGCCTGGCCATCGTGCGCCAGCTGGTCGAGGCGCACGGCGGGCGCGTCCGCGCCGAGAGCGCCGGCCGCGGGCGCGGGGCCACCTTCGTCGTCGAGCTGCCGATCATCGCGGTGCGGGCGCCCCTGGTGACCGGCGGCGCGGCGCCGCTCGAGCGCGGAGCGCGCGCGCGGCTGGACGGCCTGCGAGTGCTGGTCGTCGACGACCACGGCGACGCCCGCGAGGTGCTGGGGCTCGTGCTGCGCGAGCGCGGAGCCGAGGTCCATCTGGCCGACGGCGTGGCCGCGGCGCTCGAGGTCCTGAACCGGGCGACCGTCGACGTGCTGGTCAGCGATCTGGCCATGCCGGGCGCCGACGGGTACGAGCTGATCGCGGCGGTGCGGGCGGCGCGGGGCGCGGCGATCCCGGCCGTGGCGCTGACGGCCTACGCGGGGCGGGAGGTGCGGGAACAGGCGATCGCCGCGGGCTTCGCGGCGCACGCCACCAAGCCGCTGAACCCCGAGGACCTCATCGAGCTGATTGCCAAGCTACCTCGGCTCTGACGGGCCCGAGCCGCGGATGTCGAGCATGGGCGGCACGCTCGGCGTCTGGCCGTGGACCTCCAGCCGGGTGATCCGCCCCATGTGCGCGATGATCTCGGCGATGCGGCGCGCGGCCTCGAGCGCCGTGTCCATCTTCGCCAGCGCGTCGTCGTTGCCGGCGAGCCGCCGGCGCACCAGCTCCAGGCGCCCGGTAATGACCGACAGGGGGTTGTTGATCTCGTGGGCGGCGGCGTTGGCCAGGTGAGCGACGTAGCGCAGGGCCTCGGCCTGGCGCTCGGCCGCCTCGGCCCGGACTTGCATGCGCACCCACACCGGGGCCCCGTCCGCGCGGCGAAGCTCGGCGGTGAAGTCGGCCACGCCGTCGGCGGCGAGGATCCGGCGGAGGCGTTCGCGGTCGTTGCGGTTCACGTACAGGTCCGCCGAGCTCAGGGCCAGGAACGCGGCTCGATCCGGGTAGCCGAACATCTGCGCGAGGGCCGGATTGGCCTCGAGGATCTGCCCCGTCGGCGTCGTGCGCCAGACACCGGCCGGGACGCGCTCGAGGAGGCTGCGGTAGCGCGCCTCGGCGGCCTCCGCTACCTGACGCCGCGAGTCGGCTTCCTTGAGCAGGAGGGCGCTGCGGAGCAGCAGACCGACCTGCTGCCCGATCGCTTGCAGCGTGGCCAGCTCCACCGGCTCGAACCGCCGTGCCTTCCGCCACCACACGAGGTAGAAGGTGCCGGCGACGCGCTCGCCCGCGTGTCGCGGAAGCCCTGGACGTCGAGAGGCAGCAGTTGCCCTGCCAGCACGGGCAGGGCCTCCTCGGGCACGCGGTACGCGGCGATGGGGATGAGCGCGCTGCGGCCCGGATCCAGCATGTGCGCCGAGACCGTCTCGGCCCCCGTGAAGCGGGCGAGATGGCGGCACACGCTCCGCCGTCTTCGCCCTCCTCGACGTCCGCACCGGCCGCTGAAACGAGGTCATCGGCACGGTTCTTGGACACCAGCGAGGCCGATCATGGGAGTGCTCTCGGACCTTCGCGCGTTCGTGCGGCAGCACCGGGGCTGTGGCGTGCTGGCCATCCACCTCGAGCCCCCCGGTGGGACGGCGTACAGCATCGAGATCACGTGCCGCCGCTGCGCGATCGCGCTCTTCCGTACGGTGGACGCCGCCGCGGCGGCTCGGGACCTGGTCTACACCGACCTGTTGCCGGCAACGAACTGACGCCATGTAGGAGCTACGCACCGCCGCCTGGGAAAATCTTTTCCATCTTCCCTCCCGCGCGATTGTCTTCCTATACTCGTCCCGCTATACTCATCCGGCCGGTCCCTGAGGTCCGGCCGGTCCCTGAGGCGCCTGAACGCGCGGCGCGACGGCTCAAACAGGCCCCACGATCGGGAGAGCATGCGTACTGATCTCCAACCGATGAATGGCCGGGCCAGTGGGCTCGTGGACGTGCTCGACCGCGTCCTCGACAAGGGCCTCGTCGTCGCGGGTGATATCAAGGTCTCGCTGGCCGAGGTCGAGTTGCTCACGATCCGCATCCGCCTGATCGTGTGCTCGATCGACAAGGCCGAGCAGATCGGACTGGACTGGTGGCGGTACGATTCGCACCTGGCCCCCGGGCGGGATCGGCTGGCTGGCGAGAACCAAGCGCTGAAGAAGCAGATCCGCAGCCTGGAGCGACGCCTTGCTGCGTCGACCGCCAAGGCGGGCGGTCGGGCCCGACGGCCTGAGTAAGGGGACGATGACGGTCCCGGGGAGATTCAACGATGCCTGTTGAACGGACGACCGGTGGCAGCAGCCTCATCGACGTCCTCGATCGCGTGCTCGACAAGGGGATCGTCATCGACGCGTGGGTGCGCGTCTCCCTCGTGGGCATCGACCTCATCACGGTCGAGGCGCGCGTCGTGGTGGCCTCGATCGACACCTACCTGAAATACTCCGAGGCGGTCGGCGCCGTGGCGCCGGTGTCCAAGCCAGCCCTCGCATCGGGTGACGGGCGCGCCAGCGAGGCGGTGCTGGCCGAGAATGCGACGCTTCGCGCCAGGCTCGCCGCCGTCGGTCGCGATGGCCGCGTCCGGCGCCGCCGCTCCCCGGCGGTCAAGACCTCGTAGCCCATGCCCGCCGTGCGGACCGCGGCGGGACGTGCCGGCCGCCGGGTCCAGCCGGGTGCCGGCGTGGCCGGCCGTTTGGAATTCCTGGAAGCCCTGCTCGTCGCCGGCGACCCCGTGCAGTGCGCGCAGCGCGCGCTGTCGTGGCTGCAGCGCCGGGCGGGCGTCCGCCGGGGCCTCTGCCTGGCCGCCGTCGCCACCGACGGCCCGCGCCTGATCCCCATGGCCAGCCTCGGTGTGCGCGACAGCGCGGCGGCGAAGTTCAGTGTCGATCTCGAGGCGCGGGACCACCCCTTGACGCGGGCGCTGCTGTCGGCCAGCCCGGTGTTGATCGCCGGCAACGGCAGCGGGGCCGCGGCGACCCCCCTGGGCAAGACTGACCTGCAGGCCATCCCGCTGGCGCCGATCCGGGCGGGCGACCTGCCCGCCGGCCTGCTGCTGGTGACGCCGCTGACGCCGGCCGTGGTCGCCGAGGCCCGCTGGCTGGGCCGCGTGCTGGGCCCCCGGCTGGCCGAGCTGGTGGCGGCTCGCCGGCGGGAGGAATCGGGGCAGCGCTTGCAGCGCGAGCGCCGGCTCTTGTCCAGCATCATCAACGCGGTGACCGACCCCATCCTCCTCACCGACGGCGAGGGGCGCATCATCATCGCCAACGCCCGTGCCGAGGCTCTGCTGGCGACCGACGACGAGCAGAGCGAGGGGCGCCGGCGGGCGGTCGCGCTCAACAACATGCTCTTCTCGGCCGCGCTCACCCGGCGGGCGATCGAGGGGGCGGAGGCGCCCCGTCACGAGGTGCCGCTGGTCGACCCGGTCGACGGCTCCGATCTGCTCTTCGAGCTCCTGAGCACTATGACGAGCGACGCTCGCGAAGGCACCGGCATCGTGTCCATCCTGAGAAACGTCACCGACCTGCAACGGGCGACCGCCGAGCTGGAGGAGAACTACCGCAAGCTCCGGCAGACCGAGGCGGACGCCCGGGCCGAGCGCGACCGGCTCGACCTGGTCATCGACTCGGTGGCCGATCCGATCCTGGTCACCGATCCTGGCGGCAACACCGTGCTGATGAACGCGCCGGCCGAGCACCTGTTCACGGTGGCCCCGGAGGCCGCCAGCGCGGAGGCCCAGCGCCTGGTGCAGGCCAACGACGCGCACTTCTCCTCGTTCGTCTCCAACCTGTTCTTCGAGGGCGACAGCCGGCGCCGCAGCGGCCGCATCAGCCTCGTCGATCCGGGCACGGGCGCCGCCCTGCCGATGGAGGCGATCTCCGGCAAGATCGTCTCCGAGCACGGCGAGGTCACCGCGGTGGTGACCATCCTGCACGACCGCACCGAGGAGCTGGAGCGCGCCCGCCTGTACGAGGAGCTGAAGAAGGTCTCGGCCGAGCTGGAGGTGAAGGTCCGGCAGGCCACCGCCGAGCTGGTCCGCCAGAACGAGCTGCTGCGGCGCTCACACATCGCGCTGGAGCAGGCCTCGGCGCTGAAGTCGCAGTTCCTCGCCAACATGTCGCACGAGTTCCGCACGCCACTCAACGCGATCCTCGGCTACACCAGCATGCTGCTCAAGGGCGTGTCGGGCGAGATGACGTCCGCCCAGCGCCGCAACCTGGAGCGGATCGACTCCAACTCGCAGCACCTGCTGTCGATCATCAACGACATCCTGGACATCACCCGCATCGAGGCCGGGAAGATGCCGCTGACGCTGGCCGACTTCCCGATCCCCGACCTCGTCGACGAGGTGCTGGCCGAGGTGGAGCCGCTCATCGCCCGCAGCCAGCTCGAGGTCGCGACCCGGGTGGACCGCGCGTTGCCGCCGCTTCGGAGCGACCGCCAGAAGGTCAAGCAGATCGTCATCAATCTGCTCACAAATGCGCTCAAGTTCACGCCGGAAGGCTGGGTCAGAGTGACGGCCGCCGCGGATCCGAACACCGGGCGGGTGGCCATCGCCGTGGCCGACAGCGGCATCGGCATCTCCGCCAAGGACCAGACGGTGATCTTCGAGGATTTCCGCCAGGCGGACGACTCGCCGACCCGCCAGTACACCGGCGCCGGCCTCGGGCTCGCCATCTGCCGGCGGCTCGCCTCGATGCTGGACGGCGAGCTGAGCGTGCGCAGCGCGCTCGGCGAGGGCTCGACGTTCACCCTGGCGTTGCCGCGGGCGCCGAAGGACTCAGGATGACGCCCGCCGCGCCGGCGACGCTGGTGCTGCTGGTCGACGACTATGCCGACAACCGCGACATCTACGTGCAGTTCCTGACCTACTCGGGGCTCCGGGTGGAGGAGGCCGAGAACGGCCACCAGGCGCTCGACAAGGCCTTCACCCTCAGGCCCGACGTGATCGTGATGGACCTCTCGCTGCCCGGCCTCGACGGCTGGGAGGCGACCCGGCGACTCAAGCACGACCCGCGCACCCGGGACATCCCGGTGATCGCGCTCACCGGCCACGCGCTGGCCGGCCACTCCAAGGGGGCGTTCGACGCAGGCTGCGACGCATTCATCACCAAGCCATGCCTGCCGGAGCGGCTGCTCGACGAGATCCGCGCGATCCTCGCCGGCCGCCGCCCACGCCCGGGGGAATCGACATCATGAGCCGCACGGTAAAGCGGACCACCCGGGCCAGGACGGCCGCCCGGGAGGCCAAGCCCGCCCGGTCCTCGCCGGAGCCGGTGGAGTCGCGCGTCATCCGCGAGGCGACGCCCGGCTCGCACCTGCCGGCGGGCGCCACCCGCACGCCGGGGGGGCCGCCGGCGTCCTCCGACAGGCGCGGCAAGTACGTGTACTGCATCGTGAACGCGGACGAGGCCCTGCGGTTCGGGCCGATCGGCTTCGGCTCCCCACCCGGGGAGGTCTACACGGTGCTCTACGAGGACATCGCCGCCGTCGTGTCCGACGCCCCGATGGAAGTGCTCGACGCCACCCGCGAGAACGTGCTGGCGCACGAGCGGGTGAACGAGGCGGTCATGAAGTACCAGACCGTCATTCCCATGTCGTTCGGCACCGTGTTCAAGACGCGCGACGACATCGTGGAGCTGCTGCGCGGGGCTCACGGCGCGTTCCGGGACGTGCTCGCCAAGATGGAGAACAAGGTCGAGTTCGGGCTGAAGGTGCTGTGGGACCGTGACGCCATGATCCGGCACATCGAGCACGACGACGAGGACATCCGGCGGCTCAAGAGCGAGATCGCCACCCAGAAGGGCTCGACCTACTTCGCCCGGGTGCAGTACGGCCGACTGGTGGACGGCGCGATCCAGAGCCGCTCCGAGCAGTACGTCGCCGAGATCTTCGAGGCCCTGCGCGACGTGTGCGTGGCCTCCCGGGCCAACAAGCCCATCGGCGACAAGATGATCCTGAACGCGGCATTCCTGGTCGAGCGCGCGCGGGAGGCGGCGTTCGACGGCCGCGTGAAGGCGCTGGGCGCCCGGTACGAGACGCTGACGTTCCGCTACACGGGCCCGTGGCCCCCCTACAACTTCGTCAACATCCGCCTGAAGCTGGAGCGGGCGAAGTAGCCCGCGATGAGCGTGGCCGCGGCGACCGATGAGGCACCGGGCACCGGACCGGCGTCCGGCTACGCGGTCGCCGCCGGGTCGGTCGCCGGCGCCGCGCTGCTGACCGAGCTCCTCTGGCCCCTGATCCAGCCGAGCGGCACGCCGCTGTTCTTCGCCGCCGTCGCGATCAGCTCCTGGTTCGGCGGCCTGGGGCCAGGGCTGCTGGCCACCGGTCTGGCCGCCGTCGTCACCGAGTGGTTCTTCGTGCCGCCGCTGCATGTCGTCACGCCGGGCATGGTCGTGCGGGGCGTCTCGTTCGTCGTGGTGGCCTTGCTCGTCGCCTCGCTGTACCAGCGCGCGCGCCGGTCCCAGGAACGCGCGGAGGCCCTGGCCCGGTCGCGCCAGGAGCTGCTGGTCGCCGAGAAAGCCGCGCGGGAGATCGCCGAGGCGGCGAGCCGGGGCAAGGACGAGTTCCTGGCCACGCTCTCCCACGAGCTGCGGACGCCGCTCAACGCGCTGGTCGGCTGGACGTGGTGGCTGCGCCGCGGAGATCTGGACGACGCGCGACGGGTCACGGCGCTGGAGACCATCGACCGCAACGCCAAGGCGCTGGCCCAGCTCATCGAGGACCTGCTCGACGTCTCGCGGATCATCACCGGCAAGGTCCGCCTGACGGTACGGGAGATCGACCTGGCGTCGGTGATCGAGGCCGCCGTCGGCGCGGTGCAGCCGGCCGCCAGCGCCAAGTCGATCGACCTCGACCTGACGCTCGACCCCGCGGCGGGCGCCGTGCGCGGCGACGCCGAGCGCCTGCAGCAGGTGGTCTGGAACCTGCTCTCCAACGCCATCAAGTTCACGCCGGAGAAGGGCCGCATCAGCGTCCGGCTCGATCCGGCGGCGTCCGGCGTCCGCGTCGTCGTGCGCGACACCGGCCAGGGAATCGTCCCCGCCTTCCTGCCTCACGTGTTCGACCGGTTCTCCCAGGGTGCGGACGGCCCACGCGGGGGGGCCGGGCTCGGCCTGGGCCTCGCGATCGCGCGCCACATCGTCGAGCTGCACGGCGGCACGATCAGGGCCGACAGCGACGGCGAGGGGCTGGGGGCCACCTTCAGCGTGTCGCTCCCGCTGGCGCCGCCCGCGACGCTCGGCGTCGAGCCGGCGGCCGCACCGCCGGAGCCGGCGTCGACGGCGCTCCAGGGACTGCGCGTGCTGGTGGTCGACGACGAGCCCACCGCACGCGAGTGGTGCGAGGTCACCCTCGGGCACTACGGAGCCCGCGTCACCGTCGCCGGCTCCGCCCGCGAGGCGATGGCCCTCTTGCAGCGCGAGGCGCCGCACGTCCTCGTGTCCGATCTGCGCCTTCCCGGCGAGGACGGCTACGACCTGATCCAGCAGGTGCGCGCGCTCGATTCCGCGCACGGGCGCCGTACCCCGGCGGTGGCGCTCACCGCCTACCCGCGGGTCGAGGACCGCAGCCGCGCGCTCGACGCCGGCTACGACGCGCACGTGCCGAAGCCGGTGGCCGTGACCGAGCTGGTGGCAGTGGTCGGTCTCCTGGCCGGCCGCGCCGATGACGCGCCGGCGTGATCATCCTCGACACGCTCGTCATCGGCGGGCTCAAGTTCGTGCTCCGCCGCATCGCCGAGGCGGTCGACGCCCAGCTCAACGACGTCGACGCGCTGCGGGAGGAGCTGCTGGCCGCCCAGATGCGCCTGGAGCTGGGCGAGCTGAGCGCGGAAGAATTCGCCGCGCTCGAGCGCGACCTCCTGGCGCGACTGCGCGAGATCCGCGCGCGGGCGGAGGGCGAGGCGGCGGGCCCGGGGCGGATCACGGGCGTCGACGTCAGCATCGCCGGCGACGTCGAGCCGGAGCCGCCCGACGGCCCGCGGGCGCGGTGAGCCGGCGCGGCACGCCCTGCCTGCAGTTCTTTGCGGGAAAGGGCGGGGTGGGGAAGACGACGTGCGCGGCGGCGACGGCCCTGGCGGCGGCGGAGAGAGGGGCGCGCGTGGTGGTGATCTCGACGGACCCCGCCCACTCGCTGGGTGACGCGGTCGGCCGGGCGCTGGGGCCGGCGCCGCGGCGGGTGCCCGTTCGCGCGGGGGCGCTGGACGCCGTCGAGCTGGATGCGGACCGGGCGCTGGCGCGGTGGCTGGCCCGGCGGCGGCGGACGCTGGCGAGCATCGCGGAGCGCGGCACCTACCTCGACGACGAGGATCTCGAGCGGTTGCTGCGGCTGTCGTTCCCCGGCGTGGACGAGCTGATGGCGCTCGTGGAGCTGGCACGCCTGGGCGGGCGCGGAGGCTACGAGCTGGTCGTCGTGGACACCGCGCCGACGGGGCATGCGCTCCGGCTGCTCGCCATGCCGCGGACGCTGCAGCGCATCGCCTCGGTGCTGAACGACCTGTACGCCAAGCACCGCTTCCTCGCCGACAGCCTCGGCGGCGGCTACCGGGCCGACGCCGCCGACCGCCTGATCGCGGAGCTGGACGCCGACGGCCGCCGGCTGAGCGCGCTGCTGCGGGACCCCTCGCGCTGCCGCTTCACCTGGCTGTTGTTGCCCGAGACTCTGGCGCTCGAGGAGACGCGCGACGGCATCGCCGCGCTGGCCGCCGGGGGAATCAGGGTCGGCGAGCTGGTCGCCAACCGCGTGACTCCGGCCCCCGGCGCCGCGTGCGCGCTGTGCGAAGGGCGCCGCGCGGCCGAGGCCCGCGTCCTCGCCGAGACGCGCCGTGCGTTCCCGGACCTGCCGCTGCGGGAGCTCCCCGCTCTCGAAGGCGAGCCGTACGGCGTCCCCGCGTTGCGCAGCGTCGCGCGCCTGTTGCGTGGGCGCACCGTCGCCCCCCCGGCGAACCGTGGCGTCTCTCGAGGGGCGCCCGCTGGACGTCACCCCCCGGTGAAACCGGCCGGGGCCTCGGCCGCCGCCTGGCTCGGGCGCGTCGCCCCAGCCGGCGTACGGCTGCTCGTCTTCGCCGGCAAGGGCGGCGTGGGCAAGACGACCTGCGCCACGGCTGCGGCGCTCGCCCTGGCGCGGGGGCGGCCGGGAGCACGGGTGCTGCTGCTCTCCGCCGATCCCGCGCACTCGCTGGGCGACGCGCTCGGCGCGAACCTCGGCGACGACGAGCGGGCAGTGGCGGGGGCGCCGGCGGGGCTGCGGGCGCGCGAGCTGGACGCCGACCGCGCCCTGGCGCGCACGCGCGAGCGCTACCGCCGCGCGGTGGAGGACACCTTCGACTCGTTGCTGAGCGGCTCGCGCTTCGACGTCGCCTACGACCGCGAGGCGCTGCACGGCCTCATGGACCTGGCCCCGCCCGGCCTCGACGAGCTGTTCGCCGTGCTGTCCCTCGTCGAGGCGCTGGTCGAAAGGCAGCCTCCCCACGACGTCGTCGTGCTCGACACGGCGCCGACCGGGCACGCGCTGCGCCTGCTGGAGATGCCGGCCACGGCGCTGGCATGGGTGCACGCGCTGCTGGCCATCCTGCTCAAGTACCGCGAGGTCGTGGGTCTCGGCGAGGTTGCCGCCGAGCTGGTCGCCACCGCGCGCCGCCTGCGCGAGCTGAGCGCGCTGCTGGCCGATGCCGGCCGCACGCGCGTGGTCGCCGTCACACGGGCGGCGGCGCTGCCCGAGCGGGAGACCGGGCGCTTGCTCGCGCGGCTGGCCCGCCTGCACGTGGCCGTCCCGGCGGTGCTGGTCAACGCTCTCACGGCCGGCGCCTGCCCGCGCTGCCGGCGGGTCAGGCGGGTGGAGCAGCGGATGCTCGCCGCGCTCCGGCGCCGGCGGGCGACGCGACGGCGTCCCTGGAGTATCATTTCGACGCCGGCCCTGGCGCCGCCGCCCCGCGGCGTGGCCGGGCTCGAGCGATGGACGCGCTCGTGGGAGCTCGACGAATGACCCCGGGTCGGAGATCCGCCACCTATCTCTACTGCCTGGTCGAGGCCGACCGGCGGCCCTCGCTCGCGCGGGCGCCGCGCGGCGTGCCCGGTGCCGCCGAGCCCCGCATCCTGCCGGCGGCCGCCGGCCTCTGGCTCGTCGTGGCCGACGCCCCGCTGGCGCTGTACGGGAGCGGGCCGATCGAGCGGGGGCTGCGCGACCTCGAGTGGGTGGCGGTGCGGGGGGCGGCTCACGCGCGCGTGGTCGAGCACTTCGCGCGGCGGCTCACGACGGTGCCGATGAAGCTCTTCACGCTGTTCACCACCGACGAGCGCGCGGTGGCCCACGTGCGGGGTGCCGAGGCGCAGGTGCGCCGGGTCCTCGGGCGCGTCGCCGGCCGCCGGGAGTGGGGCGTTCGCGTGCGCCTGGACGTCGCGCTGGCCCGCCGGCGAGCCGGGCGTCGGCGGCCGCCGGCGCCGGCGCCCCGCCGGGAGGGGACGCGCTTCCTGCTGGCGAAGAAGCACGAGCGGGACGTCACCCGCGAGGTGGTGCGCGAGGGGCGGGTGGCCGTCGAGGACGCGTTCGCGGCGCTGGCGGGCCTCGCCGACGCCACGCGGCGGCGGTCGACGACCGAGCTGGACGGCACCCGCGTCGTGCTGGACGCGGCGTTGCTGGTCGACGCCCGCCGGACGGTCGGGTTCCGGCGCGCCGCCCGGCGCACCGCGGCCGCGCTCGCCACGCGCGGCTACCGGCTCAGCCTGACCGGTCCCTGGCCGGCCTACAACTTCGTGAGCGATGGCCGATGAAGCCACGGGCGGCGGCCGAGATCCTGGAGACCGCCGACGATTCCCTGCTCGATCTCGTCGACAACCTGCTCACCCGCGGGGTGGTGGTCTCCGGCGAGGTAGTGCTGGGCCTCGCCGGTGTGGACCTGATCTACCTGCGCCTGCAGGCGATCCTCTGCGCGGCCGACCGCGTTTCGGGCGAGCGCCACCGGCGACCATGACCCGCGTGTATCTCTACGCGCTGCTGAGCGGACCGCCGGCGTGCGAGGCCGGCGTCGGGGTCTGCGCCGAGCCGTTGCGGCTCGTCGCGGTCGCCGGCCTGGTCGCCCTGGTGGGCGACGTCGCGGAGCCGCCGACGCCAAGCGCGCTCACGCTCCGGGCCCAGGACACGGTGCTGCGCCGCCTGGCGGCCGGGATCGACGCGATCCTGCCCGTGCGCTTCGGCACGCTCGTGGCGAACGACGCCGCGCTGGCCGAGGCGCTGGCCCCCCGGCGCCCGCAGCTCGCGCGCGCGCTCGGCCGTGTGGCCGGGTGCGAGCAGATGACCCTGCGCGTGTGGGGTGAGGCGGCGCCCGCGGTGTCGTTCGAGAGCGCCGGGGGCGGCCCCGGCACGCGCTACCTCGACGCCCGGCGGCGGGCCCACGAGCGCGCCCGCAGCGTCCCCGAGCTGGACCCGCTGCGCCGGCGCCTCGGCGGCCTGGTGCGGGAGGAGCGGGCCGAGCGGCACGACCGGCCCCCGCTGCTGGCCACGGTGCAGCACCTGGTGGAGCGCGGTGCCTGTGGGCGCTACGTCGAAGAGGTCGATTCGGCGCGCGCCGCGCTGGCGCCGTGGCGCGTCAGCGTGAGCGGGCCCTGGCTGCCGTATGCGTTCGGGGAGGAGGCGGCGTGAGCGCGCGGCGCCCGGCCGTCCAGGTGCGCGAGCTCGAATCGCTCCGCGGGGAGCTGGAGCGGCAGGCGGCGCTGGCGGCCCCGCGCTGGAACGCGGATCCCGAGGACGTGCAGCGCTCGGTCGCCCGGCTCGTCCTCACGCTCGTGGAGTTCATCCGCCAGCTCCTCGAGCGCCAGGCCATCCGGCGCCTGGAGGGCGGCACGCTGTCGGCCGAGGAGACCGAGGCGGTGGGCGTGGCGCTCATGCGCCTGGAGGAGACGGTGCGCGACATCGCCGCGCGCTTCGGCCTCGAGCCGGAGGATCTCAACCTCGATCTCGGCCCGCTGGGGCGGCTGCTCTGAGCCACCCTCCACCATGGTGGTACCCACACCGCTGATCGCCGTGGCACGCTGGCTCCTGGCGCTGGCCGCGCCGGCCGCTGCGCTCGCCCTGGCCGTCGCGCTCCGACCGCTCGTCTCGCAGGTGCCCGGCCCGCCGTTCGTGGCCGCGATCATGCTCGTCGCCTGGCTGGGCGGGCTCGGCCCGGCCCTGCTCACCATCGCGCTGAGCCTCGGGGCCCTGGCCTACTATTTCCTTCCACCCACCGGCAGCCTCGCCGTGTTCCCCAGCGACGCCGTCTGGCTCCTGCTCTTCGCCGCCGTCGCGCTGTGCACGGCCTGGGTGGTCGCCACGCGCGGAAGGGCCCAGAGCCGGCTGGCGGCGAGCGAGCAGCAGCTGCGCGTGGTGACCGACACGGCGCCGGTGCTCATCTCCTACGTGGACCGCAGGCGCCGCTATCGCTTCGCGAACCGGCCCTACGCCGAGCATCATGGACGCACCCCCGAGGACGTCGTGGGCCGATCCATGGCCGAGGTGGTCGGCGCCGAGCGCTACGCGACCCTGGAGGGGCCTCTCACGGCCGCGCTGGACGGCCGGCGCACCGTCGTCGAGGTGACGCACGCGGGCGAGGAAGGCCCGCGCCACTTGCTGGCGACCTACGTTCCGGATCCCGGACCGCGGGGGACGGTGCGCGGCGTGGTGGCCGTCATCAACGACATCACGGACCGCAAGCGAGCGGACGACGAGCGCGTCCGGCTGCTCGCGCTCGAGCAGTCGCGGCGGTCCGAAGCCGAGGCCGTCGCCGAGCTGGGACGCATGCTCAGACAGGGCCTCGACCTCGACGCCGTGGCCCCGCGCATCGCCGAGCTGGCGCGCGGCCTGCTGCGCGCGGTCGTTGCCATCGTCTACCGTGTCGATCCCGTCTCGCGCGACCTCGTCCGCCTCGCCACCTCCGGCGACATCGGCCCGCTCCCGCCGGGCGGAATCCTGCCCCGGGGCGCGGGGGCCGTCGGGCGCGCCGTCGAGCGCGGCGGGCCGGTGACGAGCGCCAACGTGCTCGACGATCCCGAGGTCGACACGCCGCCGGGCACCCGTGAGTGGATCGAGCAGGCGCCCCATCGCGCGGTGCTGGCCGTCCCGCTGCAGATCAAGGGGCGGATCGTCGGCGCCCTCGCCGCTGGCGATCGCCTCGGGCGCGTGTTCGGCACCGACGAGGTGCGGTTGGCCGAGGCGCTCGCCGACCACGCGGCCGTCGCGCTGGAGAACGCCCGGCTCTACACGGAGGCCGAGGAGCGGCGACGTGAGGCCGAGCTGCTGGCCGAGCTGGCCCGGGCGCTCAGCGCCTCGCTCGACCTCGACACCGTGCTGGGCCGCGTCACCGCCGCGGCCAGGGACCTCTGCAACGCCGACCTCGCCCGCATCGCGCTCTGGGACGAGCGCCGCGAGGGCCTCACCTTTCGCTACACGGTGGGGACGCGGGCTGGCGAGCCCGACCGCGTGCTCCTGACTCCGGGCCAGGGCCTGGCGGGCGAGGTGCTGGCGACAGGCCGGCCGGTGCGCATCGGCAGCGCGCTCGACGACCCCCGCCGGCCGGACTACGCCGGCACGATCGGCGACGAGGGCAGCCTGGCGGTCCTGGTGGCGCCTATCCGGATGGGCGAGCGGGTCGAGGGGTTGCTCTACGTCGACAACCGGAAGGCTCGCGCGTTCAGCGACCGTGACGAGGCTGTCCTGGTGCGGCTGGCCGATCACGCGGCGAGCGCCCTGCGCAACGCCCAGCTGTTCGCCGGCGAGCAGGCGGCCCGCGCCGACGCCGAGACGCGCGCGCAGCGTGCCCGCCTGCTGGCCGACGTCAGCCGCGCGCTGGCCTCGTCGCTCCACTACGAGGCGACGCTCGACGCCGTCGCCCACCTGGTCGTGCCGGCCCGCGCGGACTGGTGCGTCGTCCACCTGGCCCGGCGGGACGGCGGCGTCCGCCGGGTGGCGGCGGCCTACGCCGATCCCGCCAACGCGGCGCTTGCTGCCGAGACGGTCCGGATCGCGCCGACGGTCGACTGGCTGCGCGACGTCAGTCCCGCCGTCGAGAGCGTGCGGGCCGGCCGGTCGCTCCTGGTCGCCCACGCGACCCCGGCGCGGATCGAGGAGATCGTCACCGATCCCGCCGACCGCCGCATCTTCCTCGCCCTGCAGCCGCGCTCGATGCTGGTGGCGCCCCTGGTGGCCCGCGGGAGGGCGCTGGGCTCCATCACCTGGCTGCGGATCGCGAGCACCGAGCCCTACACGGCCGAGGATCTCGGCCTCGCCGAGAACATCGCCGCGCGCGCCGCCCTCGCCGTCGACAACGCACGGCTCTACCGCCAGGCCCAGCGCGCGCGGGGCGAGGCCGAGGGCGCCAACCAGGCCAAGGACGAGTTCCTGGCCGTGCTCTCGCACGAGCTGCGCACGCCCCTCACCTCGATGCTGGGCTGGCTGCGCCTGCTGCGCACGGGACAGCTCGGCCCCGAGCGGGTTGCCCAGGCGCTGGAGGTGGTCGAGCGCAACACGCGCGCCCAGGCGCAGCTCATCAATGACCTGCTCGACGTCTCCCGCATCGTCGCCGGCAAGCTGCAGCTCGATCTCTATCCGGTCGATCTCACGCCGATCCTGGAAGAGTCCGTGGAGTCCGCGCGGCGGGATGCCCAGGCCAAGGGCGTCGAGATCGAGCTGACGGTGAGCGCGGGCTGCGGGCTCGTGCTGGGCGACCCGCTGCGGCTGGGGCAGATCGCCGCCAACCTCGTCGCCAACGCCGTGAAGTTCACGCCGGCCGGCGGCCGGGTGTGCGTGCGGCTGGCGCGCGAGGGCGGCGAGGCCGTCGTCACGGTCGCTGACACCGGCATCGGCATCCCGCCCGAGCTGCTCGCCCACGTCTTCGACCGGTTCCGCCAGGCCGACAGCACGATCACGCGGCGGTACGGCGGCCTGGGGCTGGGGCTGGCGATCGTGCGGCACCTGGCCGAGCTGCACGGCGGCGGCGTGCGGGTCGAGAGCCGGGGCGAGGGGCAGGGCGCGACCTTCATCGTGCGGCTGCCGGTCGCCGAGCCCGAGGGACGGCGGGGCCGCGGCGAACCGGCGGTCACGAGCGGCACCGTGCCGGCCCGCCCGCGCGCACTGGCCGGCCTGCGTCTGCTGGTGGTCGAGGATCACCTCGACACCGCCGAGCTGCTCCGCGCCGTGCTCGGGGGCCAGGGCGCCGACGTGCGGGTGGCGGCGTCGCTGGCCGAGGCGCTGGCCGCGCTGGAGGCGGCCGACGTGGACGTGCTCGTGAGCGACATCGCCATGCCCGACGGCAACGGGTACGACCTCCTGCGGCGGCTGCGCGAGCGTGAGCGCACGAGCGGACGCCGGAGCGTGCCGGCCGTCGCCGTCACCGCGTTCGCGGGCGGCGATGAGGGCGACCGGGCGCGCGCCGCGGGCTTCGACGAGTACGCCGCCAAGCCGATCGATCCCGCCGCCCTCGTGGAGGTCGTCGCCCGCGCGGCCGGCCGGCGGGCTTATGATCTAGCCCCGTGAGCACCTCGCCGGGGTCGCCCATCGCGCTGAACGGCCGGACGTATCGCTGGCCGGACCGCCCGCTCGTCGTGGTCTGCGTCGACGGGTGCGAGCCGGACTACGTGACCCGGGCGGTGGAGCACGGCGCGGCGCCGTGGCTGGGCGAGGTATCCGCCGGCGGGACCGCGCGGCGGGCCGACGCGGTGGTGCCGACCTTCACCAACCCCAACAACCTGTCGATCGTCACCGGCGCGCCGCCGGCCGTGCACGGCATCTGCGGCAACTACTTCTACGACCGCGAGGCGGGCGTGGAAGTGATGATGAACGACCCGAAGTACCTCCGCTCGGACACCATCCTGGCGGCCTTCTCGCGCGCCGGCGCGTCCGTCGCCGTGGTGACCGCCAAGGACAAGCTGCGCCGGCTGCTCGGCCACGGCATGCACGGCGTCTGCTTTTCCTCCGAGAAGGCCGACCAGACCACGGTGGCCGAGCACGGCCTCGACGACGCGCTGACGCTGGTCGGCCTGCCGCTGCCCTCGGTCTACAGCGCCGCGCTGAGCGAGTTCGTGTTCGCGGCCGGCGTGCGGCTGCTGGAGACCGCGCGGCCGGACGTGATGTATCTGTCCACGACCGACTACGTGCAGCACAAGCACGCGCCCGGCACGCCCGAGGCCGACGCCTTCTACCGGATGATGGACGGCTATCTGGCCAAGCTCGACGACCTCGGCGCCACCGTGGCGCTCACCGCCGACCACGGGATGAACGCCAAGACCGACGCCGCCGGCGCGCCCGCCGTGGTCTACCTGCAAGATCTCCTCGACGGCTGGCTGGGCGCGGGGCGGGCCCGGGTGATCCTGCCGATCACCGACCCCTACGTCGTGCACCACGGCGCGCTGGGCTCGTTCGCGACCGTCTACCTGCCGGCCGGCGCCGACCCCGGCGCGGTGGGCGGCCGGCTCGCCGCCGTCGGCGGCGTGGAGGTCGTGCTGGACCGGGCGCAGGCCTGCGCGCGCTTCGAATTGCCGCCGGACCGCATGGGCGATCTCGTCGTGGTCTCCGCGCGCCACACCGTGCTGGGCACGGCCGCCGCCCGTCACGACCTCTCGGGGCTCGACGCCCCCCTGCGCTCGCACGGCGGACTGAGCGAGCAGCAGGTGCCGCTGCTCGTGAACCGGCCCGCGCCGGACCTGCCGGCCGGCGCCCGCCTGCGGAATTTCGACGTGTTCGACGTGGCCCTCAACCGCGTGGCGCGCTGACATGGCCGGGCGCGAATGGATCCTGCTCAATCCGGGGCCGGCCAACACGAGCCCGCGCGTGCGCCAGGCGCTGGTGACGCCCGATCTCTGCCACCGGGAGCCCGAGTTCTTCGAGGTGATGCGCGAGTGCCGGACTCGACTGGCGCGGGCGGCCGGCGCCGAGCGGGCGTTCGACGCCGTGCTGTTCACCGGCTCCGGCACGGCGGCGGTCGAGGCGACGCTGGCCTCGGCGGTGGAGGAGGGCCGCGGGCTGCTGGTCGTCGACAACGGCGTGTACGGCGACCGGATGCTGCGGATCGCGCGGGCGCACCGCATCCCGGCCGAGGTGCTGCGCTACGACGCCACCACGCCGGTGCCCCCCCCCGACGTCGCCCGGCGCCTGCGCGAGCATCCCGAGGTCAGCCACGTCGCCGTCGTCCACCACGAGACGACCACGGGGCTGCTGAACCCGGTGGAGGCGGTGGCCGACGTGGCGGCGGCGGCCGGCCGGCGGCTGATCGTGGACGCCATGAGCAGCCTGTTCGGCGAGCCGCTCGACGTCGCACGCGAGGGCGTCGACTTCGTGACGGCCAGCGCGAACAAGTGCCTGCAGGGGATTCCCGGCGTCTCGTTCGTGCTGGCGCGCCGCACGGCGCTGGAGGCGCTGCGCGGGCGGCCGCCCCGCAGCGTGTACCTCGACCTCTTCAACCACTGGGCGACCCAGGAGCAGGACAACACGCCTTTCACGCCGGCCGTCCAGGTCCTGCACGCCATGCGCGAGGCGCTCGTGGAGCTGGAGGAGGAGGGCGTTGCGGCCCGCATCGCCCGCTACGGCGAGAACTGCAGCGTGCTGCGGCGCGGGATGGCCGCCCTCGGCTTCGACATCCTGGTGCCGGAGGGCGCCCGCTCGCAGATCCTCACCACGTTCCGGCTCCCGGCGGGCCTCGGCTACGACGCGCTCCACGACGCGATGAAGCGCCGCGGCTACGTCATCTACGCCGGGCAGGGCGCGATCCGGACCTACGCCTTCCGCGTCTCCAACATGGGCACGCTCACGCCCAAGGACATGCAGGCCGTGGTGGCGGCCTTCGCCGAGTGCCTCGAGGAGCTGAAGCTCCCTAGTTGAGTCCGGCCGCGCTCGCCCTCGTGGTGTGCGCGGCCGCGCTGCACGCCGGCTGGAACGCGATGGCCAAGCGCGGCGGCGATCCCGTGGTCTTCCTGTGGCTGGCCACTGTCGCCAGCACCGCGCTCCTGCTGCCGCTCGGGCTCTGGTATCTCGTGACGGAGGGCGTCTCGCCGGCGGCGCCGCCGTTCGTGATCGCCACCATCCTGGTGCACGCCTTCTACTTCTACGCGCTCGGGCGCTCCTACGCCTCCGGCTCGTACTCGCTGGTCTACCCTGTGGCCCGCGGCCTCGGCGTGGCACTGGTGCCGGTCCTGGCGCTCGTGATCTTCGCCGAGCGGCTGTCGCCGCTCGGCGCGTCGGGAATCGCGCTCGTCGTGGCGGGGATCGTCACGCTGCACCTGCTGACGGCGGGGCCGGCCGCCCTGCGGCTCGACCGCCGGGTGCTGTGGCCCGTCGTGACCGGGCTGACGATCGCCGCGTACTCGCTGATCGACAAGGCGGGCGTGGCCCGGATCGAGCCGGTGCCCTACATGCTCCTGATGGAGGGGGGCTGCGCGCTGCTGGGCCTGCCCTTGCTGGCGTTGCGCCGCGACGCCGTGCGGGGCGAGCTCGGCGGCTGGCGCCGGATCGTGCTGGCCGCCGCCATGAGCGCGCTGGCCTACACGCTCGTCCTCTTCGCCTTCCGCCTGTCGAAGACCGGGTACGTCGTGGCCGCGCGCGAGCTGTCGATCGTGCTCTCGGCCGTGCTGGGCAGCCTGTGGCTTCGGGAGGGGCGCCTGGGGCCGCGCCTGGCCGGCGCCTCGATCGTGCTCGCCGGTGTGGCGTGCATCGCCCTGGCCCGGTGAGGTCGGGCCCGGGTTGCCGTGTGGGGTGGGCCTGGGTGATGATGGCGTTCCGATGCGGCGCCTGGCTCTTCTCGTCCTCCTGCTCGCCGGCCTCGGCGCGCTGCTCGTCGCCGGCGGCGTGCTCCGCGTCCGGGTCGAGCCCGGCGACCGCGTCAGCGCCGCGCCGTTCTGGCGCGAGGTGGGCGGCCCCGCGCCGCTGTCGCCGCCGCTCCTGATCTGGGTCGAGCTGGCCCGCGCGGTGAGGCCGGCCGTGGTCAACGTGAGCACCACCCAGCGCGCGCCGCGCGGCGGCCCCGAGGAGTTCTTCAGGCGGTTCTTCGGCGAGCCGCAGCCCGGGCCCCGCGGCCGCCAGAGCCTGGGCTCCGGCTTCATCGTGTCCGCCGACGGCTACGTGGTGACGAACGTCCACGTCGTGCGGGGAGCCGGCGCGATCGTGGTGCGCCTGGCCGATCACAGCGAGCACGAGGCGCGCCTGGTCGGCAGCGACCCCCGGACCGACATCGCGCTCCTGAAGCTCGAGGCGGGCGGCCTGACGACGCTGCCCTTCGGCGACTCCGACCAGCTGCAGGTCGGTGAGCCGGTCATGGCCATCGGCAACCCGTTCGGGCTCGAGCAGACCGTCACCACCGGCATCGTGAGCGCCAAGGAGCGCTTCATCGGCGCCGGCCCCTACGACGACTTCATCCAGACCGACGCCTCCATCAATCCGGGCAACTCGGGGGGACCGCTGGTGGACAGCCGCGGTGCGCTGGTCGGCATCAACACGGCGATCTTCTCGCAGACCGGGGGGTCGGTCGGCATCGGCTTCGCGATCCCCGTGAACCTCGCCAAGGAGGTCCTGCCCCAGCTGCGCGCCAGCGGCAAGGTGGTGCGCGGGTACCTGGGCGTCGCCGTGGCGCCGGTGCCACCCGAGATCCGCCGGAGCCTCGACCTGCCGCCCCAGCGCGGCGCCCTCGTGATCCAGGTCGTGCCGCGCTCCCCGGCGGCCACGGCTGGACTGGCCGAGGCCGACGTGATCACGGCGGTCCAGGGCGCGCCGATCCAGAGTCCCAACGAGTTGACCCGGCGCGTGGCCGGCACGCCCCCTGGCACGAAGGTCACGCTGCGCGTCGTGCGCCGGGACGGCGAGCGGACGGTCGCCGTCACCCTCGGCCGCCTGCCGGACGAGCCCACCGTCGAGGATCGCTGAGACGGCGATGCTAGAATCCGACCCGTCATGACCGGATCCGACCCCACGGTTCGCCGCCAGGCTCAGGGCGACGTCGCGGCCCTGGCCGGCACGATCGAGCGGGCGGCGGGTGACCTGGCGCTGACCGAGGAGCCGTCGAACTTCGTGCGCGCGCTCGAGGCCGGGACGCCGCGTGACTGACCTCACGCTCGCCGCGCTGGCCGCCGCCATCGCGGCCCGCAAGGTCACGGCGGTGGAGGCTACCCGCGCGTGCCTGGACCGGATCGCCCGGCTGGACGGCCGCCTGCGCGCCTTCATCACGCTCGACGCCGAGGGCGCGCTGGCCCGCGCGCGCGCGCTCGACGCCGACCTGGCCGCCGGGCGCCGCCACGGGCCGCTGCACGGCGTGCCGCTGGCCTACAAGGACCTGTGCCACGTGCGCGGGCTGCCGACCTCGTGCGGCACCAAGACGGCCGAGTACTTCACGAGCGAGGTGGAGTGCACCGCGGTGGCGCGGCTGACCGCGGCCGGCGCGGTGACGCTCGGCAAGCTGAACATGACCGAGCTGGCGCTGGGGCCGTTTGGCGACAATCCCCACCACGGCGACGTCGACAACCCTCACAAGCGCGGCCACGTCGCCGGCGGCTCGTCCAGCGGCTCCGGCGCGGCGGTGGCGGCGCGCCTGGCGTTCGGCGCACTGGGTTCCGACACCGGCGGCTCGATCCGGCTGCCGGCGGCGTGTTGCGGCATCGTCGGCATCAAGCCCACCTACGGCCGCGTGAGCCGGGCCGGCGTCATGCCGCTGTCGTGGTCGCTGGATCACCTGGGACCCATGACGCGCACCGTGCGCGACGGCGCCCTCCTGCTGGAGATCATCGCCGGGCCCGATCCCCACGATGCGACGTCCAGCCCGCGGCCGGTGGGCCCGCTGGCGGCGGCGCTGGATCGCTCGCCGGCGGGGCTGCGCGTGGGACTGCCCGACAACTACTACTTCGACGGCGTGCGGCCCGAGGTACGGGCTGCGGTGGAGGAAGCCGCGCGGGCGCTCGCCTCTCGCGGCGCGGGCGTCCGCACGCTGCGGCTGCCCGATCCGGCCCCGCTCGTCGACGTGGCCGGCATCCTGGCGCGCGCGGAGAGCGCCGCCATCCACGCGCGCGTCGCGCGCGAGCGCCCGCACGAGCTGGGGGCGGCCGTGCGCAGCCGGCTCGAGGTGGGCTTCCACATCTCGGCCCACGACTATCTCCAGGCCGGCCGTCTGCGCGCGCGCCTGACCCGCGAGTTCATCGCCGAGGTCTTCGAGGAGGTCGATGCGGTGCTGGCGCCGACCATCCCCGAGCCTGCGCCGGCGCTGGAGGCCGTCGTCGCCGGCTCCGTGGACGACGTCGTGCGTCGCATGGGTCGCTTCTCCCGGCTCACCCGACCCTTCAACGTGCTGGGGTTGCCGGTGATCGCGGTGCCATGCGGCGTCTCCGCCGACGGCCGTCCGCTGGGCCTGCAGGTCGTCGGCCGCCCCTTCGACGAAGCGACCGTGCTCCGTCTGGCCCACGCCGTCGAGCAAGCCGGCGACTGGGCGCGGCCGCCCGCGCTCGACTGAGCCGCCCGCTCGATGGAGGAGCCGACCGGGCGACCCTGGCACGTGTTCGCGACGTATCTGGCGGCGATCGCCGGCATCTTCGCCACGACCGGCGTCGCCGTCGAGGTGCTGCGCGCCATGTATCCGGACGTCCCCGAGGCGACGGTCGTGCGCACGCTGCCGGGGCTGCTAGCCGGCAGCCTGGCCGCGTCGTCCGGACTGGTGCTGACGATCCTGCTCGTTGTCCGGCCGCTCGAGCCGGCGCGCCTGCGGCTGCGGCCGGGCTGGGAGACGGGCCCGGCCCTGGCCGTGATGACGCTGGGGCTGCTGGCGCTGGGGCAGGCGCTCGACTCGCTCGTCACGGTCGCGGGCCTGGCCGACCGCGGCTCGCTCGTGCTGATCCGCCAGGTGCTGCACGGCACCCGCGGGCCCGACCTGTTCGCCGCCGTGCTGGTGCTCGGCGTCGGCGCCGGGGCCGCCGAGGAGCTGTTCTTCCGCGGCTACATGCAGTCGCGCCTGCGCGAGCACTGGTCGGCACCGGCGGCGGTGGTGGCGACCAGCGCCGCCTTCGCCGCGCTGCACCTGGACGCGTCCGCCGTCCACACGCTGCTGGCCTTCGCCCTCGGGCTGTACCTCGGCTTCGTCGCCGAGCTCTCGGGGAGCACGCTGCCGGCCGTCGTCTGTCACGTGGTCAACAACGTTGTCTACACGCTGCAGACGGCGCTGGGCCTCGCCGTGACGGGGCGCGGCGCCAACCTCGCGGCGGCCGCCGTCGGCGCCGCGCTCTTCGTGGCGTGCGTGTGGTGGCTCCGGCGCGCCTCGCCGGGTCCGGCGCCGGTGTGAGTCTCGACGCTCCGCTGATCGACGAGTTCCTCCGGGCCCGCAGCGAGCCCGGGCCGACCCGGCCGCCCAGCGAGAGAGGGCGGCGGCTCGACCTGGCCGAGGCCTACCGGCTTCAAGACCGGCTGCGCGAGGCGCTGCTCGCCCGCGGCGAGCGGCTGGCCGGCTGGAAGGCCGCGTTCACCACGCGCGCGGCGCAGGAGGCCAACGAGCTGAGCGAGCCGGGTTGCGCGTTCCTGCTGGCCTCCGGAGTGCTGGCCAGCCGGGCGGAGGTGCCGTTCGCACGCTTCACCGCGCCGGCGGTCGAGGCCGAGATCGCGTTCGTGATGCGCCGGGAGCTGGCCGGGCCCGGCGTCACGGCGGCGCGGGCGGCGGCCGCCGTGGAGGGCGCGCTGGCCGCGCTGGAGCTGGTCGACTTCCGCTACAGCGGCAAGACGGTCGGCACCGACCTCATCGCCGAGGGGATCTACGCCAGCGCCGTCGTGCTCGGCGGGGCCCTGACGCCGATCACGGGCCTCGACCTCGCGCTCGAGGGGCTCGTCTACGAGCACAACGGGACGATCGCGGCGACCGCCACGGCGGCCGAGGTCATGGGCAACCCGCTGAACGCGCTGGCGTGGGTCGCCAATCACCTGGGCGCGCGCGGGCTCGGCTTGCGGGCCGGCGACGTCGTCATGACGGGCTCCGTCTCGAGGCTCCTGCGGCCGCGCGCCGGCGACGCCGTGCGCGCGACGTACACCCGGCTGGGCTCGGTGTCGGTCCGCTTTGCCTGACGAGCGCCGGGCCGTGGGCGGCCTGAGTGTCGACACGCTGGTGGCCCGGACGCGCGCGCGGCTGGCGGGCCGCGCGCGGCGGATCGTGCCACCGGGGCCACTCGTGCGGGCCGCGGTGCTGGTGCCGCTCGTCGATCGCGGCGAGGCGCACCTGGTGTTCGCCAAGCGAACCGACCGCGTGGGCCACCACGCCGGCCAGATCTCGTTTCCCGGGGGGCGCGTCGACGCTGGTGACGCCGACGACCTGCAGGCGGCGCTGCGCGAGGCCCAGGAGGAGGTGGGGCTGGAGCCGGCGTCGGTGGAGCCGCTCGGCCTGCTGGACGACACCGAGACGTTCGCCACCCGGTTCGTGATCACGCCGTGGGTGGGCGTGGTCCGGGGGCCGGTGGTCTGGCAGCCCGACGGCGAGGAGATCGAGAAGGTGATCGAGGTGCCGGTGGCGGCGCTACTGGCTCGCGGGTGCTTCCGGGTCGAGCGGTGGGAGCGTGACGGCGTGGCGCGCGACGTCTATTTCTACGACTACCAGCGCGAGACGATCTGGGGGGCCACCGCCCGCATTCTCAAGCAGTATCTCGACCTGGTCGCCGACCAGTGAGTCGCTACGAGACCCTGCTCACCGCCCTCGAGAACGGCGTGGCGCGTATCACGCTGAACCGGCCTGAGGTCCGCAACGCGCTGTCGCGCACGATGGTGCAGGAGCTGGAGGCGGCGCTCGCCGCCTGGGAGGTGGACGCCGCGGCCCGGGTGATCGTGCTCGCCGGCGCGGGCGACCGCGCCTTCTGCGCAGGCGCCGACCTCAAGGGGGTGGGCGACCGGGGGACGACACTGCAGGCCCGCGAGTCGTTCGGCGGCCTGGCGCGTATCCTGGAAGCGATCACGCGCATGCGCACGCCCGTCATCGCCCAGGTGCACGGCTACGCGCTGGCCGGCGGCTGCGGGCTGGCGGCCGGGTGCGACGTGGTGATCGCTGCCGACGACGCGGTGTTCGGGCTGCCCGAGATCACGGTGGGACTGCTGCCGCTGGTGGTGATGGCGCCCATCCTGCGAGCGGTCGGGCGCAAGCGCGGGATGCTGATGATCCTCTCCGGCGAGACCGTGACTGCCCGCGAGGCCCTCGAGATGGGACTGGTGAGCCGCGTCGTCCCGCGCGCCGAGCTCGGGCGTGAGACCGGCGCGCTGGCCGCCCGCCTGGCGACGTTCAGCCCCGCGGCGGTGGCGCTCGCCAAGGAGGCGGCCTCGACGATCCAGGACATGGAGTACGGCAAGGCGCTCCGCTACCTGCGCGAGCTGATCACGCTGGTCGGGCTCTCCGACGACGCCCGCGAAGGCATCGAGGCCTTCTTTGCCAGGCGCGCCCCGCAGTGGAAGGGCCGATAGGACTCTGCGCGACGTGCGCGCACGCGCGCACGGTGGTGTCCGGCCGCGGGGCGACCTTCTGGCTGTGCGGGCTGAGTGCGACGGACCCGCGCTTCCCGAAGTATCCACGCCTGCCCGTCCTGAGCTGCGCCGGCTTCGCGCGCCCGCCTGAGCCGGGGCGCGCCGAGCCGTCCTGACTGTCCGTCGTTCAGCGCTATTCCAGCCAAAGATACAGGAACTTCGGCCCGACTCCCGCCAGGCCGGCGGCCTGCGCGAGCGTGGCGAGCGCGCCCGTCTCCGACTCCGCGCGTGCATAGTAGGTCGCACGGTACTCGCGCGGGCGCTTGTACACGATCACCCGAGCCTCGTCGAGCCCGGCGGCGCGCCGGGCCACCTCGAGGGCGTCGGGGACGTACCCGATCCGGTCCACGAGCCTGTGGCCGAGCGCCTGCTCGGCGGTGTAGATGCGGCCGTCGGCCAGCCCGGCCGCCGCCGCGGCCGGCAACTGCCGCCGCTCGACGACCCTCGCCACGAACTGCCGGTGCATGTCGTCGATCACCGACTGGAAGATCTGGCGCTCCTCCACGGTGAGCGCGCGGAACGGGCTGCCCATGTCCTTGCGCTCGCCGGACTTGATCGCCGCCGTGGCGACGCCGAGCTTCTGCATCAGTCCCTCGGCGTTGAGGCTGATCATGATCACGCCGATGGAGCCGGTGACGGTCGTGGGGTGGGCCACGATGGTGTCGGCCGCGAGCGCGACGTAGTAGCCACCGGAGGCGGCAACGTCCATCAACGAGGCCACCACCGGTACCCGACCGGCGCGCTTGAAGGCCGTGAGCTCGCGGAAGATGATGTCCGACGCGGTCACCGTGCCGCCGGGGCTGTTGATCCGCACCACCAGCGCGCGGACCTTGGGGTCGTCGCCGGCCTTCTTGAGCTCCTCGCGCAGCCGCACCAGCATCGGCACCCGCGGGGGCGGGGTGCCGATCGTGAGTGCGCCGCTCGGAGTCTCGTCGGAGAGGAAGCCGGAGACGTCCATGAGCAGGATCTTGGCGTCGCCCTTGCCCTCGACCGTCTCCTCCTCGAGCGGGCGGATACGCGGGGAAAGGTCGACCGAGATCACCGACGAGCAGCCGGCGAGCAGCAACGCGACGAGCAAGACACCCCGCCGATGCATGGCGCCCAGTAGTATACCCAAGCCCCGCCTTGCGGCGGGCATCCCGGCCCGGCATAATTGGCCGCCAGCATCATGGGGCTGACCCTGGAGGACGTCCGCGCCGCCGCCCGCCGGCTGGGCAACCGCATCAACCGCACGCCGGTGATCGCCTGCCAGTCGTTCGACGACGCCAGCGGCCATCACGTGTTCTTCAAGTGCGAGAACCTGCAGCGGGCCGGCGCCTTCAAGATCCGCGGCGCCCTCAACAAGCTGCTGGGCTTGACGCCGGCTGAGCGCGAGCGGGGGGTGGTGGCGTTCTCCTCCGGCAACCACGCGCAGGGGGTGGCGTTGGCCGCGCGCATGGTCGGCACCACGGCCATCATCTGCATGCCGAAGGACGCGCCGGCCCTGAAGCTGGAGGCCACGCGCACCTACGGGGCCGAGGTCGTGTTCTACGACCGCCTGACCGAGGACCGCGAGCAGGTGGCGCGCGAGGTGATGGCGCGCACCGGTCGGGTGCTGATACCCCCGTACGACGACCCGGCCATCATGGCCGGACAGGGGACGGCGGCGCTCGAGCTGCTGGAGGACGTGCCGTCGCTCGACGCGCTGCTCGCGCCGGTCGGGGGCGGCGGGCTCATGGCCGGGTGCTCGACGGTGGCCCGCGCGCTGTTCCCCGGCCTGAAGCTCTTCGGTGTCGAGACGGACAGCGCCAACGACACGTACCTTTCCCTGCGCAAGGGCGAGCGGGTGACGATCCCGCCGCCGCCCACGATCGCCGACGGCATCCGGCTCACCACGCCGGGGGCGCTGACGTTTCCCATCTTGAAGGCGAATCTGACCGACGTCCTGCTCGTCAGCGACGCCGAGGTGCGCGCGGCCGTTCGGTTCCTGGCGCTCCGGGCGCGCGTGGTCGTGGAACCGACGGGCGCCGTCCCGGCGGCCGCGGTGCTGGCCGGCCGCCTGCCGCTGCCCCGGGGCTCCCGCGTCGGCGTCGTGCTCTCGGGGGGCAACATCGACCCCGACCTGCTGATCCAGATCCTCCAGAGCCCCTGACCACGCGACCTCAGGACCGCAGGGGACCTCCGGCGATGGCGTCGGGGGATGCAGGGACCAGGTGGGGACCCCCACGGCGATGAAAGTCCGGGATGACGTCGGTGGCGAGCTGGGCCAGCTGATCGAGCATCCGGTCCGGTGGGCACATCGGCCGCACGATGAACTTGGAGCCGCCGCCGGCCACGTACTCCTCGAGCCGCTCGCGCACGAGAGCGGAGGGGCCGAACGCTGTGCAACGCTCGAGCGCCGCGTCGTCGATGCGCCCGCGGGGGACGAACGGCATCGCGGTCGCCCGGGCGGCGGCGGGATCGGTGTCGAGGCAGCAGTAGAACAGGACGCCGAAGTGGTCGGCCGGCACCTCACGGCCGGCCTCGGCCGCGAACGCCTGGGTCTTCGCCACCCCGGCGCGGAACTGATCGGGCGTGATGAACGAGGGGATCCAGCCGTCCCCGAGCCTGCCCGCCCGCCGCATGGCCGCCTCGCTGTTGCCGCCGATCCACAGCGGCATCGGCTGCTGAACCGGCTTCGGCGACACCGCGATGCGGTCCAGCCGCCAGAACTCCCCGGCGAACGTCACCTCGTCGTCGCTCCAGCACCGGCGCATGATCGCGATGGCCTCGTCGGTGCGCCGGCCGCGCTCACGGAAGGGGACGCCGGCCGCGTGGAACTCCCGCTCCTGCTCGACGCCGATGCCGAAGGCCGGCAGCATGCGGCCGTTCGAGAGATAGTCCACCATGGCGATCTCGCGCGCCATGAGGACCGGGTTCCGGAACGGCGTGATGAACACGCTCGGCCCGAACTTGAGCCGGGTGGTGCGGGCGGCCACCGCCGCCATGGCAGTCATCGGTTCGGGCACCGGCAGCGGGGACGACAGCCGCTCGGAGAACCACAGCGAGTCGATCTCGCTCTTCTCGCACAGCTCGACGAACCGCCAGAAGAACTCGCGGCCGGCCGGACCGGTGGGCCACGGGCCCGGCATGACCCCCACGCGGTACTTGATGCGCATGGCGGCGACTCTACCACGCCACGGGCTCCTTGGACGCGCGGCCGCGGCGCTTGGCCGCGCGGCCCCTCCTCCACGCCGCTGACCGCGGGCGATGCAGGAGCGAGCCGAGCACCGACGCCGCCAGGGCGACGGCGATGATGGCCAGCGACCAGACGATCGGGAACTTCCCGCCGTACGCCCAGTCGAGCCAGGTCATCTTGAAGCCGACGAACACCAGCACGACCGCCAGCCCGTAGCGCAGGAGGTGGAACCGGTCGACCGCGCCGCCCAGCATGAAGTACATCGAGCGCAGGCCGAGGATCGCGAAGATGTTCGAGGTGAAGACGACGAACGGCTCCCGCGTGAGCGCGAAGATCGCCGGTACCGAGTCGATGGCGAAGACGACGTCGGTCGCCTCCAGGCAGAGCAGGGCCACCAGCAGCGGGGTCGCCCACAGGCGCCCACTCTCCCGCACGAAGAACCGCTGGCCGCGGAAGTCCGGGGTCACCGGCAGCCAGCGCCGGACCAGGCGGATGATGACGTTGCGGTCGGGCTCGACGGCGTCCTGGGAGCCGAGCGCCATGCGGACGCCGGTCACGACCAGGAACGCGCCGAAGAGCCATACGACCCAGTGGACCTGCAGCAGGACGGCCCCGAGCGCGATGAAGACGGCGCGGAACATCAGCGCCCCCAGGATCCCATAGAACAGCACCCGGTACTGGTAGCGGGCCGGCACCGCGAAGTAGCGGAGCACCAGCACGAAGACGAAGATGTTGTCGACCGAGAGCGAGTACTCGACGACGTAACCGGTGAGGAATTCCAGCGCCAGCTGCCAGGCGGCGTCCGCCGCGTCGAAGCCGGGAAGGGCGGCGATCCGCGGGTCCCGGGGCAACTGCCACCGCGCGTAGCCGTACAGGGCGACGCAGAAGCTCAGGGCGAGCGCGACCCACACCGTGCACCAGGCGAGCGCCTCGCGAAAGGTCATCTCCCGCGCCTCCCGTCGAAAGACCCCGAGGTCCAGCGTCAACAGCAGCAGCACGCCGGCGACGAAGAGGGCATAGAGCCACCAGGATTCGGCGAACGGGAACAGGACGGCCATGGCGTCAGACTCCCTGGCCGGCGACCACGGCACGCCGCGCACGGCCCAGCACGCGCGCCGGCGCGGGAACGCGGGCGCGCCGCCGCGGGGCGAGCGACACCGGGGTCACGAGCACGGCGCAGCGCGCATGCCGGATGACACGCTCGTGCACGGCGCCGAGCCAGGGGCCGGGCGCGGGCGCCGCCCCGACCAGCACGACGTCGGCGCCCCACGCGGCCGCGTACTCGGCGATCGCCCGTCCAGGGTCGCTGCGCGTCGCGGTGGTCCACGCGAGGTCGCAGCCCCCGGGCAGGAGCGGGGCGAGGTCGTCGATCAGGCCCTGCAGGCGCCTCTGCTCGGCACGGTGCCAGGCCTCGCGAGCCGCGTGGTACCGGCGGGCCGCCGCCGGCAGGAGCGAGGCGAACGGCGGCCGCGGGACGTCGACGACGGCCAGGATGCGGACGCACGGCGCGCCCCACATGGCGATCGCCCGGCGGGCCTCGAGTTCCCAGCCGGCCGGCTCGCCGCCGTGGACGCCCAGCAGAACGCGCGTGGCCTCTCCGGTCCGGAGACGATCTTCGGATGTGACGGTCATGGTTCTCCCTCCGCGCACAAGGTGGTGGCGTGGTGCGATGAGCGAGCGGGCGCGGGAGGAGCGGACTAGTGGTCGTCGGTCGCGGACGCGGGGTCGGGCGGCGGCGTGGGAGCTTTCCGGGCGGGCGTGGTCACCGCTGCCCGGGCCCGCGCCGGGTGGTACGCGGGACGCGGCCGCATTGCGGCCGTCGTCGCGGGCCCGGCGGTGGCCGACGGTGGGTCCGCCTGTCGGGCCAGCCGGGCGAGGCGGCGGCGTCCGTGCGCGGCCTCCTCGATCTCCTCGAACGCTTCCGTTCCCTCGGGCAGGGTGACGCCGCCAAGGTGCATCACGGCCGCGAGCGCGAGGATCAGTGTGAAGCGAAGGTGTGGCACCCGCCCATGGTACCCGTCCACGGCGCGGCGGTCCACCCGTTCGGACGGCGGGCGCCGCGTGATTGACGGTGCCGGCGCGTCCCCGTAAAATGAACCGCGGTTCAGTGCAGGTGCGAGACCGAGGCCGATGAAAGACCCCGACAAGCCGCAGCAGATCGTCGACGCCGCCATCCGCGTGTTCGCGCGCAGCGGCTACTACAACTCCCGCGTCTCGGATATCGCGCGGGAGGCGGGCATCGCCAGCGGGACCATCTATCTCTACTTCAGGACGAAGGAGGAGATCCTCGTCACGCTCTTCCGTGAGAAGATGGCCGAGTTCGTCGCCTACCTCCGGCGGGAGATCGCCGGCGAGTCCGATCCAGTCGCCCGGATCCGCCGGCTGGTGCGGCTGCACTTCTCCGTGCTCGAGCAGAATCCCGCGCTGGCGGAGGTCGTGCAGGTGGAGCTGAGACAGGGGCACAAGTTCTTCCGCGGCGCCTCGGCCCACGAGGTCACGGCCTACTTCGAGCTGATCGGCTCCGTCCTGGACGAGGGCGTGGCGGCCGGCCGCTTCCGGGCCGACCTGCCCGTGAAGGTCGCGACGAAAGTGCTCTTCGGTGCGATGGACCAGATGGCCACGTCCTGGGTGCTCGGGAAGCGCGGCTACCGTCTCGTCGACGCCGCCGACGCCGTGGCCACGATCTTCCTCAAAGGAGTGACCCGCGATGGCCTATGAGACGCTCATCCTGACCCGCGAGGAGTCGTTCGCGGTCATCACGCTGAACCGGCCGCCGGCCAACGCCATCACCGAGCCGCTCATCCGCGAGCTCAACGCGGCGCTCAACGAGCTGCAGTCCGACGAGGCGGTGCGGGCGGTGGTGATCACCGGGAGCGGCGACCGCATCTTCTGCGGCGGCGCCGACCTCGGCACGGCGTTCACGGGCGGCGACCTCGAAATGTTCCTCCGGTTCGGCAACAGCGTGATGCGCAAGATGGAGCGGTTCCCCAAGCCGATCGTCGCGGCCATCAATGGCCACGCCATGGGCGGCGGCTGCGAGATCGCGATGGCCTGCCACCTGCGGCTGCTGAAGGAGACGGCCCGCATGGGCCAGACCGAGTCGAACCTCGGCATCCTGCCCGGCTACGGCGGCACCCAGCGGCTGCCGCGGCTCATCGGGCGTACCAAGGCGCTGGAGTTCCTGCTGCTCGGTACGCAGATCCCCGCCCGGGAGTGCCTGGACCTGGGGCTCGTGAATCGCCTGTGCAAGGAGGGCGAGACCCTCGACGACGCCAAGGCTCTGGCGCGCCAGCTCGCCAGGCGGGCGCCGCTGGCGACGGCGGCGATCATCCAGGCCGTGGACGAGGGGCTGGAGTCGCCGATGGCCCGCTCGATCGACGTCGAGCTGGACGCGTTCATGCCCACGCTGCGCAGCGCCGACGCCGCCGAGGGCATCCAGGCGTTCTTCACCAAGCGCGAGCCGCAGTTCAAGGGACACTGAGCATGGCCGTGCGAGCCGCAGCCGCAGGGGAGGCGAGCCGGTAAATGAACCTCGGCATCGCCGGCAGGGTCGCGCTCGTCACCGGCGGCGCCCGCAGCCTGGGCAAGGCGGACGCGCTCGTCCTGGCCAGCGAGGGTTGCCGGGTCGCGATCCTCGACCTCGACCCCGAGGGCGCCGAGGCGACGGCCGCGGAGATCGCCGGCAGCGGCGGGACGGCCCGCGGCTACGCGTGCGACATCCGCGACACGGCCCCCGTGGAGGAGGTGGTCGCGCGCATCGAGCGCGAGCTGGGGCCGGTCGACGTCTGCGTGAACAACGCCGGGATGATCTACACCGTCGGCCAGCTCAAGGACATGCGCGACGAGGACTGGGAGCTCAACCTGGCCGTCAACCTGACCGGTACCATGAAGGTCACCCGGGCGGTGTTCCCCGGGATGCGGCAGCGCCGCTGGGGCCGCATCGTCTGCATGGCGTCGATCGCCGGGCTGATGGGCGGCTTCGGGCAGACGGCCTACTCGACGAGCAAGATCGGGGTGATCGGCTTCGCCAAGTCGGTGGCGCTCGAGGGCGCGCGCTACAACGTGACGTGCAACGCCGTCGCCCCCGGCATCATCGCCCCGAACGCGCGGCTCAGCCCGCTGTACGAACGCATGGTCAAGCGGGTGGCGATGCAGCAGGAGGGCCAGCCGGAGGACGTGGCGTGGGCGGTCGCGTTCCTGTGCTCCGAGCGCGCCCGCTACGTCACGGGCGCTGTGCTGCCGGTCACCGGCGGCATGGACCTCTTCACGTTCTAGTCTGACCGGGTCACGTTCTCGGCCACGCAGCGGGTCCGCCGGCCGGCCGTCGGCGGCGGGGCCCGCGAAGCCGCCCGACGGCGGAAGGAGAAGACACGATGGCGACAGTGAAGGATTCGTTCGATGCGATGCCGGGCCGCTTCCGGCCCGACAAGGCCAGCGGCACCAGCGCGGTGATCCAGTACGACATCAGCGGAGACGGCGGGGGCACCTGGCACGCCGTCATCAAGGACGGGGCCTGCACGGTGAGCCAGGGGGCCGCCCAGAATCCCAACCTCACGCTGTCGATCGCCGCGCAGGACTGGCTGGACATGCTGAGCGGCAAGCAGTCGGGACAGATGTTGTTCATGTCCGGCAAGCTGAAGATCAAGGGCGACATGGGCCTGGCGATGAAGCTGGGCTCGATGTTTGCCACCTGAGTAGGGGCCCCGACCTGGCCTCCCACGCCCCCGATCGCTCGTCGCGCCCCGGCGGATGCGCTCCTCGATCACCGGCGACTCGTCTCACGCGGCGTTGATCTCAGTGGGCGCCTGCGTGTGCCCTGGTCTGCTGCGGCGCGACATGCCTGTTGACGCGCCGCGGCGCCCACGTGCGATACTAGCGTAGACAGCGCCGGAACCGGCCGGTCCGGCGGATCGGGGGAGCCCTCGATGGGCCAGGAGCGCTTCGCGGACGTGGTCGAGCGGTTCACCAACGGGTTCGGCGGCGCCGGAGCGACGGCGTCACCGGAAGTGATCAGACAGTGGCAGGAGGAGCTGGACCGAAACGTCCGCCGGCTGGCCAACCTGGGGCGGCTGGCCACCGCCGCGGAGCCACGCACGGGCCAGACGCCGCGCCAGGAGGTCTACAAGCGCAACAAGTCGCGCCTGTACCGCTACGAGTCCAGCCGGCGGCACCGGACCCCGCTGCTGTTCGTCCCCAATCTCGGTATCAGCCGTCCCTACATCTTCGATCTGCTGCCGGGCGGCTCGTTCGTGGAGCACATGACCCGCGAGGGGTTCGACTTCTACCTGCTCGACTGGGGGGTCTTCGGCCCGGAGGACAACGACCTCACGTTCGAGGACTGCGTGGTGAAGATCCTGCCCCGCATGGCCCGCAAGGTGCTCGAGACCTCGGGCGCCCGCGAGCTGTCCGTGCTCGGCTACTGCATGGGCGCCCCCCTGTCGGCCTCGTTCGTGGCCACGCATCCCGAGATCCCCGTGAAGAACTTCGTCAACATGGCCGGGCCCATCGACTTCTCGAGGATCGGGATGTTCGGGCTGTGGCTGGACCGCAAGTACTTCGACGTCGACCGCTTCGTCGATACGCTGGGGACGGTGCCGGCCGACCTCGTCAAGGCCGGTTTCAAGCTGCTCAAGCCGACCATGGATATCTCCACCAACCTGAACCTCTGGTGGAACCTGTGGAACGACAAGTACGTGGAGGGGTTCACGGCGCTCAACAAGTGGGCGAACGAGTACGTGGCCTTCCCAGGGGAGTTCTTCCGCCAGTGGGTGCGCGACTTCTACCAGGGCAACAAGCTTGTGCGGGGCGAGCTGGTCTTCGGCGGCCGGCCGGTGCGTCTCGGTGACATCCGGTGCCCGGTGTTCGTGGTCGGCGCCAAGGAGGACTACATCGCTCCGCCGGCCTGCGTCCGGGCGCTCATCGATGCGGTCGGCAGCCGGGAAAAGGACTACACCGAGCTGCCGGGCGGCCACATCTCCCTGATCGCGGGACGGGGAGCGGCCGTGCACTGCTGGCCGAAAGTGTCGAGCTGGCTGGGACCGCGCTCATGACGGGAGACTCGTGATGACGGAACCGACAGCGCAGCTGTTCGACATGTGGCGGCGTCAGCTCGAGGAGTCCACGCAAGCGTGGACGCGCATGGTCAGCCAGGCTCCGGCCCCCGCGCCCGATCCGGTGGCGTTCTGGCGGCCGGTGCTCAACCAGGGCCTGGAGCAGTGGGCCCGCATGTTCGCCCAGACGCCGGCCACGCCCGATCTGATGGCCCAGTGGAAGCAGTTCCTCGATCAATGGATCGAGGCCTGGTCGCGCGTGCTGGGGCAGGCGATGAGCACCGAGAGCTTCGCACTGCTCATGGGCCGGTCGCTCGAGGGGTGGCTGGCCGCGCAGGCGCCGGTGAAGAAGGCCGGCGAGCAAGCGCTGGAGCAGTCGCTCGCCCACCTCAACGTGGCCTCGCGGAGCCAGCTCACCGCGGTTGCCAAGCAGATCGTCGAGCTGGAGGAGCGGCTGGAGCGCATCGAGGACGGCCTGGCGGCCGTGCTCAGGCGCCTCGAGGACAAGGAGCGCGGATGATCGGCAGGACGATCGCGGAGCTGGCCCCGGGCGACCGCGCGGAGATCACCCGCGTCGTCGAGCAGGCCGACATCGGCTCGTTCGTCGAAGCCGTCGGAGACTACAACCCCGTCCACAGCGATCCCGCCTACGCCGCCGGCACGCCGTTCAAGGCGCCGATCGCGCCCGGCATCTACACGGCCGGGCTCATCTCGGCGGTCATCGGCACCCGGCTGCCCGGGCCCGGCGCCATCTACCTCTCGCAGTCGCTCAAGTTCGTCAGGCCGGTCAAGGCCGGCGACACCATCACCGCCCGGGTCGAGATCATCGAGGTCATCGGCGAGCGCAACCGCATCCGGCTGCAGACCGTGTGCGTGAACCAGCACGGCGACGAAGTGCTCTCGGGGGAGGCGTGGGTCATGCCGTCGCGGACCTCCGTGGTCTACGAGGGCCGGCCTGCGACAGCGGCGAGCCTGGCAGCGCTGGCGTGGACGCCGTGGAGCCTCGCCGCCCAGGCCATGACGCTCTGGAGCGCGCTGTCGCTGTCGATGCTGTCGGGCGCTCAGCGACCGACGGAGACCCCACCCAGCCGCACGCCGTAGCCCCGTCGACCCCCGACGCTACATCAGGAGGCCGCCGTTGATGGAGAGCTCGGCGCCGGTGATGTAGTCGCCGTCGGAGGAGACGATGTACACGACGGCCCGCGCCACCTCTTCGGCGGTGCCGAAGCGCCGGAGCGGGATCTGCGCCAGCAACCGTTCCTTCACCTTGTCGGGTATGCCCGCCACCATCTCGGTCTCGATGAAGCCGGGCGCGACGGCGTTGACCGTCACGCCCTTGCCGGCCAGCTCCTTGGCCAGGGACTTGGTGAACGCCGCCACGCCGGCCTTGGAGGCGGCGTAGTTGGCCTGCCCGAAGTTGCCGATCTGACCGATGACGGACGTCATGTTGACCACGCGGCCGTATCCCTGCGCGAGCATCTGATCGACGAAGACCTTCGTGCAGTTGAAGACGCCGTCGAGGTTGGTGCCGAGCACCTTGCGCCAGGAGGCGTGGTCCATCTTGGTGAAGGTCTTGTCGGAGTTGATGCCGGCGTTGTTGACGAGGATGTCGAGGTGGCCGAAGTCGCGGAGGACGTCCTGCGCCATCCGGAAGGTGTCCGGATAGTCGCTGACGTCGGCCTGGGCCAGCACGGCCCGGCGGCCCATCTTCCTGACGTGATCGGCGACGTCGCGCGCCGCCGCTTCGCTGGAGACATAGTTGATCGCGACGTCGGCGCCTTCCTCGGCCAGGGCGAGCGCGACGGCCCGACCGATTCCGCGCGAACCGCCCGTGACGAGCGCGGTGCGACCGTTGAGCTTCATGGTGAACGTCCTCCTGCTCGCGCGTGTGAAGATCGTCAGTCTAGCACGGCCGCGTCTTGTGAGCGTTGACGCGTGGTGTTAGACTCCCTCGACGATGGCGTACGTCATCAAGCGCTACTCCAACCGCAAGCTCTACGACACGCAGGAGAGCCGGTACGTCACCCTCGAGGAGATCGAGGAGATGATCCGGGGCGGCCGCGAGATCTCCGTCGTGGACGCTGCCTCCGGCGAGGATCTCACGTCCGTCACGCTCACGCAGATCATCCTCGAGAACGAGCGCACCCGGCGCGCGACGCTGCCCGCCGCGTTCCTCCACCAGCTCATCAAGCACGGCGAGAGCTGGCAGGACTTCGTGCAGAAGTCGATGCGGGCCAGCCTGGAGGGGATGATCTCCAGTCAGCGCGACATGGAGCGGATCTTCCGCGACTGGTCCCTGCGGGCCGGATGGGGGGCGATGGGGGCGGCCGCCCCGGCCGCCGAGGCCCGGCGCGACGGCGGCGGAGACGACGCCGACAAGCTGCGGGAGGAAGTGACGGCCTTGCGCGACCGCCTCCGCTCGCTCGAGGAGCGGCTTCAGAAGCGCAAGGCCGAGGGATAGGCTACGCGTAGACCTCTTTGAGCTTGGTGGCCGCCTCCGAGAACGACTCCTGGATTCCCTTGCCAGTCTGCTCGGCGGTCGCCTGCAGCCGCTCGGCCGTGCGCGTCATGGCCTGCGCGTTGCCCTCCAGCATGCGGAACCACTTCTGCGTGCTCTCCACCCCGTCGGTCAGCGCGCGCTGATACCACGCCAGGGGATCGCGCGGCGCCTCCTGCCAGGTCGACTGCCAGCGCAGCGCGGTGGCCTGCGCGTCGCGCAGCGCCTCGAGCCCGCTCTGCTGCAGCTCCGAGTAGAGCCGGACGCCCTCCTTGGCGGCGGCGGCCGACAGCTCGGCCAGCTCCCGGAGGACGCGCTGGTTGGCGTCCGCCCAGACCGTCACCGTCTCGACGGCCTTGCCCGAGCCCTGGGTGAACATCTCCTGAGCCTTCTTTGCGTCGTGCATGACTGCTCCCTTCATGGTGTTCGGTGTCCCTCGCTTCGCCGTTCGGTACTCTCGGGACGGGCCTCACCATAACGCGTCGCGTCAGTAAGAGCAAGAAATATTTCGCATTGCGTCATCGGCAGAAGTGGTAGTGTCACGAAACCCCCTGAGTTTGCAGACTTCCGGGTCATCGCCGCGATCCCGGGTAAGGGGCCGGCGGGAGGGATGTGTATGGCCGAGGACACGCTCGCCAAACTGTTCTGGAGCCGTGTGGAGAGCAGTGGCGCCAAGCCGGCGCAACAGTTCAAGGTGGGTGGAGTCTGGCAGACCCGCACCTGGCGCGAGGTGGGCGACAGCGTGCGGGAGCTGGCACTCGGTCTCATCGCGCTGGGGCGTGGCAAGGGCGACGCCGTGGCGCTGCTGTCGGCAAGTCGCGCCGAGTGGGTACAGGCGGACTTCGCGATCTTCAGTGCCGGCTGCATCACAGTGCCGATCTACCCGAGCTATCCTCCCGACCTCGTGGCGTACGTGATCAATGACTCGGGGGCGCGGACCGTGTTCGTCGAGGATGCCGGCCAGCTCGCAAAGGTTCTCGAGGCCCGTGACCGCATCCCGAACCTCGAGCACGTCATCGTCATGGGCGGCTACGAGGCGGCGCAGCCGCCGAAGTCCGTGATGACGTGGGAGACGCTCCGTCGCCTGGGCCGGGAGAACGCCGAGGTCCACAAGTCGACGCTGGCGGAGCGCGTGACGACGACGGGGCCCGACGACGTCGCCTCGATCGTCTACACGTCGGGCACCACCGGACCGCCGAAGGGCGTCGTTCAGACCCACGGCAACCACGTCGCCGCGCTGGCCGCCTCCAAAATGGCCACACCGGTCGAGCAGGGCTGGGTCCACCTGCTGTTCCTTCCGCTGGCGCACTCGTTCGCCCGGCTCGAGTCGTTCCTCGGCGTCGCCCACGGGCTCACGACCGCCTTCGCCGAGAACCTCGACAAGCTGCGTGACAACCTGCCGGAGACCCGCCCGCACTTCATCTGCAGTGTGCCGCGCGTCTTCGAGAAGGTGTACGCCGGTGTGCTGGCCAACGCCCAGGCTGGCTCGCCACTCAAGCGACGGATCTTCGACTGGGCGGTGGCCGTGGGGCGCGACGTCAGCCGCCACCAGCAGCGCGGCCAGCCGGTTCCCGCCGGCCTCGAGCTGAAGCGCAAGGTGGCGCACGCCCTCGTGTTCTCCAAGCTCCACGCCCGGCTCGGGGGCCGGCTGCAGTGGGCGGTCTCCGGGGGTGCTCCACTGTCCCGTGACATCGCCGAGTTCTTCCACGCCGCCGGCATCCTGCTGCTCGAGGGCTATGGCCTCACCGAGACGTGTCCGGCGCTGACCTTCAACCGGCCGGATCGCTTCAAGTTCGGCTCGGTCGGCCAGGCGCTGCCGGGCGTCGAGCTCAAGATCGCGCCGGACGGCGAGATCCTGGCGCGCGGCCCCAACATCGCCACCCGCGGCTACTACAAGCAACCCGAGGCCACGCGGGAGGTGTTCGAGCCGAGCGGGTGGTTCCACACCGGGGATATCGGCCGGCTCGACGAGGACGGATTTCTATTCATCACCGACCGGAAGAAGGACCTCATCGTGACCGCCGGCGGCATGAACCTCGCGCCGCAAAACATCGAGAACCTTCTCAAGGCCGACCCCTTCATCAGCCAGGTGTTGGTGCATGGCGACCGCCGCCCATACCCGGTGGCGCTCATCACCCTCAACCCCGACGAGCTGGGGAAGTTCGCCCGGGAGCAGGGCGTGTTGACGACCGACCCGGCGGCACTGGCGCGACACCCCAAGGTCGTGGAGCGCGTGGCCAGGACGGTCGAGGAGAAGAACACGAACCTGCAGTCGTACGCCAGGATCAAGAAGTTCACGATCCTGTCCGGGGACTTCACCCTCGAGGGGGGCGAGTTGACGCCGACCCTCAAGGTGAAGCGCAAGGTGGTGGCGGAGAAGTACAAGAAGGAGCTGGAGGGTCTGTACGGTTAGTCAGGGGCTGCCCTGAAGGTCCTCGGGGGCAAGGTCGCCGTCGTCACCGGCGCCAGCCGCGGGCTCGGTCGGGCGATCGCGCTGGCGCTGGCCGCGGCCGGCGCCGACGTGGCCCTCGCGGCCCGCAGCCGGCGCGACCTGGAGGAGACCGCCCACGAGGCCGAGCGGCACGGCGCCCGGACGCTGGCGCTCTCCACCGACGTGGCGTCGTACGCGGCGGTCGAGTCGCTGATGTCGCAGACGGTGAGCGCGCTCGGGCGGCTCGACGTCGTGGTCAACAACGCCGGCATCGCCAGAGTCGCGCCCCTCGCCGAAGCCTCGCTGGACGACTGGCGCGCGATCGTCGACGTGAACCTCTCGGGCGTCTTCCACGGTTGCCGCGCGGCCGCGCCGTTCCTCATCCGCCAGCGCGCGGGCAAGATCATCAACCTCGCCTCGGTGCTCGCGCGGGCGGGTCTGCCGGGGTACACCATGTACGCGGCGACCAAGGGCGGCGTCATCGCGCTGACCGGGGCGCTGGCGGTCGAGTGGGCCCGCCACAACATCCAGGTCAACGCCATCGCGCCGGGTTGGTTCGTGACCGAGATGAACGAGGCTGCCTTCGCGGATCCGAAGACCAACGAACGCCTGACCCGCGACATCCCCGCCCGCCGCACCGGACGCCTGGAGGAGATCGGTCCGCTGGCCGTCTACCTGGCCTCGTCCGGCTCTGATTTTATGACCGGTCAGACCATTTTTCTCGACGGAGGCCATAGCGCTGCCTAGGCATTCCTCGATCAGTGAGGTAGATTTTCGGCCGTGAAAGCCGCGGTACTCCATGGCCCGCGGGACCTGCGCGTCGAGGCTGCGGCCGTCCCAGAACCCGGGGAGGGGGAGGTCAGGGTCCGGGTCGGGATGGCCGGGCTGTGCGGCACCGACTACCGGATCTGGTCGGGCGACCGGCCAGTCCGCTACCCGCGCGTCCTCGGCCACGAATTCGTCGGCCGTGTGGACGCGGTGGGCGCGGGGGTCGATGCCGTGAACGTTGGCGACCGCGTCGCCATCGAGCCAAACTATTCGTGCGGCGCCTGTCCGCTCTGCCGCGAGGGCAACCGTAACCTCTGCCTGGCGCGCACGGCCGTCGGCATCGACGTGGACGGCTGCTTCGCCGAGGGCGTCAGAGTGCCTGCGCGCTGCTGCTGGCCCGCGCCGGCCGGGGTCGCGGACGAGGACTTGCTGATGACCGAGCCGCTGGCGGTGGTCGTCCGCGCCGTGGCGCGAAGCGGCGCCGCGCCGAACGAGTGCGCGGCGGTCGTGGGCGGTGGCACCCTCGGGTTGCTGGCGCTTCAGGTGCTGCGTGGCCGCGGGGTGCGGGTGCTCGTCGTCAGCCGTACGGACCGCCGCTTTGCGCTGGCCCACGAGCTGGGCGCTGCGGCGACTCACGCGCTGGCCGAGGGGCCGGTGGACGCCGCCGCCCGCGCGTTCTCCGGCCGTGAGGGCGTCGACGTGGTGATCGAGACCGCCGGGACGGCCGAGGCGGTGACGCATGCGCTGGGCTTGGTCCGGCCCGGCGGCCGGGTGGTGCTGACGGGTCTGCCGCACGAGCCGACGCCGGTGGCGTTCTTCTCGGTCGTGCGCCGGGAGGTGACCCTGGCCGGGTCCATGATCTACCAGGACGAGTTTCCCGAGGCGATGCGGCTCGTCGCGGCCGGCACCGTGCGCATGCGCCCGCTGATCACCCACCGGTTCGATCTGGATGCGATCGGGGAGGCCTTCGCCGCGCACCGCAAGCCGGACTCCATCAAGGTCGCGGTCCTCGCCTCGTGAGCGCGTTCTGATGCCGTACACCGTGCTCAACCGGATACGGGTGCACTACGAGGTCGCCGGGCAGGGGGCGCCCGTGCTGCTGATCAACGGCCTGTCGGCGCCGTCCGTCGGCTGGGCGCTCCAGGTGAAGGCGTTCGCCGCTCACTTCCGCGTCGTCACGTTCGACAACCGCGGGGTCGGGGAGACCGACCTGCCGCCCGAGCCGGTGTACACCACCGGTCAGATGGCCGACGACGCCGCCGCGCTGCTGCGTTACCTCAAGCTGGAGCGCGCGCACGTGGTGGGCGCCTCGATGGGTGGGACCATCGCCATGGAGCTGGCGCTGCGCCAGCCCCGGCTCGTGCGCTCCCTCACGCTGGCCTGCACGTGGGCCGAGGGCGACGCGCGCTTCCTGCACACGATCGAGTCGTGGGTGTCGCTGGCCTACCGGGTGCCCATCGAGGAGCGGTTCCGCCACGTCGTCTATCCGTGGCTGTTCACGCCGGCGTTCTTCGCGAGGAAGGACAACGTCGAGGCGGCCTTCCAGCGTGCCATGGCCTATCCGCACCAGACGAAGCCCGAGGCCATGGAGCGACAGGGCAAGGGCATCATGGCGTGGAACGGCACCCGCGTGAAGCGCCTGTCGTCGATCCGGGCGCCGGTGCTGGTGCTGGTGGGCGCCGACGACATTCTCACGCCGCCGGCCTTTTCCCGGCTGCTGGCCAAGGGCTTGCGGCGCGCGCGGCTGACCGTGCTGCCGGGCGCCCACGGCTTCTTTCTGGAGCACGCCGAGCTCTTCAACCGGACCGTGCTGCGGTTCCTCAAGTCCGTTCGCTCGAAGTGAGGCTCGCGCCATGAAAGTGCTCGTCACCGGCGGCGCGGGCTTCGTCGGCTCGCACGTGGTGGATCGCTTGGTGGCCGACGGCCACGCTGTCGCCGTCGTCGACGATCTCAGCACCGGCCAACGCGAGAATGTGAACGCGGCGGCCACGCTGCATGTGTGCGACATCCGGAGCCGGCAGTTGTCGCACGTGGTCAGGGAGGTCGGGCCCCGCGCGATCGTGCATCTGGCCGCCCAGGCGGCCGTGCCGCGCTCGGTGGAGGATCCCCAGTTCGACGCCGCGGTCAACATCCTGGGCACGATCAACCTGCTCGAGGCCGGGCGCGCCGCCGGAACCGAGCGCGTCGTGTACATCTCGACTGGCGGCGCGGCGTACGGGGACACCACGAACCTCCCGACACCCGAGGACCACCCGGCGCGCGCGGTGTCGCCCTACGGGGTGTCGAAGGTGACTGCCGAGCGCTACCTCGAGTGCTGGACCGGCCTGAGCTCGATGACAGGCATGTCCCTCCGGCTGGCCAACGTCTACGGGCCCCGCCAACGGGCGGATGGCGAGGCGGGCGTAGTGGCGATCTTCGCCCAGCGGCTGCTGAGCGGCCAGCGCTGCCGGATCTACGGGGACGGCGAGCAGACGCGCGACTACATCTACGTCGGAGACGTGGCCGCGGCCGCGCTGTCGGCGCTCACGCGGGACGTCGCGGGAGTGGTGAACATCGCCACGGCGCGCGAGACGTCAGTCAACACGCTCCACCAGCGGATGTGCGCTGCCCTCGGCGTGTCGAGCCGCCCCGAGTACGCGCCGGCCCGCCCGGGCGACGTCCGCCGGAGCGTTCTCGACAACACTCGCGCCGGCACTGTCCTCGAGTGGGTTCCGCGGATCTCGCTCGAGCTTGGACTGACCACGACCATCGAGTCCATGCGCTCCTGACCCTGGAGCAGCTTCAACGACCGTCCGATCCCGCCGGTTAGTGGTACGCTGCCTGCCGGGCGCTAGCCGGTGCGGTTCCGTACCGGGGGCGACCATCGAACCGGCAGTACCTGGCCGTGCGATGAGCGTGCAAATGACCGCCCGGTGCGTGCCCTCCGGCTCGCCCGGGATTCACTCTCGGAACCCCGGAGGGTTGTATCACGGCAACCCGACCTGGAGGTTGTGGGTCTCGGCTCGCGACGTCTCGGGCAAGACGCCATCTGTTGCCGGCGCTCGTGCTGCTGCTCAGCGCGGTGCCGACGGTGGGTCACGCCGGCTTCCTGCGTCTCGCCTGGAACGCCCCGACCACGAACGCTGACGGCTCGCCGCTGCGCGATCTGCAGGGCTATCGCGTCTACGTGGGGACGTCCATGCCCTCGTGCCCGGGCGCGAGCTGCCAGGCGCTCAACGCGCCGGCTCGCAGCCCGGCCCCCGGCGACAGGTTCTCGGCGACACTCACGGCGCTGACCCCGGGGACGACGTACGTCGTCCGGGTCAGCGCCGTGGACACGAGCGGCAACGAGAGCGCCTGCAGCCCCTCGGTGAGCGGCGTCGCGCTCGCCGGTCTCGACGTGACGCCCGCGGCACTGACCTTCGGCAGCGTAAGAGTCGGCTCGGCGTCCACGCTGGACCTCACGGTCCAGAATCTCGGCCCGACGGCCGTCACGGGCAGCGTGACGACGGCCGCGCCCTTCAGCATCGTCCTCGGGGGCAGCCTGAGCGTGGCCCCGGGCGCCAGTCAGGTGGTAAGGGTCCGGTTCGCGCCGCTGACCGGGCAGACCTTCGTCGGCAGCGTGAACATCACGACGAGCGCCGGCAACGTGTCACGACCCGCGAGCGGCGTCGGCGCCACGGCCGTCCCCGCCGTTCTGCAGTTCAGCCGGCCGGACTACCCGGTGATCGAGGGCGGAACGGCCACGATTACCGTGACGCGGACGGGCGGAACGCACGGCGGCGTCACGGTGAACTACACGACGGGCAACGGCACCGCCGCCGCCGGTGCAGACTACACCGCCGCCGCCGGGACGCTGACGTTCGCCGCCAACCAGGCGAGGCGCACGTTCACGGTGACCACCCGGCAGGACACGGCGGTGGAGGGGTCGGAGACGATCGCGCTCGCGCTGAGCAACCCGGGGGGCGGGGCCGTGCTGGGCGCCGCCAGCCGCGCGACGGTCACGATCACCGACGACGAGCCGAATCTGCGGTTCAGGGCGACGAGCTACACCGTCGCCGAGACGGCTGGGGCGGCCACGATCACGGTGAGCCGGGCCGGCAGCACGGCAGGCGTCGTGACGGTGGGCTACGCCACGACGGCCACCGGCAGCGCGACCCCCGGACCGGGCGGGGACTTCACCCCGGTGGCGGGGACGCTGACGTTCGCGGCGGGCCAGACGAGCCGGACGTTCACGGTGCCCGTGCTGGACGACGACGTGGCGGACGGCGCGAAGACCGTGGGGCTGCGGCTCACGAACCCCGTGGGGGCCGGGCTGGGGACGCCGAGCACGGCGACGCTGACGATCACGGACAGCGACGTGGCCGGCACGATCCAGTTCGGGGCGGTGCAGTACGTGGCGGACGAGGGCGCCGGCACGTACCAGGTGCCGGTGAAGCGCACGGGAGGGACCGCGGCCGGTGCCCGGGCGGCGTACACGGTCACGGGCGGCAGCGCGACGCCGGGGATCGACTTCACGGTCGGGGGAAGCGGGTCGGTGACGTTCGGCCGCGGCGTGACGCAGGTCATGATCCCGATCACGGTGGTGGGCGACGCGCTGCTGGAGGGCTCGGAGACCCTGGTTCTGACGCTGTCGAATCCCGCCGGTGGCGCCGCGCTGGGCGTCATGCGGCGCACGACGGTGACGATCGACGAGACGGCGTTCGAGTTCGCGACGGCGGCGTACACGGTCACCGAGGGGGGCGTGGCGACGATCACCGTGGCGCGCCGGGGGCCGGCGAGCCGCAGCGCCACGATCGAGTGGGTCACGAGCGATGGGACGGCGACGGCGGGGTCCGATTACACGCCTGGCTCAGGCACGCTGACATTCCCGGCGGGGATCCGCACCCGGACGTTCACGGTGGCCACGGCGGCGGACACTCTCCCGGAAGGGGCGGAGACGGTGCTGCTGGTACTGCGCAACCCGAGCGCGGGGACGATCCGGGGGGCACAGCGGACGGCGGTCCTGACGATCGCGGACAACGACGCGGGGGAACGAATCGCGTTCGGGGCGGCCAGCCACGTGGTGGCGGAGAGCCGGAGGACGTACGACGTGACGGTGGTGCGGACGGGGGGTGCGGCGAGCGGAGTGACGGTAGATTACGCGGTGGTGGGAGGGACGGCGACGGGCGGAGGCGGGGACTACTCGCTGGCCGGCGGCACGGTCACGTTCGCGGCCGGGCAGAAGTCCGCGCTGATCCGGCTGTTGATCGTGGACGACGGCGTGGCGGAGTCGGATGAGACGGTGATCCTGAGGCTCGGCAATCCCACCGGGGAGGCGACTCTGGGGACGCCGAGCAGCACGACGGTGACGATCACGGACAACGACCGGACGGCGACGGTGCAGTTCGGCGCCGCGGTATCTCGGGCGCTGGAGGGGGCGGCGAGCGCGCTGTCACCGTGACCCGGATGGGATCGGCCAGCCGAGCACGGTCACCCTGACGATCCAGGACGACGCCCCGCGGGTGCGGTTCGCGGCGGCGAGCTACACCGTGAGCGAGGTGTCGCCGGCGCTGACGGTCACGGTGCTGCGCACCGGGCCGATGGCGGGCACGGTCACGGTGGACTGTGCGGGCCGCAAAGAATTCGAGGGCGGGCCCTCGCTGGGCTAGAATCAAGGCGTCGTGACGCAGCGACGGGCTCTGATCACAGGCATCACCGGCCAGGACGGCTCGTACCTCGCGGAGTTCCTTCTCGAGAGGGGCTACACGGTCTACGGCATGGTGCGCCGGGCCTCCAGCGACCACTTCGAGCGCATCGCCCATCTGCACGATCGCGTGCAGCTGCGGGAGGGCGACCTTCTCGACCAGCTCTCGCTCATCACCCTCCTGCACGAGACGGAGCCCCACGAAGTCTACAATCTCGCCGCCCAGTCGTTCGTGCCGACCTCGTGGGCCCAGCCGATCCTCACCAGCGAGGCGACGGCGCTCGGCGTCACGCGCATGCTGGAGGCGATCCGCGTCGTCGACCGCGGCATCAAGTTCTACCAGGCCTCGTCCTCGGAGATGTTCGGCAAGGTCCGGGAGAGTCCCCAGAACGAGCGGACGCCCTTCCACCCGCGCAGCCCCTACGGTGTGGCCAAGGTCTACGGCCATTACATCACGGTGAACTACCGCGAGTCCTACGGGCTCTACGCTGCGTCGGGGATCCTGTTCAACCACGAGTCGCCCCGGCGGGGCAGGCAGTTCGTCACCCGCAAGGTCACCCACGGCGTGGCGCGCATCAAGCTCGGGCTGGACCGCGAGCTGCGCCTGGGCAATCTCGACGCCAAGCGCGACTGGGGCTTCGCGGGCGACTACGTACAGGCGATGTGGCTGATGCTTCAGCAACCCACGCCCGACGACTACGTGATCGCCACCGGCACGACGCACAGCGTGGGCGAGCTGTGCGAGATCGCCTTCGCCCGGGTCGGGCTCGACTGGCGCACGCACGTCGCCGTGGACACGGCCCACGTGCGGCCGGCCGAGGTCGATTCCCTGATCGGCGACGCCTCCCGGGCTCGCGCGGTCCTCGGCTGGAGCCCCAAGGTGAGCTTCCGGGAGCTCGTCGAGATGATGGTGGACGCTGACGTGAACTCTCTCCAGCGCAGCCTACCCGGCGACCACGCCTGAGACACGGATCCCCCGGCCCGCCGGGCCGGGCGCCCGCTCGAGGCCGTTACCGCGTGAGAGCCGACCGGCGGGTCTCGGCGCGGAAGCGCGCGGGCACCTTCTCCAGGCTGTCCGTCCAGGTCGTCACGCCGTCCTCGTCGGTCCATCGATAGATCACGACCGGCCGCCCGGGGGCCGCCTGTCCTGTGCCGCCCGAGTCCGGAGCCTCCGCGGGGGGAGCCGCAGGCGCCGGCGGAGCCGGTGGCGCGGCCGGTGGATTGGGGACCCACACCCACACGTACGGCGACGTCACGCCGTCGCCGCGCAGCTCATAGCGACCGGTCGAAAACTCCACGACGGGCGGCAGGGGTGAAGCGTACGCGGGGGGTGGCGCGTACGCGACGGGCGGCGCGTACGGCGCCGGGGAGATGTAGACGGGTGCCGGCGCCACGACCAGCGGCGAGGTGACGACGACCGAGGGCGAGGTGAACCCGGGGAAGAACGGGCGGTGCGGGGAAGCCCCCCGGTGATGGGGATGACGCTGGTGATGATGATGCAGCTGGTGGTCCCGGCCGCGGAAGCTACGGAACGAGTGTCCGCGGCCGTCTCCACGCCGGCTGTCGGCATCGGCGGGTGGGGCAGCCACCGCCGCCGACAGCGCGAGAAGGATCGCCAGCCCGAGCGCTTTCATGAGTGTAAGCCAGAGGATAGCCACGAATGCGTGACCACCACAAGTGTCACATTGCCCGACACGGTGTCAAATTGCCGTCACGAGCTGGAGGACCGCAGAAATTCCAAGGCGTTAGAGATCGCACTGTTCCACGGCACTTGACATCTGGTCCGCCGCTTGCCATGCGTCTGCCGGGGTGACACGCTGGTGATAGAAGAAACGGCAGCATCAGGGATCGAGGATTCGGTTCGAGTGTATCTCCGACAAATGGGGCAGGTGCCCCTCCTCACACCCACGCGAGAGGTAGAGCTTGCCCGCCGGATCGAGACCGGACGTGAGACGGTGATCCTCGCCGTGCTGGGCACGGAGATCGGGCGTGAGGGCCTGCGGGACCTGGGCGTCCGGCTCGGCCGGCGCGAGATCGACGTCGAGGCCGTCGTCGACCCTCTAGAGCAGGAGCTGAGCGAGGCCGCGCGCACCATCCTCGCTCGCCGGGTGAGCCGCGGTCTGGCCGGCATCCTCCGAGTCCTCGTCGACGCGCGAGCGGCGTCCCGGCCGCGGGCGCGGGGGCCAGCCGCGCGCAGCCGCGCAAAGCGGCTGGCCGAGGTCCGGCGCCGCGAGCAGCGCGTGCTGGCGCGGCTGCGGAATCTCCGCGTGCGCTACGACGTGTTCGACTCCGAGGGCGAGCGGCCGGGGCTGGTCCAGACGCTCATCCCGGCGGCGACCAACGGCCACGCCGCGCGCCTGCGCCCCGTGCTCGAGCGCATCCGGCGGGCGCGAGCCGACGCCGCCGAGGCCAAGAACCGGATGGCCGAGGCCAACCTCCGTCTGGTCGTCTCGATCGCCAAGCGGCACGTCAATCGCGGGCTGCCGCTGCTGGACCTGATCCAGGAAGGCAACATCGGGCTGCTGCGCGCGGTGGACAAGTTCGAGTACCGGCGCGGCTACAAGTTCTCGACCTACGCGACGTGGTGGGTACGGCAGTCGGTCAGCCGCGCCATCGCCGATCAGGCACGGACGATCCGCCTGCCCGTGCACATGATCGAGCGCATCAACCGCCTGATCAAGGCCTCACGCCAGCTCGTGCAGGAGCTGGGCCGCGAGCCGACGCCCGAGGAGATCGCCGTCCGCGTGCAGATGCCCGCCGACATGGTCCGGGCCGCCCTGGGCGTCATCGTCGAGCCCATCTCGCTGGAAACACCGGTGGGCGACGACGACGATTGCGCGATCGGCGACTTCATCGAGGACCGCCAGGCGGCTTCCCCCTACGAGACGACCCTGGGGGCCGAGCGGCGGTCCCGGACGCTGGCGCTGGTCGACACACTCAAGCCGCGCGAGGCGCGCGTGCTGCGGTTGCGCTACGGCCTCGCCGACGGCTACGACTGGACCCTTGAGGAGGTCGGGCAGGAGTTCCGGGTCACGCGCGAGCGCATCCGCCAGATCGAGGCCAAGGCGCTCAAGCGCATGCGGCATCCCACCCGCACGGAAAAGCTCAAGATCTTCGCCGAGGCATAGTCCGAGGCCGGGGCGTCCCAGCGGCCGCCACGCGGGGCGGTTGCAATCCGGGGCCGACCTGCGCTAGACGTGGGCCTCGTGCCCCCGCCGCTCCACGGCCTCACTGTGCTCGACCTGGCGACGTTCGTCGCCGCGCCGTTTTGCTGCACGCTGCTCGGCGAGTTTGGCGCTGAGGTCATCAAGGTCGAGCAACCGGGCCGCGGCGACGACCTCCGCCGGCTGGGTACTCCGGCCGCCGAGGGCCTCTCGTACTGGTGGCTCGTCGAGTCGCGCAACAAGAAGTCGATCACCTGCAACCTGCGCGAGCCCGAGGGGCAGGCGCTCGTCAGGCGGCTGGCCGGGAACGTCGACGTGGTCGCCGAGAACTTCCGGCCGGGGACGCTGGAGGGCTGGCGGCTCGGCTGGGACGACCTGCGCACTGTCAATCCGGCGCTGGTCATGGTACGCATCTCCGCCTTCGGCCAGACGGGGCCCTATCGCGGGCGGCCCGGCTTCGGCCGCATCGCGGCGGCCATGAGCGGCATCTCGTATCTCTCCGGCTACCCGGATCGCCCGCCGGTGTCGCCGGGCACGCCGACGATCCCCGACTACCTGGCCGGCGCGCTCGCCGCGTTCGGGGCGCTGGTCGCGCTCGAGCACCGGCGGCGCAGCGGTGAGGGACAGGTCGTGGACGTCGGCCTCTACGAGCCCATGCTCAGGATGCTCGACGAGCTGATCCCGGTCTTCGGCGCCACCGGCTATGTCCGCGAGCGGATCGGCTCCGGCACCGAGTACGTGGTGCCGCACGACCACTACCGCGCCCGCGACGGGCGCTGGCTGGCGATCGCCTGCACCAACGACCGGATGTTCGCGCGGCTGGCCGCCGCGATGGGCAGGCCGGGCCTGGCCGCCGAGTTCCCCACGATGGCCTCGCGCCTGGAGCGGCGCGCGGACCTCGATGCGATAGTCCAGGCCTGGGTGGGCGCCGCCGACGCGCACAAGGTGCTGGCCCGGCTCGCCGCGGCCGAGGTGCCGTGCGGCTTGGTGACCAACGCGCGCGACCTCTTCGAGGATCCCCAGGTGCGAGCGCGCGACAACATCGTCGATGTCGCAAGCCCGCTCGGCGGCCTGCTCTCGATGGTCGGGATCGTGCCCCGGCTCACCGCCAGCCCCGGCCGGATCGAGAGCGCGGGCCCGCTCGCGGTCGGCGCCCACAACGAGGAGATCTACTGCGGCCGGCTGGGTCTCACCCGCGACGACCTGCGGGCGCTCGCCGCCCGCGGTGTGGTCTAGGGCGCCGCGGCAGAGCCGGGACGTCCGCTCGACGACCGTCGAAGGAGGCGGCCCCGGGTGGCGGCGGCCGCCAGCGGGCGGCCGAAGGTGGTGGCGACCGCGTCCGCCAGCGCGGCCCATCGATCGTCGTCCAAGGCCTGGGCGCCGTCCATCAGGGCCAGCAACGCGGTGAACGGCGCGGTCGCCGCGGCCGCCGCCACGCGCTCGCGCTCGGGATCGGACTCCGATGAGGCGGCGAGGGTCGCGCGCACCTCGCGCGCCCGCGTGTGGCAGCGCGCCAGCGCGGCGAACGCCGGGTCGTCGCGATGGACCAACGCCGTCACTTGGTCGAGCACGGCCAGCGCCTCGGCCCGCACGCGGGCCAGCGCGGCGCCGCGCTCCTCGACCTCCAGCGTCTGCACCAGCGTGCGCAGGACGGCGTCGAGCTGGCGGGTGGAGGCGATCGCCTCGGCCGGCGGGGCCGTCAGGCCGGCCGCGCCGGCAATCGCGAGCGCCTCGGCGCGGAGCGCGGCGAACTCGCGGCCGGCGTCCCGCAGCGCGTGGACCAGCTCGTCGGTGGGCGGCGTGCCGAGCCCGGAAAGCGCGGTGGCCGCCGCGCCGCCGCGAGCTCCCAGCGCGCCGAGGCGCGAGGCGAGTGCCGCGTTCTTGCCGAGCAGGCCGCGGCCCGTCTCGGCGGTCGGCGAGGTGGCACCGGACATGGGACATCACGACGATGCCATCGTGTTCACGAGACGTCAAATCGCGAGGCCAGCGCGCGGGTCGGTTCGGTATGCTGACTGGCGATGCCGTCGCCCGCCGTGTCGAGGGACGCCCCGCTGTACTGCACCGTGCGAGGTCGCGCGCGCCCGGACGTCGTCCTCCTTCACGGCCTGGGCTCGTCGAGCGCCGACTGGCCGGAGCAGCAGGCGGCGCTCGAGGCGCATTATCGCGTCATCGCGGTCGACCTCCCCGGCCACGGCGCCTCCCCGCTGCCACCGGGGCCGTTGACGGTGGACGGCATGGCCGGCGGCGTGGCCGGCCTGCTCGAGCGGCTCGGAGCGGAGCGCGCCCACGTGCTCGGGCTGTCGCTCGGCGCCTGCGTGGCGCTGCGCCTGGCCCTCGCCGCCCCGGCGCGTGTGCGCTCGCTCACCCTGGTCAATCCGTTCGCGCGCCTGCAGTTTGCCGGCCCCGGAGACCTCGCGCGAGCGGCGCTGCGCCTGCTCCTGCTCGGGACAGCGCCCATGAGCGCCGTCGCCGCCCACGTCGCCCGCCGGCTGTTTCCGTGGCCCGAGCAGCGCGCGCTCTACGATGCCGCGGTCGCCAGCCTGGGCGCCACCTCCCGAGGCGCCTACTTCGCCGCGATGCGGGCGCTCGTGCGCTTCGACGCCCGCGGGCAGGTGGCAGCAATCCGGCAGCCGACGCTGATCGTCGCCGGTGATCGCGACACCTCGGTCCCGCTGGCCGCCAAGCTCGCCCTGGCGGCGGCCATCCCGGGCGCCCACCTCGTCGTGGTCCCCGGCTCCGGCCACGCCACGCCCCACGATCGCCCCGACATCTTCAACCACGCGCTCCTCGAGTTCCTCGCCAAGTACTGAGCCCGCGGCGTAGAATTTTCCTCCATGTGGCTCGTCCTGGCGCTGGTGGCGGCGCTGTTCCAGGTCCTGCGCAACACCGCCATGAAGCGGTTGGGACACGCACTGGACGAGTACATCAACGTCTGGGGCCGGTTCACCTTCCTGCTGCCGTTCGCGCTCGCCGCCTGCGTGGTGGGGGGATTCCCGGCCGTGAGGCCGGGCTTCGTCGGCTGGTGCGCGCTCTTCGGCGTCTGCCAGACGATGTCCACGCTGGCGCTGTCGAAGGCGCTCAAGCTCTCCGAGATCTCGCTCGTCACCGCATTGTGGAAGGTGAGCCTGCTGGTTCTGCTCGGCATGGCGTGGGTGACGATCGGCGAGCGCCCGACCGCGCTCGGCATCGCCGGCGTGGTGCTGAGCGCGGCGGGCGTCTACCTGCTCAACGTCAGCCGAGCCCGGCTCGGCTTCTGGAAACCGCTCACCGTGCTCTTCACCGACCGCGGCCAGCGCTACACGCTGCTGGCGGCCCTCCTGTATGCGCCGTCGGTCATCACGATCAAGCAGGCCATCCTGGCCTCCAATGCGGCAATGGGCACGCTGGGCGGCTATCTGGCCGCCAGCGCCATCATGACGCCGATCACGCTGGCGACCTCGGCCCGCCACTTCGCGCAGGTGCCGCGGCATTGGAAGGAATTCGTCGCGCTCGGCGTGTTCGCCGCCCTGACCACGATCAGCCAGGGCCACGCCTACACGCTGACGCTGTCGTCCTACGTGGAGGCGGTCAAGCAGGTCGAGATCCTGTTCGCCATGGCCATCGGCGTGCTGGCCTTCGGCGAAGCCCAGCGCGTGCGCGAGTCCGCCCTCGGCGCCGTCGTCATGCTGGCCGGCATGGTGCTCCTCGCCCTGACGGCCTGACGCAGGCATCACGCTTGCGGCTCATGCGCGTCAGGAGAGGAGCCATGAACGCGATTGACAACGGCTCGTGTTTCTCACGCGCGAGGGACTCACGCTGCCGGTGGAGACCATGGAATCCGCGGCCTGCTCGTTCAGGCCGGGCGATCGGGTGACCGTAACCGGCACGCCCGACCCCGACCGCGTCGCGGGTGAACGACGTGCTGCGGGAGCGGGGACCGTACCGGCCCCCCGGATCAATCGTGGAGGCCGGACTCGGCCACCCGCACGCGGCGCGAGAGGGTGGCGAGGATGTTCTGTGTCAACTCGGGCGCCTCGCGCAGGAGCGTGGCGAAATCGCGCCGCTTGATGACAAGCAGGCGCAGTGGTGTTTCGGCGGCGACGCTGGCCGAGCGAGGGCCGCCGTCGAGCAGGCTCATCTCTCCGAAGTACTGGCCCGGCTCGAGGCGGGAACGCTTGCGAGGCGACACCTCGACGCGGGCGCTGCCGTCGAGGATGAGGAAGAATTCCTCGCCGGGCTGCCCGCTCCGGGCCAGCACCGTGTCGGCCGGCACCTCGACGACCTCGCTGATGCGGGCGATCGCGCGCAGCTGGCGGCGTGAGCAGCCGTCGAGCAGGGCGACCTCCTCCAGCCGGTCGATCCTGTCGTCCTGGCTCACGCGCCCCCCGAAGAAGCTGGGACCTTGCGGCTCGCCGCGCGGACTGTAGGGGATCGAGCCGTCCAGGATCCGACCGACGAGTTCCATGTCGCCTTCCTCCGGGCGCCAGATTACCTCAGAAGGGACGTCGAGGAGCACTCAGGCTCCCGACGCCTCTAGGGCTGCAGGGAGGCGACCTTGGCTTCGAGGCGCTCCAGCAGGTGCGGGAAGCCGCCGTTGTCCATCAGCCGGGCGAACTGGACGCGGTAGCTGGCGAGCAGGCCGGTTCCTCCCACGCTGACGTCCACCACGCGCCAGCGCCCCTCGGCCGCGCGGCGCATGCGGAAGTCCACCGGCGTGCGCCCGCCGTCGCGGCCGGTGATGGCGGTGCGAACGGTGGCGCGCTCGCCCTCGACGGTGTCGTCGACCACGGCAATGCTGCCGCCGTTCCAGTGCTCGACACGGCGAAGATACGCGCGGTCGATGAGATCGACGAAGAGGCCCACGAAGCGGGCGCGATCGGCGGGCGTCCGGTCGTTCCAGTGGTGCCCGAGCGCTCGGCGGGCGGCCTCCTCGAAGTCGAACGTCTCCTCGACGACCGCGCGCACGGCGCGGCGGCGCTCGGCCGGATCGCGCTGGCGATCGTCGAGCGCCGCGACGACCCGGTCGAGCTGGCGCTGGAGCAGCAGGCTCGGCTCACCGGCGCCGGCCGGCGTGCCGACCGACGGGAGCGAAGCGGCGAGGACGATGGCGAGGAAGCGGGACGGCGTCATGGTGGCCTCCACCCTCCCCCGGTGCAAGCGCGGTGCCCGGGTCGATTGCCTGGGATTTGGTGCACCGGGACGGCAATCGATTACCGAGAGGCGCCGCGCCGCTTCCCTCGCCGGGAAGCGTGGTCCTCAGCCGTCGAGCGCGGGACGCTTTCCGTACTTCGCGCGGATCTCGGTCTTGATGCCGCCGCGGACGTTGAAGTCGCCGATCACCTCGGCCCAGCGCGGGCGAGCGGCGGCCACGAGGTCGTCGAGGATCCGGTTGGTCACGTCCTCGTGGAAGGCGCCCTCCTGGCGGTACGACCACAGGTAGAGCTTCAAGGCCTTCAACTCGACCAGGTGCTGATCGGGCACGTAGCGAATCCGGATCGTCGCGAAGTCGGGCTGCCCGGTCATCGGACACAGGCAGGTGAACTCCGGCACCGCCATCGAGACCTCGTAGTCGCGGTCCGGATGCGGATTGGGCACGACCTCCAACCGCCTGGAAGGCTGCGTCGGCATGCCGCGATTATACGTCGCCCGCTCAAAGCCCGGGAACGAGGCGCCTGGGCGCGACGAGCGCGGAGGGTGTGGACGACGCCGAAGACCGTCTGGTGGGGAAGAGAGGGGCCAGCGCGCTCGGCCGGTCGCGCTTGAGCCGCCAGAGATTGACGACGAAGCAGAAGCCGGCGATGCACCTTGATGGCCAGGATGTTCGCGCCCCACAAGCGCGACACGAGCAGGGCGGGCGACGCGCCACGCGCGTCGAGGTCGCCGGCGATGGGTTTGGAGGCGTCCACTATAATCGATCGCATGAAGATCGGTCTCGTGGGCCTGCCCAAGAGCGGCAAGACGACGCTATTCAATCTCCTCACCGGCGCCCAGGTGGCGACGTCCCGCTACGACGCCGGCCGGAGCGAGCTGCATACGGGCGTGGCCCGCGTGCCCGATCCGCGCGTGGACCGCCTGAGCGGCCTGTTCAAGCCGAAGAAGACGACCTACGCCACGTTCGAGGTCGTGGACCTGGCCGGCATCGAGAAAGGCGAGCGGAGCGGGCTGGAGGCCAAGGAGTTCCGCAACGCCGACGCGCTGCTCCACGTGGTGCGGGCGTTCCCCGACGAGGCGCGGGGCGCGCCCCATCCCCGGCGCGACGTCCTCGACCTCGAGCTGACGCTCGTGCTGGACGACCTCGAGGTCGTCGACCGCCGGCTGGAGCGGCTGGAGGCGTCGATCAAGAAACAGCGCAAGGAGGCTGAGGTGCGCGAGCAGGAGCTGCTCGGCCGGCTCAAGGCCGCGCTGGAGGCCGAGATGCCGCTCCGGGCGGTGAGCCTCACCCCCGACGAGACGCGCATCGTCCGCGGCTTCACGTTCCTCTCCCAGAAGCCGATCCTCCACCTCGTGAACGTCGAAGAGGCGGCGATCGGGGAGGCCGAGCAGGTGGCGGCCCGCCACGGGCTGGCCGACGTGGCCGGGCACCCACAGACGCGGGTGGGCTGGGTGTCCGCGGTGATCGAGGCCGAGATCGCGCGGCTGGAGGGCGAGGAGCAGCAGGCCTTTCTGGCCGACCTCGGCCTGGCCGAGCCGGCCATCAACCGCGTGCTGCGCGAGTGCTTCGCGCTGCTCGGCCTCGTGTCGTTCTTCACCACCGGCGAGGACGAGGTCCGGGCGTGGCCGGTTCCGGCCGGCACGCGCGCCCAGGACGCTGCCGGCACCGTGCACTCCGACATCGCGCGCGGCTTCATCCGGGCCGAGGTCAACGGCTACGACGAGCTGATCGCGGTGGACGGCTCGTTCGCCAACCTGCGGGCCCGGGGCCAGCTGCGCCTGGAGGGCAAGGACTATGTCGTCCAGGACGGCGAGATCTGCCACTTCCGGTTCAACGTCGCGAAGTAGACAGCGGTCCGCCGCCGTCGGGTCACGCCGGCGGCGGCCTGATCCCGGGGACGGGCTTGAGCGAGCCGCCGAGGGCCCGGACGACGGCGGCCACGTTGTCGTCCGGGGTGTTCATCGCCAGCACACAGCCGGGCCCCACGATGACCCCCGTCCCCCCGGTCTGGCTGACCGCGTCGCGCGCCTCGGCCGCCGCGCGCTCGGGCGTCCCGTCGCGCAGCGTCGACCACTGATCGAGACCGCCGATCACCGCGCCCGGGACCGTGGCGCGCCCTTCGGCCAGTGCGGGGGCGGTGCGCCGGTCGTCCCAGTTCCAGGCGTGACCGGGCAGCCGGGCGAGCCGGTCGAACATCAGCGCGTCGCCGTGGCAGTGCACGATGGTCAGGAACGAGCGGCCGGCGACCGATTCGAGGATCCTGCGATCGTGAGGCTCCCCGAACTCCGCGTAGGTCTCCTCGGCGTGAGCGCTACGGCTGGCAGCCTGGACCGAGTAGAAGATGCCGGACACACCCTCCGTGAGGGCGATGTCGGCGAAGCGGATCAGCGTTTCGGTGATCGCCTCCAGCGCGCCGCGCACCAGGTCGGGATGCTCGCGCAGGTCGGCGGCGAGGCGGCCTCCCGACAGCTTGTGGGCCAGGGAGAGCGGCGAGAAGAGGGTCGGCAGCACCGGGGCGTCCCCGATCCGCCGGTCGAACCCCAGGCGGACGATCGTCTCGATCTGCTGGCTGTAACCTTCCGCGCTCATCGGATCGAGCGGCCCGATGCGCCTCCAGTCCTCGGGGTTCTTCACGGCGCACGAGGCGCAGGCGCGATGGCCGTCGGGCAGGACCTCCTCGGCCTCCACGCAGCCCCACGCTTCCACGGCGTAGCCGCCGTGCGGCGTGAGCTTGAGGAAATCGGAGCCGTAGTGGTCGTGGAAGCGCAGGGTGGCCTGGGCCAGGCCGGCCGGCGACCGATCGACGGCGGGGAAGTGACGCCACACGGCGTACGGCACCCGGTCGACGGGCTGGCGATTGATCGCGGCCTGGAGACGCTCGCGCCGGCTCATCTGTCGCATGGGATGAGGACCCCCTGGCTGAGGACCGGAACGCCGTCGGGGCCGACCGCGTCGAAGGCGACGCCGGGCCCGTCGGCCGGCCGGCCGCGGACGGTGAACCACGATGGCATGGGCACCATGCCGGTGAACCTCGCGTGGATCGCGGCCACGCGCCCGGGCTCGCCCCCCAGGTCGCGCGCCAGGACGCGAGACACGGCCAGCGCGAGCGTCGCGGTGCCGTGCAGGATCGGGGCGCTCAGGCCCGCACGCCTCGCAACGGCGACGTCGGTGTGAATCGGGTTCCAGATCCGCGCGCACTCCGTGTACACGTGCGCGGCGGTTGCGGCGACCTCGACCAGCTCCTGCCACCTGGCGGTGGCCCCGGCGGGTCCTTCGCTCGATGAAGCATTCGCTCTGGGACCCCCCGGGGCCACCGGCACCTCCGAGCGAGGC